>NZ_CP095481.1:3459843-3774375 GCF_023023025.1 Amycolatopsis sp. WQ 127309
TGAACGAGCGGATGTCCCAGTTGTTGCAGGTGCTGCCGGACAAGCAGCGGGAGATCGTGGTGCTGCGCGTGGTCGTCGGCCTGTCGGCGGAGGAGACCGCGGACGCCGTGGGGTCCACCCCCGGAGCCGTCCGCGTCGCTCAGCACCGCGCGCTCGCGCGGCTGAGAAAGGTCCTGGCCGCGGAGGAGGTGCTCTGAGTGACCGGTCACGAAAAGGGTTTCGAGCCGGATGACGTCTGGGCCGGCGGCCTGTCGGGTTCGGAGGCGGAGTTCGCCGCCGACCTGACGGCGGTGCAGGCGGACGACGCCCTGCTCGACGCGCTCGGCGGATCCGACCCGGCCCTGGCCGACGGCCTCGGCGACCAGGAGCTCAACGCGTTGCTGGTGGCGTGGCGAAGAGACATCGACAGTGAGCCACTGGCCGAACTGGTCGACGTCGACACCGCTGTACGCACCGTCACCACCGCCGCTCTCGCGCGGCGGCACGCCTCGAGCGGACGCCGCCGCAGGCTGCTCGTCCCGGTCGCCGTCGCCGCCGCTGTGCTGGCGATCGCGTTCACCGGAACCGGGCTGGCCGCGCGCTCCGCGGAGCCCGGCGACACGCTTTGGGGCCTCGCGAAGGTCCTGTACTCCGATCACACCCACTCGGTCGAGGCGGCCGCGAACGCGAAGCTCGACCTCGAGAAGGCGAACCTCGCCATCGCCGGCGGCGACCTCGTCGCCGCCCGCCAGGCCCTCCAGGACGCCCAGACCGCGCTCTCGCAGGTCAGCGACGAGGACAACAAAGACCAGCTGATGGAGCAGCACCGGCAGCTCGCCGCCCAGCTCCAGAACCCGGACGCGCCGGTGCAGGGCCCGACCCAGCAGCCCACGTCGACGCAGATTCCGCCCGGTGGTGTCTCGGCGACGCAGGTGCCGCCGGCCGGCTCGGCGACGTCGATCCCGGGCAGCAGCGGCGGCACGACCAGCCTGCCGGGCACCGCGACGCCGACCGTGACGCCCCCGCCGCCGACCACCGAGACGACGCCCCCGCCGCCGACCACGCCGACCTCCACGGCCGCGAGCGGCAACGACCCGGGCACGTCACCCCGCAGCGAGACGGTCGGCGGTGCCGGCCAGCAGGGCGTCACCGATACGCCGTAGTCGTCCAGATGCCGAAGAAGCCCCGGTGAGGAAACTCACCGGGGCTTCTTCGTTCGGTCAGGGGCGCTCAGTACGCGCTTTCGTTCGCCGTGACGCCGTCCGCGAAGCCGCGGCAGTAGTCCCAGCTGACGTAGTCGCCGGGGTTCGGGTCGTAGGCCGGCTCGTGCGGGCGCATCCGCCCGTCGGCCAGCAGCTGCTCCAGGCTGGCCCGCAGCAGGTGCCAGTCGTGGTAGTGCGGTTCGTCGCACTCGCCGCAGTCCACGACGATCCCGCGGACCCCGCGAGGCTCGAGAAGCGCCTGGTAGACGGCCAGATCAGAGAGATCGGCCAGCAGCTCGGTGCGTTCCTGGTCGCTGATCGGCTCGTCCAGCCGCTCCTCGTTGTCGAGGAACGCGCGGGCCGGGTCGTCCGGGTCGTCCGCGAACGGGTCCGGAGGCAGAACGTCATGCGCCACGGCCTGCACGCTACCGGTCGGTCCTCGCGGCTCGCCCACCACCCGGGGCGGGGGCCGGACCCGGATATCATGAGGGGAAGGCTCCGAGTCGCCACAGCGACGCCGCTCACCCCGCGCCAGGAAGGCCCTTCACCCGCTATGACCAGCGACGGCATCACCGCCCCCGTTCCGGCCAAGTTCGCCATGCTCGGCCTGACCTTCGATGACGTGCTGCTGCTGCCGGCGGAATCGGACGTCGTCCCCAGCATGGTCGACACCGGCACCCGGCTGACCCGGAACATCACGCTCGGCGTGCCGCTGGTCTCCGCCGCCATGGACACCGTCACCGAGGCGCGGATGGCGATCGCCATGGCCCGCCAGGGCGGCATCGGCGTGCTCCAGCGCAACCTCCCGATCGACGAGCAGGCCGCCGCCGTCGAGGTGGTCAAGCGGTCCGAAGCCGGCATGGTCACCGACCCGGTCACCTGCGCGCCCGACGCCACGTTGGCCGAGGTCGACGCGCTGTGCGCGAAGTTCCGCATCTCCGGCGTGCCGGTCGCCGACGCCGCCGGCACCCTCGTGGGCATCATCACCAACCGCGACATGCGGTTCGAGGTCGACCACAGCCGCCCGGTGTCCGAGGTCATGACCAAGGCCCCGCTGATCACCGCGCAGGTCGGGGTGTCCGCGGACGCCGCGCTCGGCCTGCTGCGCCGGCACAAGATCGAGAAGCTCCCGATCGTCGACGGCGCGGGCAAGCTGCGCGGCCTGATCACGGTCAAGGACTTCGTGAAGACCGAGCAGTACCCGAAGGCGACGAAGGACCCGGACGGCCGGCTCATCGTCGGCGCCGCGGTCGGCGTCGGCGCGGACGGCCACAAGCGCGCGATGGCCCTGGCCGACGCGGGCGTCGACGTCCTGATGGTCGACACCGCGCACGGGCACTCCCGCGCGGTCGTCGACACCGTCTCGCTGCTGAAGAAGGAGCTGGGCGACGCGGTCGACATCGTCGGCGGCAACGTCGCGACCCGCGCGGGCGCGCAGGCGCTGGTCGACGCGGGCGCGGACGGCGTCAAGGTCGGCGTCGGCCCGGGCTCGATCTGCACCACCCGGATCGTCGCCGGCGTCGGCGTCCCGCAGATCTCGGCGATCTACGAGGCCGACCAGGCCGCCCGCCCGGCGGGCATCCCGGTGATCGGCGACGGCGGCATCCAGTACTCCGGCGACATCGCGAAGGCCATCGCAGCCGGCGCGTCCACCGTGATGCTGGGCAGCCTGCTGGCCGGCACGGCCGAAGCGCCCGGCGACCTGATCCTGGTCAACGGCAAGCAGTTCAAGGTCTACCGCGGCATGGGCTCGCTGGGGGCCATGCAGTCGCGCGGCGAGGGCAAGTCCTACTCCAAGGACCGCTACGCCCAGGACGACGTGCTCAACGAGGACAAGCTGGTCCCGGAGGGCATCGAGGGCCGGATCCCGTTCCGCGGCCCGCTCGCCAACGTGGTGCACCAGCTGGTCGGCGGCCTGCGCGCGGGCATGGGCTACGCGGGCGCCGAGACGATCCCGCAGCTGCAGGAGGCGCAGCTGGTCCGGATCACGGCGGCCGGGCTCAAGGAGAGCCACCCGCACGACGTCACGATGACCGTCGAGGCCCCCAACTACACGACTCGCTGAGGGAGGCGCGAGCGGTGCCCACGGCACCGCTCGCGACCTGCTCTGATTACAAGATCGCGGGTCTTCCGGCGGCAAATGCCCCCGTTCGGCCTGGGCCATAGGCCTCTTCGGCTGAACCTTCGTTACCCAGAGTGCTTACGGTAACTGGCCTATCGCCTTCCGTGGCCACCTTGGTGTGCACTGGACGCCATGACGGCCGGCCGCTTCACGCGCTTGCTCCGCAGGGTGTTCTTCACGGCAGTCGCGCTCGTCTCGCTGTTCCTCGGCGGCGTCGTCTGTCTCATGTGCCAGGTGCTCGCGGGCCGGGACGCGCCCACCTACCGCGTCGACGGGCACGTGGCGTCCCACGAGCGGGGCGAGCTCCCGGTCGGCGGCGACGACGGCGCCGTCCGGCACACCATCGGCATCGACGCGGCCGACGGGCGGCACTACAGCATCACCACCGTCGGGTCCGGCCTCGACCTGCCGCCGGGGCAGCCGGTCGCGCTCGACGTCTCGACCGCGGACGGCACCATCGCCTACCTGCGGGCCGGCGGCGGCGTGCTCGACCTGCGGGCGGGCGTGATCCGGCCGGTGCTCCTGATCGTCGCGTCCCTGCTCGCACTGGGCGCGGTCTACTTCGGCGCGGTCCGGCTCAACGTCTATCCACCCATGGCGACCTGGCTGGCCCTGGCGCTGGGCGCGACCCTGTCGCCGGTCGCCGTGTTCGTCCGCGTGTAGCCGTGGGCCGCGTGGCGACGCTCGCGACGGCGGCGCTGGTGACGATCCCCGCCGGGGCCGCCCTCTGCTTCGCGGCGTTCTGGACCGTTCAGTCGATCGGGCCGGTCGAGCGGACCGAAGCCGTCACCGTGACGCGGAGCAGCACGGGGGACAGCCACCACCTCGTCTTCCGCACGGCCGAAGGCGAGCGGTTCGAAGCCTGGAGCGCCGACGAGGGCTTCGACATGCCGCCGGGTGAGCCGGTCCGCCTGGAGATCTCCGAGGTCGGCCACCAGGTGCGGGCGGTCGAGCGCCTCGGTGAACGGGTCGCGGTCGGCTCGGGCCTGGCCCTGGTCTTCTGGGCGGTGTTGTTCGGGGGCTGGATCCAGGCCGCCGTCCTCGTCGGGACCGCCGAGCAGCGCCGGCTGGGCCTGGGGCTGGCCGGTTCCGCGGCGGGGCTCGCGGCGGGCGCGGTGCCCGTGTTCCTGCTGTTCTAACCCCCGTGCGCGGGTCACCCACACGGACTGGCGACAATGGGGCACGGCAGATTGTCGTCGTCGGAGGAGGCTTCACGTGCGGGACCTGGTCGAGATCGGGATGGGCCGCACCGCGCGGCGGGCGTATGACCTCGACGACGTCGAGATCGTGCCCTCACGGCGGACCCGGTCGTCGTCGGTGGTGTCCACCTCGTGGCAGATCGACGCCTACCGCTTCGACCTGCCGCTGGTCACCCACCCGACGGACGCGATCGTCTCGCCCGGCACCGCGGTCGCCGTCGGCGAGCTCGGCGGCCTGGGCGTGCTCAACGCCGAAGGGCTCTGGGCCCGGCACCCGAACGTCGAGGACGCGATCTTCCAGCTGGTCCGCGCGGCCGAGGACGTCGAGGACCCGACCGCCGTCGGCCGGGTGCTGCAGGAGCTGCACGCCGCGCCGATCCGGCTCGACCTGCTGACCGAGGCGATCAAGACGGTCCGCGAGTCCGGCGTCACGGTGGCCGCGCGCGTCAGCCCGCAGCACGCCGCCGAGCTGACCCCGGACCTGATCGCGGCCGGCGTCGAGATCCTCGTCGTGCAGGGCACGATCATCTCCGCCGAGCACGTGGTGCGCGACGCCGAGCCGCTGAACCTCAAGGACTTCATCGGCCGCCTCGACGTGCCGGTGATCGCCGGCGGCGTCAGCGACTACCGCACGGCGATGCACCTGATGCGCACCGGCGCGGCCGGCGTGATCGTCGGCCACGGTTACACGCCGGGCGTGACGAGCACCGACCGCGTGCTCGGCATCGGCGTGCCGATGGCCACGGCCGTCATCGACGCCGCGGCCGCCCGCCGCGACTACCTCGACGAGACCGGCGGCCGCTACGTGCACGTGCTGGCGGACGGCGGCATGACGACGTCGGGGGACATCGCGAAGGCCATCGCGTGCGGCGCGGACGCCGTCATGCTCGGTTCACCACTGGCCGCCGCGTCGGACGCGCCCGGGCAGGGCCTGTACTGGACGGCGGCGGCCGCGCACCCGTCGCTGCCGCGCTCGCGCGTGGCGGCCGGGCCGGACTACGCCGTCGACCTCAAGACCCTGCTGTTCGGGCCGTCGTCCGACGCGGAGGGCGTGGTGAACCTCTTCGGGGCCCTGCGTCGCGCGATGGCGAAAACGGGTTATTCGGATTTGAAGGAGTTCCAGCGGGTGGGGCTCACCGTTCGCCGGTGAGGTGCCGCACTAAGGCCGCGAAGGCCTCCGCGGGGTAGACGAGCACCGGGCGGGCGGCACCGAGTGCCGCTTGCTTGGTGTCCCGCACCCCGACGACGCCGGGCGCGGAACCGATCTCCACGCAGGCGTTCTCTTCGAAGTGACTGTGGCTCGACTTGCGCCAACCGGTGAGCTGCTGGGGGCCCATGTCGGTCCCTCCCGGAAATCGTGTCCCGCCGAACGGGTCTCGCCGACGTGAACATCGAGCTACTGTTTGTATACCCACAATCACCGTCCGAGAAGCGTGCAGACGGGTGACTGGCCAGTAACTTACCTCTGGTCAGGAAGCGGACCCGGGGTTACGCTCAAGGTGTGACTGCCAGTAACACCACCACCAGTGCAGATGGTTTCGACTACGACGTCGTCGTGGTCGGGTCGGGGTTCGGCGGCAGCGTCGCGGCGCTGCGGCTCACCGAGAAGGGCTACCGGGTCGCCGTCGTCGAGGCGGGGCGCCGGTTCGCCGACGACGAGTTCGCGAAGACGTCCTGGGACCTCAAGCGCTACCTGTGGGCGCCGCAGGTCGGCTGCTACGGGATCCAGCGCATCCACATGCTCAACGACGTCATGGTGCTCGCGGGCGCCGGCGTCGGCGGCGGGTCGCTCGTCTACGCGAACACGCTGTACCGGCCGCTGAAGCCGTTCTACGCCGACCAGCAGTGGTCGCACATCACCGACTGGGAGTCCGAGCTCGCGCCGCACTACGACCAGGCGAGCCGGATGCTCGGGGTCGTCACGAACCCGACCATCACGCCGTCGGACGTCGTGATGCGCGACGTCGCGAAGGACATGGGCGTCGGCGGCTCGTTCCACCCGACCCCCGTCGGCGTCTACTTCGGCAAGCCGGGGGAGAAGGCCGCGGACCCGTTCTTCGGGGGCGCCGGGCCCGCGCGCACCGGCTGCACCGAGTGCGGCGCCTGCATGACCGGCTGCCGCGTTGGCGCGAAGAACACGCTGGTCAAGAACTACCTGTACCTCGCCGAGCAGGACGGCGCGCAGGTCATCCCGCTCACGACGGTGACGTCGGTCCGGCTCCGTTCGGGCGGCGGCTACGACGTCGACCTGAAGAAGACCGGGACGACGTCCCGCCGGTTCCGGACGACGATCACGGCCGAGAAGGTCGTCTTCGCCGCGGGCACGTGGGGCACGCAGAACCTGCTGCACAAGATGAAGGACACCGGCACGCTGCCCGCGCTGTCGCGGCGCCTGGGCGAGCTGACCCGGACGAACTCCGAGGCGATCATCGGCGCCGCGCGCACCGACGTCGACGAGAGCCGCAACTTCAGCCGCGGGGTCGCGATCACGTCGTCGATTCACCCGGACGAGAACACCCACATCGAGCCGGTCCGCTACGGCAAGGGCAGCAACGCGATGAGCCTGCTGCAGACCATCGCCACCGACGGCGCCTCGCCGGTGCCGCGCTGGCGGCAGGCCGTGTCGTTCATGGTCAAGCACCCGCTCCAGACGGCGAAGCTGCTCAACGGCTACCGCTGGAGCGAGCGCACGGTGATCCTGCTGGTGATGCAGAGCCTCGACAACTCGATCACGACGTACACGAAGCGCGGCCTGTTCGGCCGGCGCAAGTACACCTCGAAGCAGGGCCACGGCGAGCCGAACCCGAGCTTCATCCCGGCGGGCCACGAGGCCAACGAGCGCACGGCCGACCGCATCGGCGGCCTCGCGGGCGGCACCTGGGGCGAGATCTTCGACATCCCGCTGACGGCCCACTTCATCGGCGGCGTCCCGATCGGCGCCACGACGGACGAGGGCGTGATCGACCCGTACCACCGGGTGTTCGGCTATCCGGGCCTGTCGGTGGTCGACGGCGCGGCGATCACGGCCAACCTCGGCGTGAACCCGTCCCTGACGATCACGGCCCAGGCGGAGCGGGCGTTCTCGTTCTGGCCGAACAAGGGCGAACCGGACGAGCGCCCCACACAGGACGTGCCGTACGTGCGGCTGGAGCCGATCGCGCCGAAGAACCCGGCCGTCCCGGCGGACGCCCCGGCAGCCCTGCGGCGGTCCTAGACTCGGGCCCGTGACGACGGCATCGGAACAGGCATCCGGGAAGGCACGCGCATTGCTCGACGGCGTGCGGCGGCTCGACGACGAATGGGCCCGCGTGGCCGGCGGGCTCGGTGAGCCCGAACTGCGCGCGCCGAGTGCGTTGCCCGGCTGGACGCGGGCGCACGTCGTGGCGCACGTCGCGCGCAACGCCGATGGCCTGCGCAACCTGCTGACCTGGGCGAACACCGGTGTCGAGACGCCGATGTACGCCAGCCCCGAGGCTCGCGACACGGACATCGAGGCCGGTGCGCGGCAGGCGGTGCCGGACATCCTCGCGGACTTCGTCGCGTCGGCCGGGCGGTTCGAGCAGTACGCCGTGGCCATGCCGGACGACGCCTGGGCGCGCGAGGCCCGCAACCGCCAGGGCGGGCCCGTGACCGGCGCCGTCGTCGCGCGGATGCGGCTGTCCGAGCTGACCATCCACCTCGCCGACCTGGGGATCGGGCCCGACCTCGACCAGGTGCTGGCCCTGCTCGGCCCGCTCACCGAGGACGTCGTCCAGCACGCGATCACCTCCCGCGGTGCCCACCTGCCGGCGTTGCGCCTGGTCACCGACGGCTTCGAGTGGACGATGGGCGACGCGCCGGAGGAGACCGTCACGGGCACGCCCGGCGCGCTGCTGGCCTGGCTGAGCGGCCGGTCCGACGGGTCCGCCTTGGACGGTGCCGTGCCACGCGTTCCTGCCTGGTCCTGAACGCGCCGCGGCGCGGGCGCGTGTACCCATCGAGCCGGAGCGGCTCAGCGTGTTGATGTTCTCCGGCGGACCTAGACTGGCCGCGCCGGGTGCTTCCCCCGGGGCTGAGGAGTCCGATGTGGACAGCGAGCAGGACGCGGGACAACCCGCCGGACAGCCGGACGTCTACCCCCGTATGGACCTGGACCGAAGGGCGTTCCTCCGGATCGCGGGCGTTTCGGCGGCAGGCGCGGTCGCCGCGGCCTGCTCGACCGGCGGCAGCCCGGTGCCCGTGGGCTCGACCGCGCCCACGACCGCGCCCCCGGCCTCGCCGACGACCAGCAGGCCGCCGACCGGGCCGCCGAACTGGGACGACCTGCGCACCCGGCTGACCGGTGGCCTCCTCCGCCCGGGTGACGACGACTACGAGACCGCCAAGCACGCCTTCAACCCGCTCTTCGACGGCCGCAACCCCGTCGCCGTGGCCCAGGCCTCGACGGCCCAGGACGTGCAGGCGTGCGTCCAGGCCATCGCCGGCCGCGTGAGCATCGCCGCGCGCAGCGGCGGGCACAGCTACGCCGGGTACTCCGTGCCCGAGGGCGGGATGGTCATCGACCTGTCCGCGATGAACAAGGTGGAAGTCCAGGGCACCAAGGCCGTGATCGGTGCCGGCGCGAAGCTCAAGGACGTCTACGCGGCGCTCGGTGCGGCCGGGCGCGCGCTGCCCGCCGGGTCGTGCCCGACGGTCGGGATCGCCGGGCTGACCCTCGGCGGCGGCATCGGCGTGCTCGCCCGCAAGTACGGCCTGACCTGCGATCACCTCAGCTCCGCCAAGGTCGTCACGGCCGACGGCAAGCTCGTGACGGCGTCCGCGACGTCCGAGCCGGACCTGTTCTGGGCGCTGCGCGGCGGCGGTGGCGGCAACTTCGGCGTCGTCACCGAGTTCACCTTCGACACCGACCCGGCGCCGAACCTGACGGTGTTCTCGCTGCACTTCCCGGTCGGCTCGGCGGCCGACGTGCTCAACGCGTGGCAGCAGTGGATCCCCGCGATGCCGCCGGAGCTGTGGGCGAACCTGGTCGTTTCGGGCGGTTCGCCGGTCCAGTGCCGGGTCGGCGGCTGCTACGTCGGCGGCGCGTCCGGGCTGAACACGCTGCTGAACAACCTGACCACCAACGCCGGCGCGAAGCCGACGCAGCGCACCGTCCGCAGCCTCGACTACCTCGGCGCCATGAAGTACTTCGAGGGCAGCTCGGACCGCCAGTCGTTCCTCGGGTCGTCGCGGATCATCACGGCCCCGGTCGACGCGGCGAAGGTCGTCGCGCTCGCCACCGGCCGCGCCGGCACCGACCTGCTCATCGACGGCCTCGGCGGCAAGGTCGGTGAACCGGCCAAGAACGCCACCGCGTTCTGGCACCGCGACGCGCTGGCCAGCGTGCAGGTCTACGCGCAGGCGACGGCGAAGAACCAGGCCAAGGTGAGCCAGTCCGTCGCCGACGTCGTCGCGGGCCTCGCCGCGGCCGGCGCGGGCGGCGGCTACGTCAACTACATCGACCCGGCCCTGCCCGACTGGAAGACCGCCTACTACGGCGACAACGTCAACCGGCTGCAGGACGTCGCGAAGAAGTACGACCCCTTCAACGTCTTCCGGTTCGGGCAGGGCATCCAGGTCTGAGTCAGAGGTCGATGCCGGTGAACACCGTGACGCGCTCCTCGGTGAGGTCGTGCATCGCGGCGAGCACGCCCTCGCGGCCGGCGCCGGAGCCCTTGACCCCGCCGTAGGGCATCTGGTCGGCGCGGTAGGACGGCACGTCGCCGATGATCACGCCGCCGACCTCCAGCTCCGCCGACGCGTGGAAGGCCAGCTGGACGTCGGTGGTGAAGACGCCGGCCTGCAGCCCGTACGCGGAGTCGTTGACCGACCGGAAGGCCTCGTCCACACCGTCCACAACGGACACCGCGAGCACCGGGCCGAAGATCTCCTCCGACCACGCCTTCGTGTCCGGCGGGACGTCGGTGAGCAGCGTGGGGGCGACGGTCGCGCCGTCCCGCGTGCCGCCGGTGAGC
This sequence comes from Amycolatopsis sp. WQ 127309, assembly GCF_023023025.1. Classification (NCBI taxonomy): domain Bacteria; kingdom Bacillati; phylum Actinomycetota; class Actinomycetes; order Pseudonocardiales; family Pseudonocardiaceae; genus Amycolatopsis; species Amycolatopsis sp. WQ 127309. Next base: position 3,470,339 of record NZ_CP095481.1, read on the forward strand.
AGCTTCGCACCCGCCGCGACGGCCTCGTCGACCCACGCGACGATCCGCTCGGCGGCGGCCTCGTCGACGACCGGCCCGACGTCGGTGTTGCGGTCGTACGGGTCGCCGGTCCGCTGCGACTGCACGGCTTCCAGCAGTTCGGGGACGAACTCGCCGGCGATCGCGGCGTCCACGATCACCCGCTGCACGGCGATGCAGGACTGCCCGGCCTGGTAGTTGCCGAAGGTGGCGATGCGGTGCGCGGCGCCCTCGGGGTCGGGCCAGTCGCGCAGCACGACGGCCGCCGCGTTGCCGCCGAGCTCCAGCACGACGTGCTTGCGCGGCGCGGCGTCGCGGATCGACCAGCCGACCGGGCCGGAACCGGTGAACGACACGACCGGCAGCCGCGGGTCGGCGACGAGCGCCTGCGTTTCCTCGTTTCCCAGTGGCAGCACGGAAAACGCGCCTTCCGGCAGGTCCGTCTCGGCCAGGATCTCACCCAGGATCAACGACGAGAGCGGCGTCCGCGGCGCGGGCTTGACGATGATCGGCGCGCCGATCGCGAGGGCCGGCGCGACCTTGTGCGCCACCAGGTTGAGCGGGAAGTTGAACGGCGCGATGCCGAGCACCGGCCCGCGCGGGACGCGGCGGGTCAGCGCCATCCGCGCCTCGCCCGCGGGGTCGGTGTCGAGCCGCTGGACCTCGCCGGTGAACCGGCGGGCCTCCTCGGCGGCGATGCGGAACACCGACACCGCGCGGTTCACCTCGGCCTCGGCCCACTTCAGCGGCTTGCCGTTCTCCGCCGTGATCACCTCGGCGATCTCGTCGGCGCGGGCGGCGAGGACCCGGGAGACGTGCTCGAGCGCGCCGGCCCGGACGTGCGCGGGCAGCCGTCGCAGCTCCTTCGCGCTCGCCACCGCGGCGACGACCGCGCGCTCGACCTGCTCCGGCCCGGGAACCGCGACCGTGGCGACCTCGCTGCCGTCGTACGGGTGGTGCACGACGAGGGTGGTCGCGCCCGGTTCGGGGCGGCCGGCGATCCAGGCGGGGCGCGGCTCGGGGGTGATCATGTCCATGCGTACCAACGTAATCCGGGTGAGGAGTCCGGCGTGGGACCCCCACCCGGACGGGTCACGGCTTGATGAGCACCTTCAGCGCTTCGCGGCCGGCCATGGCCCGGTAGCCGTCCGGGACGCCTTCGACGTCGATGGTCCGGTCGAAGACCCTGCCGGGCTGGTACTTGCCGTCGAGGACGTCCGGCAGCAGCTCGGGGATGTAGTGCCGGGCCGGCGCGACCCCGCCGGTGACGGTGACGTTGCGGCGGAACACGCCCACGCCGATCGGGCCCTCGTCGTACTGCGGCAGGCCGACGCGGCTGACCGCGCCACCCGCCCGCACGGCCCCGATGCCCATCTCGAACGCGCCCTTCGTGCCGACGCACTCGAGCACGGCGTGCGTCCCGTGGCCGCCGGTCAGCTCGCGGACCTTCTCGACGCCTTCGTCACCTCGCTCGGCGACGACGTCGGTCGCGCCGAACTCGCGGCCGAGGTCGGTGCGCGCCTGGTGGCGTCCCATGAGGACGATCCGGTCGGCGCCGAGCCGCTTCGCCGCGAGGACGGCGGAGAGGCCGACGGCGCCGTCGCCGATGACGGTGACGTTCTGGCCCGCGCTCACGCGCGCCTTCACCGCGGCGTGGTGACCGGTCGAGAAGACGTCCGACAGCGTGAGGAACGACGAGAGCAGCGCGTCGTCCTCGGTGTGCGGGAGCTTGACCAGGGTGCCGTCGGCCTGCGGTACGCGCACGGCCTCGCCCTGCCCGCCGTCGACGCCCTTCGCGCCCCAGCCGCCGCCGTGCAGGCAGGACGTCTGGAGGCCTTCGCGGCAGAACTCGCAGGTGTTGTCGGAGTAGAGGAACGGCGCGACGGCGAGGTCGCCCTTCGCGACGGTCGTCACGTCGGCGCCGGTCTCCTCGACGATGCCGAGGAACTCGTGCCCGATGCGGCGGCCGTGCTCGCTCGGCTTCATGTCGGCGTAGGGCCAGAGGTCGCTCCCGCAGATGCAGGACCGCACGACGCGCAGGACGACGTCGGTGGGCTCGACCAGCTTCGGGTCGGGCACGGTCTCCACCCGCACGTCGCCGGCACCGTAGATGACTGTCGCTCGCATGCAGGTGCCTTTCTCGGGTGGAACGTGACAAACGTCGGGGGTGCGACCACGTCGTCGCCCCTAGATTTTCCGTCATGACCACTCGCGCCGCAGCTCGCAACCCGTTCGGGGCCCTCGCCACCGGTCCCCGCCTGCCGGTGCTGACGGGCGTGGTCTTCCTGGTGACGCTGGCGTGCGGGATCGCGCAGCTGGTGCACCCGCCGCTGTACGACCACGTCGTGCGGGACGCGGCCCGCATCGACGACGGCGAGTGGTACCGCCTGCTCACCGGCATGTTCTTTCAGGACGGCTGGGCGTTCGGGCTGGTCTCGAACCTGCTCTGGCTGGCGGTGTTCGGCACGCTCGCCGAGCGCACCTTCGGCCGGTGGCGGTGGCTGGTGCTGTACTTCGGCTGCGGGTTGTTCGGGCAGTTCATGAGCTACGTCTGGCTCAACCCGGTCGGTGCGGGCAACTCGATGTGCGTCGCCGGCCTGCTCGGCGCGCTGGCCGTGCTGGTCATCGTGGCGTCGCGCCGCTACGGCGTGGTGCTGCCCATGCAGTTCCGGGTCTTGGCGTGGGCGTTGCCGGTGCTGGCGGTGGCCGACACGGTCGTCCACGACAACCACGGCGTGCCCTGCCTGCTGGGCATGGCGCTCGGCTTCGCGCTCCTGCCGCGGCCCGTCACGACTCAGTCCGGGTAGTGACCGCCGAGCTGGCGCCAGTGCGCGACCAGGTGCGGCTGCACGGGCACGGCGAGGATCTCGGCGAGATCCGCCTCGGCCTTGCGCGCGGCTTCCTCGGTGCGGTCCCAGTCCTGGGTTTCCCAGCGGGTGTCCGAGCCGAGCACCCCCACCGGCTGGCCGCCCGCGCCGCTGCGCAGCTCCGCCCGGGCGTGGGCGGCGGCGATCCGGTCGCAGCGCAGCTCGTCGGCCCGGCCCAGGTCCTCGGTGTGCCGCGCGTCGAGGACGAGCCCGCTGCCCGAGCGCACGCCGTGCCGGACGGCGATCCGCAGGAGGTCGTTGCTGAACGCCCGCGTCTCGGCGGGCACCCACGACAGCCGTTCCCAGTCGGGCGACGGCTGGTCGTCGGCGCGGCAGACCGCGTACCCGGGCACGTCACACCAGGTCAGCCGGCCGGACGGGCGGAGTCGGTAGAGCATGCGCGGGTCCCCCTCGGCGGCGGTCCCGGTCGGAGCCACCTTCCACCCGTTGAGTCGCACCGGCGGTGACTCGGCGTTACAAGGATCTTCGGTCAGCGGCGGCGATAGAGGTCGCGCAGCAGCAGGACCTCGGCGCCGTGGTGGAGGGTCTCGCGGTTGATGTGCAGGACCAGCGTGGCCAGTGGTTCCGCGGCGTACGGGCCCTCCGCCGGGCCGCACGGCCGGGCGAGGCCGGCGGCGTCCAGCGCGCGCACGCCCGCGATCCAGCGGCCGTACAGCTCGTCCAGCTGGCCCAGCGCGCCGGCGGCCGTTCCCGGGTAGTCGTAGGAGTCGTAGTCCATCGCGGGCCCGCCGAAGTGGGACGCCGTCCGCATGCCGAGCACGCCGACCAGGATGTGGCTGAGCCGCCAGGCGATCGTCGTGACCGGGGGCGGTTCGGGCGCGGGGTGGGCGAAGTCGATGGTGAACTCGCCCGAGCCGGGTTCGTCGTCCGACTTCCGCGGCCGCACCGTCCAGCAGCCCGGCACCGGCTCCCACAGGTACTCGTCGTCCGTGAGGCCGTCGAGCTTCGGGCGGAAGAAGTTCTGCCAGTGGAAGTCGAGCTGGTCGGCGAGCTGGGTGGTCCAATCGACAGTCATGCCGCAGACCGTAGAGCCTTTCGCGGACAGCGGCTGTCCTCGTTCGACGGTGGGGGCGGGGCCCGGGTGACCCGGCCCACCTGGGACGATGGAGGCGAATCCCACCGTCGCCAGGAGGTTCCCAGGTGCCCAGTCCCACCGGTCCGGTTCTCGTCGTGGACTTCGGGGCGCAGTACGCGCAGCTGATCGCCCGGCGCGTCCGGGAGGCGCAGATCTACTCGGAGGTCGTGCCGCACAACGCGTCCGTCGAGGAGCTCCTCGCGAAGAACCCCTCGGCGATCATCCTTTCCGGCGGCCCCTCGAGCGTGTACGCCGAAGGCGCCCCGAGCATGGACCCGAAGCTCACCGAAGCGGGCGTCCCGATCTTCGGCATCTGCTACGGCCACCAGCTGCTCGCCAGCGCGCTCGGTGGCGTCGTCGAGCCGACCGGCGTCCGCGAGTTCGGCCGCACCGAGGTCCGCGTCACCGGCGACGGCGGGGTCCTGCACGCCGGCCTGCCCGCGCGCCAGCCCGCCTGGATGAGCCACAACGACAGCGTCACCAAGGCCCCGGAGGGCTCGGTCGTCACGGCCTCCTCCGACGGCGCCGTGGTCGCCGGCTTCGAAGACGTCGAGCGCCGTTTCGCCGGCGTCCAGTACCACCCCGAGGTCGCGCACTCGCCGCACGGCCAGGAGGTGCTGCGCCGCTTCCTGCACGACATCGCGGGCATCAAGCCGCAGTGGACGACGTCGTCGATCGTCGAAGACCAGGTCCAGCGGATCACCGAGCAGGTCGGCGACGGTCGCGCGATCTGCGGCCTGTCCGGCGGCGTCGACTCCGCTGTCGCGGCCGCGCTGGTGCAGCGCGCCATCGGTGACAGGCTGACCTGCGTGTTCGTCGACCACGGCCTGCTGCGGGCGGGGGAGCGCACCCAGGTCGAGCAGGACTTCGTCGCCGCCACCGGCGTCAACCTGGTCACCGTCGACGCCCGCGACCGCTTCCTCGACGCGCTCGCCGGCGTCACCGACCCGGAGCAGAAGCGCAAGATCATCGGCCGCGAGTTCATCCGCGTCTTCGAGCAGGCCGAGCGCGACCTCAAGGCCGAGGGCGACTACCGCTTCCTGGTCCAGGGCACGCTCTACCCGGACGTCGTCGAGTCCGGCGGCGGCGAGGGCACGGCCAACATCAAGAGCCACCACAACGTCGGCGGCCTGCCGGACGACCTGCAGTTCGAGCTCGTCGAGCCGCTGCGGTTGCTGTTCAAGGACGAGGTCCGCAAGGTCGGCACCGAGCTGGGCCTGCCGGAGACGATCGTCCAGCGCCAGCCGTTCCCCGGACCCGGCCTGGGCATCCGCATCATCGGTGCGGTCGACGCCGAGCGCCTCGAGACCTTGCGCGCGGCCGACCTGATCGCCCGCGAGGAGCTGACGGCGGCCGGGCTGGACCGCAGCATCTGGCAGTGCCCGGTCGTGCTGCTGGCCGACGTCCGCAGCGTCGGCGTCCAGGGTGACGGCCGCACGTACGGCCATCCGATCGTCCTGCGTCCGGTGTCGTCCGAGGATGCGATGACCGCGGACTGGACGCGTCTGCCGTACGAGGTCCTGGAGCGGATCTCGACCCGCATCACCAACGAGGTGGCGGAGGTCAACCGGGTGGTCCTGGACGTCACGTCCAAGCCGCCGGGCACGATCGAGTGGGAGTAAGGCCTTAGACGGACTCGAGGCCCCGGCGTGGGATCCGGGGCCTCGAGAGAGTGGTGTGTTTTGGCTCAGCGGCGGCGTTTGCCGCCGAACGACGCGGCCAGGAGCATCAGCCCCACGAACACCGCGCCGCCCGCGATCACCCAGCGGAAGTCGAAGTGCGGCAGCCAGCTCGCGCCGTCCGAGAGGACGTACGCCGAGATCAGCAGCGTCGCGACACCGACGATCAGGGTGAAGAAGTCCACGCCGCGCCGCGCGGGCGTTGCTTCGGCCGGATTGTCGTAGGCGTAAGGGTTCTGGTCAGCCACGGCGCACCTCCACGTCGCCCACCGTGTTCGACACGTGCAGGGTGATCTTCTGGCCGCCGACGCCGTCGGTGCCGTAGTCCGTCCCGGTCAGCGAGTCCTGGCTGATGCCGTCCGTCGACCGGTTGAAGCACTCCGTCGTACCGGCGCCGGTACGGCAGTCGAACGTGACGTCCGCCGTGTCCGGCACGGTGATCGTCGAGTTGCCGGCGCCGTTGACCACGTTCGTGGTGATCGGCGAACCGACGGGCAGCTTGGTCAGGTCGAGGTCGATGTCGCCCGCGGCGTGCTGGTAGAGCGGCTTGACGTCGGTCGCCACGACCGGCGTCACGGTGAGGTCGCCGGCGCCGCCGCGGAAGTCGAAGTTCTGGAACGGCGCCGTCGTCAGGATCATCCCGACGATCGCCAGCGGCACCGCGAGCCCGATCAGGCCCCGCCCGCCGCGGACGAACGCGCCGGTGACCAGGCCGATCCCGACCACCCCGAGCACCAGCCCGATGATGTGCTGCGCGGAGAACCAGGTGACGCCGTTGAGGTTCGCGAGCACGCCGCCACCGGCGGTCACGACGGCCAGGCCGAACGTCGCCGAGCCCACCTTCGAGCGGTGGCGGGGCACGGGTGCCTTGAACGCCTTGGGCGGCACGGGCGGCGGCGGTTCCCGGTAGGACGGTGCGTCGGGCAGGTCCCAGCCGGCCGGGTCGGCGGCGAGGGGGTCCCAGCCCTGCTGGGACGGCGACTGCGCTTCGGCGGTCGCGGTGTCGGTCATGGTGAAGGCTCCGTTCCCGGTGAAGGCCGCGGCCGGCGACCGCGGCGTGACCGGGGCCGGCCGGTTCTCGTGACCCCGGCTGCGGTGCAGCAGGTAGAGCGCGATGCCGAGCAGCGCGAAGCTGATGAGGCCGCCGCCGTCGAACCACGAGCCGCTGAAGCTCCCGCCGACGCTCACGACGGTCAGGATCGACAGCACCACGGCGAACGCCGGTGACACCGACGAGCGTCCCCGTCCGATCAGCCCTTCGAAGCCCGAGACGTCGTCGCTCTCGCCGGGCAGGAACAGCCACCCCAGCAGGTAGAAGGTCACCCCGAAGCCACCGAAGATCGTCGCGACCACCAGGGCGACCCGCACCACGACGGGATCGATCCCGTACCGGTTCCCGATCGCCGCGGCCACCCCGGCGACCTTGCGCCCACCGTGCGGCCGCCGCGGCCGGCTGCCCCAGAAGTCCTTGACGGTCTCCTCGAAGCCGTTCAACGGACTCGGCTTCGGTGCCCGTGTCTCACTCGCACCACTCATAGGCCAAAGCATGCGCGACGGCGGTCCCGGAGACATCCGGGAAGGACCCTGATTCTCCCCGGAGAGGGTCCCCCGAGGCTGCCCACCGGCCTTCGCCTCGTCGGCCGTTCCGTGGGCTGGAAGGGCGCCGATCCACCGGATCAGGGGGTTTCCCCGATGCACCCCCACGTCCGCGCGTGTGACCATGGACGGCGTGCAGGAGTCCCACGACCAGGTCGTCGTCCCCGAGACGGTGACGCAGGCCGTCACCGTCCCGCCCTCGCCGAAGATGTTCCGGCGCCGGTCCGGGCGGGCGATCGCCGGCGTCGCCGGTGGTCTCGCCGATCACCTCGGCGTGCCCGTTGTCTGGGTGCGGACGGGGTTCGCGTTGCTGGCCGCCCTCAACGGCGCCGGCCTGCTCGCGTACGGCCTGCTCTGGGTGTTCGTCCAGCAGCAGTCCGAAGAAACCGCGAGGACGCCGACGTCGAAAGAGCGTCAGCAGGCGTTCGGGCTGATCGCGCTGGGTGTCGGCCTCGCCGTCGCCAGCGGGACGCTCACCGGGTTCATCAGCGGCTGGGTCGCCGTGCCGCTCGCCGTCGCCATGATCGGTGCGGCCGTCGTCTGGCGGGAGGCCGACGAGTCGCAGCGCCGCCGCTGGCGCACCGGCGCGAAGGACAGCGTCGCCGGCGCCTTCCTCGGGGGCGGCGGCTGGTCGGCGGCCATCCGGATCGTCGCCGGCGTCGCGCTGGTGATCACCGGCATCGGCGTCGTCGTGCTCCGCAGCGGCAGCCTCGACCAGGTCCAGTTCGCGCTGATCGCGGTGATCGCGACGCTGATCGGCGTCGCCGTGCTGACCGTGCCGTTCTGGCTGCGGCTGGTCCGCGACCTGTCCGACGAGCGCAAGGCCCGCATCCGCACCGACGAACGCGCCGAGATCGCCGCCCACCTGCACGACTCCGTGCTGCAGACGCTGGCGCTGATCCAGAAGCAGAGCGAGCAGCCGCGCGAGGTCGCGCGCCTCGCGCGTAGCCAGGAACGTGAGCTGCGCGGCTGGCTCTACGGCCCGAACGGCTACGGAAAGCCCGTCGAGAAGACCGCCGAAGGTGAGGAGACCCAGACTTCGGGACAGCTGTCCGAAGCGCTCGCGACGGCGTGCGGCGAGGTCGAGGACACCTTCGCGATCTCCGTCGGCCAGGTCGTGGTCGGCGACGCCGAGCTGGACGAGGCGCTGATCGCCCTGGTCCAGGCCGCGCGCGAGGCGATCGTCAACGCCGCCAAGCACGCCGGGGTCGAAGAGGTCAGCGTCTACGCCGAGGTCGAGCCGACGTCGGTCACGGTGTTCGTCCGCGATCGCGGCAAGGGCTTCGACCCGGACGTCGTCCCGGGCGACCGCCACGGCCTCGCCGACTCGATCCGCGGCCGGATGACCCGCCACGGCGGCACGTGCAAGCTGCGGACCGCGCCGGGCGAGGGCACCGAAGTGCAGCTCGCCATGCCGGTGAAAGCGGGCAAGGGGGCGGCGTGAGGCGGCTATGCTCGGGGGCCAGGGCCAGTGAGGGAGAGTCGTGACGGATAGCAAGCGGGAACCGGTCAAGGTCTTCCTCGTCGACGACCACGCGTTGTTCCGCGCGGGCGTCCGCACCGAGCTCGACTCGATCACGGACGAGGTCCGCGTGGTCGGCGAGGCCGGTTCGGTCGCCGAGGCGGTGGCCGGGATCGCCCGGACGAAGCCCCAGGTGGTGCTGCTGGACGTCCACATGCCCGACGGCGGCGGCGCCGAGGTCCTGCGCCGGGTCCGTCCGGAGCTGCCGGACATCGTGTTCCTGGCGCTCTCGGTGTCGGACGCCGCGGAGGACGTCATCGCGGTCATCCGCGCCGGCGCCCGCGGCTACGTCACGAAGACGATCTCGTCGAAGGAACTGGTCCGCGCGGTGGTCCGCGTCTCGGACGGCGACGCGGTGTTCTCCCCGCGGCTCGCCGGATTCGTGCTGGACGCCTTCGCCGACCGCCCCGGTTCGGCCCCGATCAACGACCCCGAGCTGGACCTGCTGACCCCCCGCGAGCGCGACGTCCTGCGGCTGCTGGCCCGCGGGTACGCGTACAAGGAGATCGCGTCGGAGCTGTTCATCTCGGTGAAGACGGTCGAGACGCACGTGTCGAGCGTCCTGCGGAAGACCCAGCTGTCGAACCGCTACGAGCTGTCCCGCTGGGCCTCCGACCGCCGTCTGGTCTGACCGCAACCCCTCGGACGTCACTTTCACCAGGAAAGATGCACGATCCGGCCTCCGAGGCGTCACTTTCTCCAGGAAAGATGCGTTTTGGGCTGCGCGAACGGGCCGTTCGTGACGGCACTCCGAGCGAGCCTCAGTCCGCCAGTGGAGCGAGAGGCCTGGACGTGCGGCCGGTGGTGTCGTCACCAAGCCCATCCGCTTGGTCACCGGGCTCCTCCAGGACCCCTCGCTCCGGCTTCTGGAGCCGGGTCAGCGCGACCCCGCCGAGGACGACCGCCATCCCCGCGATCACCCGCAGGTTCAGCTGCTCGCCCAGGAACACCGCGCCCAGCAGCACCGAGACCACCGGCAGCAGGTAGCCGACCACCGAGGCCGCCACCGCGCCTTCGCTCGCCAGCAGCTGGTAGTTCAGCGCGAACGCGATGCCCGTCGAACCGATGCCGAGCACCAGCATCGCGAGCAGCGGCCCCACCGAGAAGTGCACCGGCGTGAACCCGCCCGCCGGCAGCGCCAGCAGCAGGAACCCGCTCGCGATCAGCATCTGCCCGGCCGAGAGCGCGTACGGCGACAGCGGAGTCCCCGACAGGTACTTGCCCTCGTAGACGAACGCGAAGCCGTAGCTCGCCGCCGCCGCGAGGCAGGCCAGCGCGCCCCAGCTCAGCAGGCCCGACGCCTGCCACGGCGCGAAGATCAGCAGGATCCCGCCGAGGCCGACGAGCAGCCCGGCCAGACGCGTCCCGGTCATCCGCGACGACGTCCCCATCATCGGCGCCGCGAGCAGCACCCACAGCGGCGTCGTCGAGTTCAGCACGCCGGTGATGCCGGAGTCGACCGTCGTCTCGCCGATCGCGAAGAGCAGGAACGGCAGCGCGTTGTGGAAGAACGCCGCGACGGTCAGGTGCCCCCACGTCCGCCGGTCGCGCGGCAGCCGGGCCCGCTGCAGCTTGCACAGCAGCAGGAGCATGGCCGCGCCCAGCACGAGCCGCGCCAGGACCAGCTGCACCGGCGAGAACATCCCCAGCCCGAGCTTGATCCAGAAGAAACTCGAGCCCCACATCAGCGCCAGCGCGGCGATCCTGAGCAGGGTCTTCGTCTCGCCCACCCCTGTCCTCCTTCAACGATCATCGCCAGCTTCGTGCCCACGAGACGTAAGGACAAGCGCAAATAACTGCAGGAACACTTAAGCCGAGCTGTACGATCGGGCCATGCTCGACGTCCGCCGCATGCAGGTCCTCCGCGCCGTGATCACCAGCGGGTCGATCACCGCCGCGGCCCGCAACCTGGGCTACACGCCGTCCGCGATCAGCCAGCAGCTGTCCGCGCTCGAACGCGAGGCGGGCACCGAGCTGCTCGAACGCGTCGGGCGCGGCGTCCGGCCGACCCCGGCGGGCTCGCTGCTGTCCGAACACGCCGAGACGCTCAGCACCGAGCTCGCGCGGGCCGAGGCCGCGCTGACCGAGCTCAAGGAGGGCCGCATCGGCCGCATCACCATCCGCTACTTCGCGACGGCGGGCGCGTCGCTGGTCCCGCCCGCCATCGCCGCGGTCCGCCGCGAGCACCCCGGCGTGCGCCTCGACCTCAAGCTCGTCGAACCCCTGGACCCGCTGGCCGACGTCGAGTCGGGCGAGGCCGACGTCGCGATCACCGTCTTCCCGCGCAAGACCCCGCCCGGCAAGGGCGTCGAATTGGTGCACCTGCTGGACGACCCGTACCGCGCGGTGCTGCCGAAGACCCACCCGCTGGCCCGCAAGCGCGTCATCGACCTGACGGAGTTCGCCGAGGAGCCGTGGGTCGGCGTCGACGGCCTGCCCGGCGTCTGCCGCGACATCCTGCTCGGCGCCTGCGCGCAGGCCGGCTTCGCGCCGAACGTCGTCGTCGAGTCCGAGGACTACCAGACGGCGCAGGGGTTCGTGGCCGCCGGCATCGGCGTCGGGCTGATCCCGGAGCTCGGGCTCGGCTCGCAGCACCCCGGCGTGGTCGTGCGCAAGATCCGCCACCCGGAGCCGATCCGGGCGATCCACGCCGCCGTCGCGTCACGCGCCTGGGGACACCCGGCCGTCCGCACGCTGCTCGAAGCGATGCGCGCGGCGACCGCGAAAGTGGCTTAAACGAAGAACAGTTCCGAGACGAGGATGCCCACCAGCACGGCCGCGAGGATCGCGGCCACGGTGATCAGCGTTTTCTTCGACACCGGGAGGTTCCACTCGTCCGTGGCCGCCGCCTGCTGTGACGCCTGCGAGGACTGCGGAGCCGGCGACTGGGGAACCGGTGCGGGCACGTACTGCGTCGCCTGCTGGGACGGCGGCACCGGCTGCATCCGCTGCGTCTCCTCCGCCGAGGAGTAGCCGGGCGCAGGCGTGTTGAGCGGGATCTGCTGCTGGTACTGCGGTCCCGACGGCGGCGGCGGTGCCGCGGGCGTGTGCGCCGGGTTGAAGGGCGGGGGCGGCGGGGGTGGCGGCGGCGGGATCCCGGGCGCGGTCGGCGGGATGAACGCCGTCTCCCGGCCTTCGGTGATCGCGCTCAGCGCCCGGACGGTGTCCGCCATCGTCGGCCGGGTCGCCGGGTCCGCGCGCAGCATCTTGCGCAGCGCCGCGGTGAGCACGCCGGCGTTCTGCGCCGGGCGCTCCGAGGACTGCCCGTCGTCGCCGAACGGCGGCACGCCCTCCACCGAGGTGTAGAGCGTCGAGCCGAGGGAGAAGACGTCCGCGGGCGGCGACGGCGGCAGGCCGCGCGCCACCTCGGGGGCCACGTACGCGGGGCTCGGCCCGCCGCCGCTGATGCCGATGTCGGTGAGCTTCACGCCGCCGTCGTCGGCGAGCAGCACGGTGCCCGGTTCGAGCGTGCGGTGCACGAACCCGGCCGCGTGGATCGCGGCGAGCGCGTTGCCGAGCTGGATCCCCAGCGCCGCCGCCTGGTCCGGGGTGAGCCGGCCGTGCTCGGCGAGGAACGTCGCCATGCTGCGCGACGGGATGTACTCCATCACCAGCCAGACGTCCTGGCCCTCGGGCAGCACGTCGAACACCTTGATCGCGGACGCGTGCTCGATCCGGGCCGCGTCCTTGCCCTCCTGCATCGCGGCCGCGCGCGCCTGCTCGGCGCGGTCACCGGCGCCGACCGGGAGGTACATCCGCTTCATCGCGACGGTGCGGAACAGCCGAGTGTCGAACGCCAGCCACACGATCCCGGCGCGGCCGCGGCCGATCGGCTGGTCCAGCCGGAACCGGCCGCCGACGATGGTGCCTTCGGAACTCAACACAAACCTCGGGCTGTCAGGGATTGGTGCCGGTCGGAGAGGTCTCCGTCGGCGGCGTAGTAGGCGTCGTCGGAGTAGTTGTCGCCTCCGACGTCGTCGTCTTCGGCGTGGTCTTCGGCGTCGTCTGCTGCGGCTCGGTCTGCCGCGGCGTCGTCCGCTTCGACGACGAGGTCGCTTCCTCGGTCGTCGACGGCAGTGTCACCGTATCCGTCGGCTCCTCGGTCGTCGACGGCAGCGACTCCGTCGTCGCGGCGACCGTCGGCTTGTTGCTCGACACCGGCGTCGCGGGCGCTTCCGGGTTGTTCGGGCTCAGCAGCCAGACACCCAGCGCGACCAGGCCGATGACCACGATGCCGCCGATGATCGCCGGGCGCTTCCAGGCGCCGGGCTTGTCGTCGTCGTCCGGCGGCGGGCTCGCCTGCGGCCGCTGCCGCGGGGGAGGCGGCGGCGGGGCCGGCTCGTCGTCGAAGTCGTCGTACTGGTCGTCCGCGTACGGGTCCTGCTGGCCGTGCGGCGGCACGGGCACCGCGCGGGTCGCGGCGAGGCCGGGCGGGACGCCGCCGGTCGAGGCGTACCGGCGGTCCTCCGGGTACTGGTCGTACCCGTCGTAGTCGTCCTCGGGGTAGCCGGTGCCCTCGGCGTAGTCGTCATCGTCGTAGAACGGCACGGCCTGCGTCGGCGCCGCGCCGCCACCCAGCAGCGTGCCGGAGTGGCCCGCGGGGATCTCGTCGAACATCTGGGTCGCGCCGGGGTCGGCGAGGGCGGCCGCGCCGAGCACCCCGGCCGCGGGGGCCAGCACGGTCTCTTCGGCCGGCCCGCCGAGCGGCAGCTCGCCCCGCGCGACGGCGGCGAGCAGCTCCTCGCACTCCTCGGCGGTCGGCCGGTGCTCGATGTCCGGGTGAAGCAGCACGGCCAGGACGCTCGCCAGCGGCCCGGACTGGCGCGGCGGGTTGATCTGCCCGGCGGCGACGGCGTGCAGCAGGCTCAGCGTGTTCTCGGACAGGCCGAACGGCGGCTGGCCCTCACACGCGGCGTAGAGCGTGGACCCGAGGGAGAACACGTCGGACTCCGGACCGGGATCACCCCCGATGGCGACCTCGGGAGCAAGGTACGCGGGCGTGCCGGCGATCATCCCGGTCTTGGTGACCGTGACGTCGTCCTTGGCGCGGGAGATGCCGAAGTCGGTGATCTTCACGACGCCGTTGCCGCCGAGCAGGATGTTGCCCGGCTTGATGTCGCGGTGCACGATGCCGACCGCGTGCGCCTCGCGCAGCGCCGCGGCGACCTGGGCGCCGATGCGCGCCACCTCGGTCGGCGGCAGCGTGCGGCGTTCCTGCAGCACGGCGGCCAGGCTGGTGGAGTTGAGGTACTCCATGATCAGGCACGGCTGGCCGTTGTCGTCGGTGACGACGTCGAACACGGAGATGGCGTTCGGGTGGTGCAGCCGGGCCGCGATCCGGCCCTCGCGCATCGTGCGCTGGCGGGCGTCCTCGGCGTCGTGCTCGTCCAGGTGGGAATGGAGCAGGAGCTGCTTGATGGCCACGGTGCGGCCCAGGACTTCGTCGTGCGCCTGCCAGACGGCCCCCATCGCGCCCGTGCCGATCCGGCCGTCGATGCGGTACCGACCGGCGACCAGGCGACCCTCGTCGCTCACGCGACCTCCCTTTGGGCTCCGACTTCACCAGGGCGTGAGGATGGGTTCCCGGTGACGCGGCCAGGCGCACGCCGCTTCGCTGGAGCGTATGCACATGTCGTGGGCTGTGTGCCGGCTTTTCCGAGACCGACGCGTGACAAGGCTAGGCGCTCACTCTGCGCACACGAATCCGGTACAGGCACTTGAACCACGGGTGAAGGAGTGATCGCGCTGGGCTACATGTATTGGGCGGACACGAGCTCGGCTTCGGTGATCAACCCGCCCGTGTCGGCGACCCGGAACAGCTGGGTCACGCGCACCAGCGCGCCGTCCGGCCGGTGGAGCGTGGCGACCGCGACGATCGAGCCGTCCGGCTTGATCTGCGTGTCGGCTTCCTGGACGTCGATGGCGTCCATCGCGCTCCAGGTGCGGACGAGCTCACCGGCCGCGCCGTCGGCCAGCGTCGGGCTCAGCAGGGCCAGCGCGCCGTCCGAGTTCTTGGCGATCGCGGCGTAGAAGTTCTTGACGGCCTGGATCTTCCGGGTCGCGCTGCGCGGATCGGCCGCCGCGTCCGGCACCGTGGTGTCGGACTTCGGGGCCGTGGTGTCGGACTGCGGGCTGCCACCGGACGTCGACTCCTGGGCCGACGGCGCGCCACCGGAGTGCGTGCCCTGCGGGGTGGTCGGGCCGGACTGCTCCGGTGCCCCGCCACCGGCCTGGCGCTGCGGGACGGCGAGGCCGCCGAGCTCCGCGGCTCCGGTGAAGTCGGCCGGCGTGGCTGTGTCGCCCGCGGAGACGGCGCGGTGCGCGCTGGTCAGCATGGGTGCGGCGATGACGGCTCCGGCGACGAGCGCGCCGGCGGCGAGGAGCCCGGCCAGCTTGGCCCGGCGGGCGAAGCGGCTCTCCGGCTCACCCTGGTCGTCGGCCTGCTCGGCGTCGCGGACCGGTTCCGGGCGCGGCGGCAGGAACTTCTGCGGATCGCGGAAGACCTGCTCGAGGTAGTCGCGATCGGCGTCACCGACGCCGTCGAGAATCTCGGCCGGGATCACGTCCTCGACGCGGACGGCGTTGGGTGCCTCACGCCGAGTGCGCTGCCGATCAAGCACGAAAGTCCTCGCTCTGGGGTTCCGGGGACGGGCACTCGGCCGTTCGGCCGGGTATCCGTTGCTCCGGATGGCCGACTCGTGACCGGATCCGGAGCCACTGTCGCCAGGTAACCCTGTGCGGACGGCAACCACCAGGCTCTGTCGCCGGAATGCCGTCGCGATACGACGAGCGGCAGCTTATGTCACCCACCCGGACCAGGCATAACCGCTGGGCGCACCGCACGTGCATCGGAACGGGCGAACCGCACGTGCAAGATCGACTACTGACCGTCGCTGCTGATCTTGTCGCCGTCCCCGAACGCCAGCGTGCGCTCCTCGATCGTCTTGGTCCCGTCATCGTGCGTGATCTCGACGGTGTTCACCGTGACGCCGCGCTGCTGGTCGATGCTGACCTTCTTGACCTCGAAGTACGCGATGCCGGCGTACCGCTCGGCGAGCGCGTGCGGGCCTTGGTCGTGCAGCTCGCCGGTGGTCACCGTCGACGCCGTGCCGGGGTCGGTCGTGACCGTGTTGAAGAACTTCTCCGAGTTGTCGCCCAGCGTCTGGACGTCGGGCGGAAAGGAGTACCACCACGGCGCTTTCACCGGGGTTTCGCGCTCGGCCGCGGTGACCGGCGGCTTCTGCGGGAGGCCGCTCGTCGTGGCCGTGTCGCCGGTGGTCGTCGACCCCGAAGAGCCCGAAGGGTGTTCGGGGGGCGGCGGGACCGTGCCGTCGACCGGCCCGGCGCCCCCGCCACTGCTCGTGCCGGTCGCGTCGTCCTGCTGTTGCTGCTGCGACGTGCTGTCGGGGCCGGTCGCGGACCCGCCGGGGCGGGAGGTCGGCTGCTGCGGCCGGTCGCCGCCGCCGTTCACCGGGTCGTCGACCGTCGGCGCGCCCTGGTAACCCGGCCACGCGCCCTGCACGGCCTGGTCCATCGGCGGTTTGCCCATCAGGAAGGAACCGGCGAAGAGCAGGCCGACGACCACGGCACCGGACGCGCCCGTGGCGAACCAGGCCGCCTTCCGCCACGTCTTCGGCGGGGTCACCGACGCGGGCACCGAGCCGATGGTGAAGCCGCCGAGCCCGTCGATGGCGTCGATCGGCGGGGCGGCGTAGATCCGGACCTCGTCGTCGTCGGGCTCCGGGCGGCGCGGCTTCGGGTTGGCGAGCGACACCCGGGTGCGCCGGGCGGCCTGTTCCGCGCGGGACTCGGTGTCGGGCATCGAGACGGGTCCCGTTCCCGGGTCGCCGAAGTCGGGGGCCTCGGGCATCTCGGGGGCTTCGGCCAGCGGCAGGTTCCCCTGCGCGGCGGGGAAGAGCGCGGGCCGCCGGTCGCGCGGCTGGGGCAGCAGCGGCCGGCTGGGCTGGGGGAGCGGGAGCGAGCCGGACACCGGCACGTCGATCGGCGCCGTGTCGTCCGCGCAGTGCCGCACGGGGCGGTACGGCGGCGCCGTCGGCGTCCAGCCGTCGGTGACGCCCTGCCGGTGCCGTCCGGGGTGCGCGGGGGCGGTGCCGCGGCCGTGGAACTCCGTGCCGTTGCTCATGCGGATTCGACCACCTGCCGGTTCGGGTGTGACGCCGACCGGGGCCGGGTCAACCCGAACGGAGCACCCTCACGCGCGGAATCCTGTTCGGAATCCTGCGCAGATGCACGCGCATGCGAGAATGGACGCGCGGGGCCAGTGCCCCCGCGCGCCTTCCGGGCGTCGCCCGACCCAGGCGCAAGGGTCCTCACGGCGTCAACCCTAGGAGCATCCGGCGTAGAAAGTCGCCCCCAAACCTGCAAGTTGCAGAGGTTTCACTCGGTCGGGCGCGACCGAAAGGGGGAGACGGGCGCTGCGAAACTTCACGCAGCGCGATCGCCGCAGCTCAGCGGGATTCAGCCGCCGGTGCGGTAGCGATCCCGGGTCGACTGCAGCGCCTTCGTGGCCACCACGCCGCTACCCGCAGCGACGATGATCGCGAAGATGTCGAGCGTCGGTCCCCCGGCCGTGAGCAGCCAGGCGAACAGTGACGCCGCAGTGGTACCGCCGGCAACCGCCCACCGGCCGCGGACGTACTGCGCGACCGGAGCACCGCCGGCACGCTTACCCGCCGCGTTGTTGAGCAGGGCCAGATAACCCACATGGCCCAGTGCGGCCAGCACGCTCGCGAGAGCGACGATGACGGCGATGAGGTTCACGATCCAGTCCATGGCCCCAGTCTGCCCGTACCGGGGCCACCGGTGCCTCGGGGAAGACCCCGAATTCGGTCAACCGTTACCGGCCGAGCCGCCCGCGGCCCAGGTTCAGCAGCGCCATGGCCAGCTGACGGCCGTCGGGACCCAGCTCGCGGTAGCGCGCGAGGACGTCCATCTCGCGGTTGTAGACGATGCGCGTGCCGCCGGCGGCCATCCGCGCCGCCCCGATCGTCTTGGACACCTCGACCCGGCGCTTCACCAGCCGCAGGATCTCCTTGTCGAGCCAGTCGATCTCCTGCCGCAGCGACGCGATGTCGTCACCGGCGGGAGTGTCCTCGGCGGGCTGGCCGTCGGCGTTCGTCGCTTGTGCGTTCATCGGGAACCTCTTCCTTGAAGCCCGGATCCGGCCCCAGGGACGGCGACAGCCCCGGGTCCGTGGACTCCGGGGCTGGCGTGATGGCGGGTTCGGGCACTACGCGATCACGGGAGCCGGGGTCCGGGTCCCGTAGAAAAATCGCTTTGCGTGGTGCCGCATGGGTTCAGTATGGCACAGGCGTCCGGACGCGTTCCCGTGCCGAGCGGACCCCGGCATGAATGAAGAGGCTCGCCGCGAGCCAGAACATCGGGAACGCGGGCCAGAAGAACCCGGCGCCCAGCACGGCCCACCGCACGATCGCCACCACCGCGATGGCGACCACCACGGCGAGGTGCAGCCGCAGCGCGGGATGGCGGCGCAACGCGGCCAGGGAGAGCGGGAAGCCGGACCACTGCGGCACGGGCCGCGGCAGGTCGGCGGTGAGCGCGGTCAGCTCGTCGGTGAACCGCGCGGAATAGACGTGGGTGAGGCGCTCTTCGACCTCGTCGAGGGTGAGCCGGCCTTCGGCGCCGGCGGACTGGACGATGGTGGCGACGCGCTCGCGATCGGCGTCGGCGGCCCGGATGCGGGCGGGGCGGATGTCTTCCATACCCGCCGATGCTCCGCGCGGCGGGCCGGCGGCGCGTCGGACGCCAGGCGACATCTCCCGCTACGCCTGGCGCGGTAGCCCACCCGCCCGGGGTAGCGTGGACAGGCGATGGACACCCTCTTCGATCTCCCCGCCGAGACCCCCGCGCGCAAGCCCGCCTCCGGCGGGCAGGCCGATCTGCTCGACGACCTGAACCCCGCTCAGCGCGAAGCCGTCACCCACGCCGGTGGCCCGCTGCTGGTCGTCGCGGGTGCGGGCTCGGGCAAGACCCGGGTGCTGACCCGCCGGATCGCCTACCTCCTCGGGCAACGGCACGTGCACCCCGGCGAAATCATGGCGATCACGTTCACCAACAAGGCCGCCGCCGAGATGCGCGAGCGCGTCGCCGCGCTCGTCGGGCGCCGCGCCAACGCGATGTGGGTCTCCACGTTCCACTCGATGTGCGTGCGGATCCTGCGCCGGGAAGCCAAGACGCTGGACATGTCGTCGAGCTTCTCCATCTACGACTCGGACGACACCAAGCGGCTCATCACGCTCGTGGCGCGGGACCTCGACATCGACCCGAAGCGCTACGCCGCCCGCACGCTCGCCATCCACATCTCGAACCTGAAGAACGAGCTCGTCGACCCGGACGAGGCGGCGGCCAACGCGGCCAACGACCTCGAACGCCGCGTCGCCGAGGTCTACGTCGAGTACCAGCGGCGGCTGAACCAGGCCAACGCCTTCGACTTCGACGACCTCATCATGCGCACGGTCTCGCTGCTGCAGGCGTTCCCGGCCGTCGCCGAGTACTACCGGCGGCGCTTCCGCCACGTGCTGGTCGACGAGTACCAGGACACGAACCACGCGCAGTACACCCTCGTGCGCGAGCTGGCCGGGACCACGCCGAACGAGTCGGGCGTCGAGCCGGCCGAGCTGGTCGTCGTCGGTGACGCGGACCAGTCGATCTACGCCTTCCGCGGCGCGACGATCCGGAACATCGAAGAGTTCGAACGGGACTTCCCGAACGCGCACACCATCCTGCTGGAGCAGAACTACCGCTCCACGCAGACGATCCTGTCCGCGGCCAACGCCGTCATCGAGCGGAACCCGAACCGCCGCGCGAAGCGGCTGTGGACCGACTCGGGCGACGGCGAGAAGATCGTCGGCTACGTCTCGGACAACGACCACGACGAAGCCGCGTTCGTCGCGAACGAGATCGACGCGCTGGCGGAGAAGGGCGAAGCCGACTACTCCGACGTCGCCGTCTTCTACCGCACCAACAACCAGTCCCGGGTCTTCGAAGAGATCTTCATCCGGCTCGGCCTGCCGTACAAGGTCGTCGGCGGCGTGCGGTTCTACGAGCGCCGGGAAGTCCGCGACATGATCGCGTACCTGCGTGTGCTGGCGAACCCGGAGGACACGGTCAGCCTGCGGCGCGTGCTGAACGTGCCCAAGCGCGGCATCGGCGACCGCGCCGAAGCCGTCGTGGCGACGCACGCCGAGCGCGAGCGGATCTCGTTCGCGCAGGCGCTGCGCGACGCCGTCGAGGACAAGGTGCCGCTGCTGAACCCGCGCTCGGTCAAGGCGATCGGCGGGTTCGTCGCGATCCTCGACGAGCTGGGCACGATGATCGCGGACGGCGCCGAGGTGCACGACGTCCTCGAAGCCGTGATGGACAAGACCGGCTACCGCGTCGAGCTCGAGGAGTCGGAAGACCCGCAGGACGCTTCGCGCGTGGAGAACCTGACCGAGCTCGTCACGGTCGCGCGGGAGTTCACCGAGCTGACCGCCGAGATCGTCGCGGACGAGAACGCCGAGCTGATCGTCGACGAAGGCGTCCCGGCGCCGGATTCGCTGCCCGCGTTCCTGGAGCGCGTCTCGCTGGTCGCGGACGCCGACTCCGTGCCGTCGCCCGACGGCGGCGAAGAAGGCGACGGCGGCGCGGGCGTGGTCACGCTGATGACCGTGCACACCGCGAAGGGCCTGGAGTACCCGGTCGTGTTCTGCACCGGCTGGGAGGACGGCGTCTTCCCGCACATGCGGGCGCTGGGCGACCCGGCCGAGCTGGCCGAGGAACGGCGGCTCGCGTACGTCGCGATCACGCGGGCCCGCAAGCGGCTCTACGTCTCGCGCGCGATCACGCGGTCGGCGTGGGGCCAGCCCTCGATGAACCCGGCTTCGCGGTTCCTGGACGAGCTGCCGCCGGACCTCGTCGACTGGCGGCGCCTGGAGCCGTCCAACCGCGGTTTCGGGTCGTTCGGCAGCGGTTCGCGCGGCACGCCGCGGGCGGCGACCACGTGGGGCAACCGGTCTTCGTCCGCGCCTTCTCCCGGTGTCAGCTCCTTCGGCAAGGGCTGGAAGGACACGGTGGCGCTGAAGCTGGACGTCGGCGACCGCGTCAGCCACGACAAGTACGGCCTGGGCACGGTGGTTTCGTGCGACGGCGTCGGCCCGCGCGCGACGGCGACGATCGACTTCGGCGCGGCCGGCAAGGTCCGGCTGATGCTGATCGGCAGCGTCCCGATGGTGAAGCTCTAGCCCGGTCATCGGCCCTGTTCAGGGCCGCACCACCCGTCCGAGTGATTCCGGCGGCGATCTCCGCGATCGCCGCCGGAATCGTCGTACCCCACCGGTAGAACTGACCCCGTGATCGAACACGAGTTCGACGAAGGGAGAACGTGGTGTGGACGCGGTGCTGTTTGGTCTGCTGGCCGAAGGGGTACGAAAATACTTGCGAGGAGTCCTGGAGACGACGGTTCCGGATCGGGGTCGGGAGCCATCGGGGGCTTCGGGAAGCACCTCGCGTGCGGGAGCGGAGGCGTGCCGGCTGGCCGCCGCCTGGCGAGCGCTGCTCAGGCAGCACGAGCTCGGCGCGGACGGGCACTGTGTCACCTGCGGCCGGGGACGCCGCTGGACGACCAGGGCCCGGAGAGCCGCGCGTGTCCGCTCCGCGAAGACCGAGCCGGCCTCGGTGGCGTGGGGCTGGCTGCCGGTGCGAAGACCGGCGGAGCTGTGCACGGTGTGGCAGGTCGCGGTGGGGTACTTCATCCGCCGGTTGCCGGGCGGTCACCGGTAGGTGGTTCCCGGCGCTGAGGGCGTGCTGGGCGGGCGCCGGGGTGCGATCGGTGGTCCGAACCACCGGCGAAGTCTTGAGGCGCTCTGTGGCGCTGCCGGTGTTCCGGCGTCGTGCGAGGCTCGAGCCGCCGGTCGAAGGGGCGGCGAGCCCTGTGGTCGGCCGCCGCGTCGAGGACCTGTGTCCGGAGTGGCGCGTCGAGCCTGCGGTGATCCCCGTGGCCGGTGGGCGTCTCCGGCCGTCACCGGCAGCTCAGGGAGCCGCGGACGGTTTCGACACCCCGGCCGCGCGGCTGCTGTGCAGCTCTCGCGCGGCCGTCAGGAGTGGAGCGAACTGCGGATCAGGCGGCTTGGAAGACTCAGGCGACTCAGACGACGATGCCGCGCGCGGCCAGCCACGGCCGGGGGTCGATCTTCTTCGTGCCGTTCTGCCACACCTCGAAGTGCAGGTGCGGGCCGGTGCTCTGGCCGCGGTTGCCGATCTCGGCGATCTGCTGGCCGCACTTGACCTTCTGGCCCTCCTTGACGGAGAAGCTGTTCATGTGGCCGTAGACCTGGATCGTGCCGTCGTCGAGCTGGACGCGCACCCAGAGGCCGAAGCCGCTGGCCGGGCCGGCGTCGATCACGGTGCCGTCGGAGGCGGCGTAGATCGGGGTGCCGATCGCGTTGGCGATGTCGATGCCGAGGTGGCTCGTGCCCCACCGGGCACCGAAGCCCGAGGTGAAGGTGCCGTGCGCCGGCAGGCAGGTCTTGGGCCGGGAAGCCTCTTCGGCGGCCTTCTTCGCGGCGTCGGCTTCGCGCTGCTCACGGGCCTGCGTGATCGAGGCGCTGTCGGCGAGCTTCGCGGCTTCGGCGGAGGCGTCGACGACGTGGCCGGTCGGCAGGAGCTCGGGAGCGCCCCCGGAACCCGCACCTCCGGCGGTGAACGAGGCGCTGGCGTCCTGGCTGTTGGCCAGCGGCGTGATCGCGGTGTCCGAGTCGGTGACTGTCTTGAGGGTCGAGCCCGCAGCAGCTGCAGCGAACGCACCGGCCGCGACAGCGGCAACCACGACACGGCCGCGAAGGGCCGAAGAGGGCGGAGCGATGCGGTGCGCACCCCGGACACGAACGACCGCACCTTCCAGTGCGTCCTTCAATGCCGGGGAAGGAGCTTGGCCGCCGGGGGAGCGGTGTGAAGCCAAGACAGGGCCTTCCATCGTCGGGGAGCCGGGCCTAGGACTGCGGGCGGGGGAACCCGGTGAGCCAACCTCGGGGGTGGTTTGCTCGGTGTCCTACTTCGTGACCTGACTGTAATGGGGACCGGGGGACAGTAACGAAGGGGCACCGCTGTAGGCAAGATCTGCCCCCCGCGTCGGCCGATCGAGTGGTGTCGATCTTGCGTCCACCTGTAGGAATTACGCAAAGTTAAAGGGAGGTTACTGCGTTTGGTGTGACTTGGCTTACAGGATCCCCGGTTGGTTGGAGACCTCCGAGGGTGCTCCGGGCCGCAGCCCGCCGGAATAAGGGTTTGCGGACGGGCGTTGAACACCGCTCGACGACCGGAGCGCCGGCGACCCGCCCGGAATCGCCCGGACTTGCTAGGTTCGCGGGCAATGCCCCCACGCTCAGAGCCCCCAGCCGGGAGCGCCCCCGCCTCCCCGGGCCCCCCGCAGAACCCGGCCCCCGAGGCCCCAGGTCCCACCGCCAAGCGGACGCCTCCCCAGCCGCGTCCAGCCCAGCCGGCACCGGCCGAGGCAGCGAAGGACGCCCCGAAGCCCGCAGCGACGGACTCCACACCGGACCCGCCAACGGCGGGCTTCCCCGCCACGCGACCGGCGCCGGACGCCACGGAGACGCCCGCACTGGGCTTCACGACCACGAGCGAACCCGCCCAGGAGCCCGATCGGGCGCGGCAGACCCCCGACCAAGGCGCGGCCGCACAGCGTCGTGACCCCGCAGCCGCACCGGCGCCGGACCCGGCGGCGACTTCCACGCAGGGCTTCGCCGCCGGACGCCGATCCCGTCAGCCGGCCAGCACCGCGTCGGCGCCGAATTCTGCGGAGACGCCCGCGCTGGGCTCCGCCGCCGTGCGCCGATCCCCCCAGTCGACTGGCCCGGCATCGACGCCGGACCCTGCGGAGACGCCCGCGCCGGGCTCCGCCGCCGTGCCCCGGCCTGCCCAGTCGGCCAGCCCGGCATCGGCGCCGGACCCTGCGGCGGCTTCGACGCGGGACCCTGCCGCTGTGGGCCGATCCCCCCAGCCGACTGGCCCGGCATCGACGCCGGACCCTGCGGAGACGCCCGCGCCGGGCTCCACCGCCGTGCCCCGGCCTGCCCCGTCGGCCAGCCCGGCATCGGCGCCAGACCCTGCGACGGTTTCGACGCGGGGCCCTGCCGCTGTGGGCCGATCCGCTCAGTCGGCTGGCTCCGAATCGGCGCCGGAGCTTGCGGCGACCTCCACACAGGGCTCCACCGCCGTACGCCGATCTCCCCAGTCGGCCGGCCCCGAATCGGCGCCGGACCCTGCGGAGACGCCCGCGCCGGGCCCCGCCGCCGCGCGATCCCCTCAGCCGTCCGGCCCCGCGTCGGCGCCGGACTCCACCGCGACGCCCGCACTCGGCTTCACGGCCCCGCGCGAACCCGCCGAGCCAACCGACCCCAGCGACGCGGCGTCGGATTCCGGCGATTCCCCTGTGCCCGCGCGGACTTCCTCCGCCGCCGAATACCGGCGCAAGCCCTCAGCCGAGTCAGGTTCCACTGTGGCCACACCTTCACGCGCCCCCTCCACCCGACGCCCCGGCAAGCCGGCCGAACCCCCGGAAGATCCCCCGATCACCTCCTGGGAAGACGACCCCAGCCCCACCCCGCAGCTCACCGTCGCCCTCGTGCTGGTCGCACTCGGCGCGGTCGCGCTGACCGTCGCGGCCTTCGTCCACGTCTCCCCGGCCGCCGGGCCCGGGTTCACGAGCTGGCCGTGGCTGGCCGTTCTCGCGCTCGGGCCCGTCGTGGCCGCCTTCCTCGTGCGCGGCAAACCCGGGCTGGCCGCCGGCGTCGTGGTCGGGCTGGCCGCGCTCGCTCCCGGGCGGCTGGTGCTCGACCTGCAGTTCGCCGTCAACGGGCCGCTCACCATCCGGCCCGAGCTCTACCTGCCCGACCGGTTCGTGAGCGGCTCGGCCGTCGGGGGCGGGTTCTGGCTGCTCGTCGCCGGGGACGTCCTCACCGCGGTCGCCGGGGTGCTCGCCTGGCGGGCCGTCCGGGCGCGGGACGACGAGCCCGAACGGCGGCGGTGGCGGCTGCTCGTCCCGCTGCTCGCCGTCACGGCATCCGTCGGGCTGCTGACCGCGCCTGTGTTGTCGGACAACGGTTTCCTGCTCGCCCGCTCCGCTTTCGAAGGGCCGTGGCCCGCGCTCGGCGGGTACCTCCTGCTCGCCGTCGCGCTGCCGTTCGCCGCCGTGCTGGCGCTGGCCGCACCGTTCGAACACGTGGCCCGTGGGGCCCTGGGCGGGCTCGCCGCGGCCGCGTTCGGTGTCGCGGCGCCGCCCGTGGTGGCCGGTCTCGTCCGGGACGACCTGCACGTCACCTGGGGGCCGGTCCTCGTGCTCGTCGCGATGGCGGCCGTCGCCGGGCTCGCGGGCACCCGGCTGACCGAAACCTCGGAAGAAGACGCCGAGAACCTGGCCGGCGAGGCGAAACTGCCCGGCTTGTTCTGGTGGCGGCTGACGACCGGCCTCCTCGGCCTGGCCACGGCGGTCGCCGCCGTGATCGGCACCCTCGCGCCGCAGGTCGCCGTCACCGCGCTGAACCCGGCCGCCGCGACGCCCGTCAGCGCGGCCGCCGAGAGCCCGGCCCGGTGGTTCCTGCTCACCGCCGCGATCGTGGTGGCCGTGCTGAGCTTCGGCGTCCTGACGCCGAAAACGGCGCCCGGCGCGCGGGCGCTGCTCGGGCTCGCCTGGGCGGGGATCGTCCTGGCCGGGACGGCCGTGCTGAACACCGCGCTCACCGCCACCCAGGCCGGCAACCTCGCCGGCTTCGGCGGGGCCGACCTGAACGGCGCTTCCAGCGCCACGCCCGCCTTCACCTACGACCTCGGGGCCGGCGCCGCGTGGACGTTCGCCGCGCTCGTGCTCGCCGTCCTGGCCGCGCTCGCCGCCGTCGGGACCGGCGTCGTCGAACGCGAGGACGCGGTGGACGGCAGCCGGGCCAACGGTGGTGTGCTCACGCCCGTCGTGGCCGGGGCCGTGCTGGCCGTCGCGGCGTTCGGGCTGCCCGTCTTCAGCGTGCCCGGCTACGTCGCGCCCGGGCTCTGGTCGGACTTCGACACGCCTTCGTGGGGGCTGCTGACGGCGGCCGCGGTGGTCGTCGGCGCGGCGGTGCTCGCCCTGCGGTCGCGGCCGAAACCGGCGGCGGCCCTGCTGGCCGGGGCCGCGCTGCTCGCCCTGCTGCACGCCGCGGAGCTGCCGCTCGTCGGCGGCTCGCTCGGCGGCGCGAGCCCGGCGACCGGGTTCTGGGTCGCGCTCGCCGCGGCCGTCGCGCTGCTGGCCGCGGCGGCCATGTCGGCCGCGGGTGCCCGGCGGACGGCGTGAGCCGGGCGATGCCGCGGGTGCTCGTCGTCGAGCTCGGCGGGCCCGACCCGCGCGCCGTCGCGCTGGGCCGCGTCCTGCGCGACGAAGGCATGGAGGTCGTCCACGCCGGCCCCCTGGACACCACCGAGCAGGTCCTCCGCATCGCCGAGCAGGAGGACCCGGACGCGGTCGGCGTGCTCGGCGGCGAGCTGCGGGCGACCCTGAAAGACGTTCGCGTTTTCTACCTCGACGAGCCCGCGGACCCGGCGAGCGGCGTCTTCGAAACCCCCGAAGAAGCGGCGGAATGGTTGCGCGGTGGGCGGTCTCACACCTCGGGAACACCGTCTGACCGCGTACGGTGACCGACTTCACCAGGTGCGGAGTGCCCTGCGTTCGCGCAGGTCGCTAACCTCGACTGGTCCGACAGCGCGGTCCGGTAGTGCGGACCACCACAGTGGCGTGTCGTCAGGAGACTGGAGTAGTGGACCTCTACGAGTACCAGGCGAGGGATCTCTTCGCCGCCCACGGAGTACCGGTTCTGCCGGGCTCGGTGGCTAGCACCCCCGAAGAAGCCAAGGCCGCCGCGGAGCAGATCGGTAACCAGGTCGTCGTCAAGGCGCAGGTGAAGGTCGGCGGCCGCGGGAAGGCGGGCGGCGTCAAGCTGGCCCAGACGCCCGACGAGGCGAAGGAGAAGGCGGAAGCCATCCTCGGCCTCGACATCAAGGGCCACATCACGCGTCGCGTGCTGGTGGCCGAAGCCTCGGACATCTCGTCCGAGTACTACTTCTCCTTCCTGCTGGACCGGTCCAACCGGACCTTCCTGGCGATGGCGTCCTCCGAGGGCGGCATGGAGATCGAGCAGCTCGCCGTCGAGCGTCCCGAGGCGCTCGCCAAGATCCCGGTCGACTCGATCACCGGCGTCGACAAGGCGAAGGCCCTCGAGATCCTGAAGGCCGGCAACTTCCCGGCCGACATCATCGACGAGGCCGCCGACGTCGTCGTGAAGCTCTGGGAGACCTTCGTCTCCGAGGACGCCACCCTCGTCGAGGTCAACCCGCTGGTCCGTGACCCGCAGGACAAGATCATCGCCCTGGACGGCAAGGTCACCCTCGACGAGAACGCGGACTTCCGTCAGCCGGGCCACGAGGCCCTGGTCGACAAGGACGCGGAGAACCCGCTCGAGGCGAAGGCCAAGGCCAAGAACCTCAACTACGTGAAGCTCGACGGCCAGGTCGGCATCATCGGCAACGGCGCGGGCCTCGTCATGTCCACTTTGGACGTCGTGGCGTACGCGGGCGAGAAGCACGGCGGCGTGAAGCCGGCGAACTTCCTCGACATCGGCGGCGGCGCGTCGGCCGAGGTCATGGCGGCCGGGCTGGACGTCATCCTCAACGACACCGACGTGAAGAGCGTCTTCGTCAACGTCTTCGGCGGCATCACCGCCTGCGACGCGGTGGCGAACGGCATCGTCGAGGCGCTGAAGATCCTGGGTGACGAGGCTTCCAAGCCGCTCGTCGTCCGGCTGGACGGCAACAACGTCGTCGAGGGTCGCCAGATCCTGGCCGACGCGAACCACCCGCTGGTCACCGTGGTGGACACAATGGACAACGCGGCCGACAAGGCTGCCGAGCTCGCCGCGGCAGGTGCGTGAGATGTCGATTTTCATCAACGAGAACAGCAAGGTCATCGTCCAGGGGCTCACCGGCTCCGAGGGCATGAAGCACGCCACCAAGATGCTGAAGTCCGGCACGGACATCGTGGGCGGCGTCAACGCCCGCAAGGCCGGCCAGACCGTCACCATCGAGGGCAAGGACCTGAAGGTCTTCGGCACGGTCGAAGAGGCCATCAAGGAGACCGGCGCCGACGTGTCGGTCATCTTCGTGCCGCCGAAGTTCGCGAAGGACGCGGTCGTCGAGGCGATTGACGCCGAGATCCCGCTGGCCGTCGTCATCACCGAGGGCATCCCGGTGCACGACTCGGCCTACTTCTGGGCGCACGCGGTGGCGAAGGGCAACACGACCCGGATCATCGGGCCGAACTGCCCCGGCGTGATCAGCCCCGGCAAGTCGAACGCCGGCATCATCCCGGCCGACATCTCGGGCCCGGGCCAGATCGGCCTCGTGTCGAAGTCCGGCACGCTGACCTACCAGATGATGTACGAACTGCGGGACATCGGCTTCTCCACCGCGGTCGGCATCGGCGGTGACCCCATCATCGGCACCACCCACATCGACGCTCTCGAGGCGTTCGAGGCGGACCCCGAGACCAAGGTCATCGTGATGATCGGCGAGATCGGTGGCGACGCCGAAGAGCGCGCCGCGGCCTACATCAAGGACAACGTGACGAAGCCGGTCGTCGGTTACGTCGCGGGCTTCACCGCGCCCGAGGGCAAGACGATGGGCCACGCGGGCGCCATCGTCTCCGGCTCCTCCGGCACGGCCGCCGCCAAGAAGGAGGCCCTCGAGGCCGCCGGCGTCAAGGTCGGGAAGACCCCGAGCGAGACCGCCGTCCTGGCGCGTGAGCTGTACAACAACCTCGGCTGATACCGAGGGATAACTCCTGGTGAGGCCGGGCACCCACAGGGTGCCCGGCCTTTCCTGGTTTCAAGACGAAACCTCCTGAGGTATTCACGCGTCTGATGGGCTGGTGGCCTGCGAGTGCGCTAGCGTTCTGCGCACACAAGCCGCCTCGTCTTTCCCGGGCGCCCTCGTGCCCCGGAGTGCCGGTCGAACCGACAGGAGTGCATCCCGATGACCTTCCCCAGCGGTGGGCCTGGCTACCCCCAGCAGGGTGGCGGCCAGCAGCCCCCCGGACCCCCGCCCCCCGGTGGCTTCCAGCAGCAACAGCACCAGCCGCAGCACTCGCACCAGGCGCCGTCGGGCCTCGCGGGCCTGCCGCAGAACCTGCCGCTGCTGCTCGCGCTCATCGTCGCGGTCCTCGGCATCGTCCAGTACTTCCTGGGCTTCTCCGACAACGCCGACCTCGGGCTCGGCACGACGTTCCTGCTGGCCGGCGGCCTGCTCGCCGCGATGCACGCCCTGCCGAAGGGCCCGCGGACCCTGCCGTTCGCCGCGTTGTTCAGCGTCCTCGGCACCCTCGAGGTCCTGGACACGCTGGTCTCGCTGCAGAACACGCCGGGCCTCGTCATCGTCGTCCTGATCCTGGCGATCCTGCAGATGGTCGGCGCGGTCGGCGCGCTGCTCATCGAGCACGACGTGCTCAAGCCGCCGGCGCCGAAGCCCGCCGCGCCGTCCTACGGCGGCCAGGGCGGCCAGTTCGGCCAGCCGGGCGGGCAGCAGTTCGGCCAGGGCGGACCGCAGGGCGGGCCCCAGTACGGCCAGCAGCAGCCGGGCCCGGCCGGTTCGACGGGGGAGCCCTCGGCGCCGTTCGCGCAGCCGGGCCAGTACGGCTCGCCGAACCCGCCGTCCACCAACCCGCCGCCGCAGGCCACGACGTACGCCCCGATGCAGGGCCAGTTCTTCCAGCAGCCGCCGTCCGACAACCCGGGCACGCCGCCCGGGGGATTCGGCAAGTCGAGCTGACGCCTTCCGCGTGAAACACCCGCTGTGACCCTCCGTGTCACAGCGGGTGTTTTGCACTCAGGGGGTTACCCGACCGGGTGGGTTAGCTTCGCCACGCAGGTCGGAGGCGGCGTGGCTCACCCGTACGGACCAGCCCGGATGTCAAGGTGCGGATCATGGACCTGCTCACCCGCGACCCCCGCGAAGAGCCGGTGAGCGACTTCGAAGCCGACGTCGACCCCACCGGCGCGGCGCGGGTGCGGGTGTTGCTCGCGGCCGCGCTGGGCCCGCTGGTCACCGGCTACGCCGTCGTCGCCACTGTGCTGACCCTCGTCACGCTCACCGCCGAACGCACCGTCTTCTCGGGTTTCGGCGTGCTGCTGGCCGCGGCGCCCGGCTGGCTCGCCGCGCACCAGGTGCGCCTCGGCATCGGCGGGCACCCGCTCGGCCTGCTGCCGCTGCTGCCGACCCTCGGCGCGGTCGCGCTGGCCGCGCGGACGGCGTCCGGCGCCACCCAGCGGCTGGGCTGCCGCTCGCCGCGTGAGGCGCTGCCGGTGTTCGTCACGGTCACCGCGGCGCACGCGGTGTTCGGGCTCGTCATCGCGCTCTGCGCGCAGGGCTCGCCGGTGACGGCGAACCCGCTGGTCGCCTGCGCGGTGCCCGGGCTGCTCGCCGCCGTGGCCTCGGCCGTGGGCATCACCGCGGCCTGCGGGCTGCCGGACTTCGTCGCCGACCGCGTCGACCCGATGGCGCTGCGCGGGATCCGGGCCGGCGCCCTGGGCCTCGCGGTGCTGCTGGCCTGCGGGGCCGCGGTCTTCACCGCCGCGACCGCCGCGTCCTGGTCGACCGTGGCCGACATGTACGAGCCCGGGCTGGGCAACAGCTTCGGGCTCTTCCTGCTTTCCGTGCTGTACCTGCCGAACGCCGTGACGGCGGCGCTGTCCTTCGTCACCGGCCCGGGGTTCTCGATCGGCGGCCTGAACGTCGGGATGTTCGGCTACCACGGCGGCGCCGTGCCCGGCGTCCCGATCCTCGGCGGGCTGCCCGAGCACTCGAGCACCTGGTGGCCGGCCCTGCTGGTGCTGCCGGCCGCGACCGGCGTGCTGGTCGGCTGGTCGCTGCGCAAGGTCGACGCCGACCCGGCCCAGCGCATCCGCAC
Organism: Amycolatopsis sp. WQ 127309; assembly: GCF_023023025.1. Classification (NCBI taxonomy): domain Bacteria; kingdom Bacillati; phylum Actinomycetota; class Actinomycetes; order Pseudonocardiales; family Pseudonocardiaceae; genus Amycolatopsis; species Amycolatopsis sp. WQ 127309. Next base: position 3,501,135 of record NZ_CP095481.1, read on the forward strand.
GGTCGCGGTCGCCGGCGCGGTGGTCGCGCTCGGCTGCGTCCTGCTGGGCACGCTGTCCGGCGGCCGGCTCGGCGACGGCCCGTTCGACCCGGTGAACGTGCCGGTCGGGGTCGCCTCGGTGGTCGCGTTCTGCTGGATCGTCATCCCGGGCGCGTTCACGGCGTTCTTCGCGGGCGAGCACGAGCCGCCCGCGCCGCCGGAGGCTCTCGAAGACAACGAAGCCTTCGAGGACGCCGAAGACGTCGACGCCGACGAAGCAGCCGAAGCGCTAGAAGACTTCGAAGAGTCCGAAGAGGACGAAGAGCCCTTCGACGAGGAAGAGCCCGACGAGGACACGGAGTTCGACGCCGAGGCAGACGCCGAACTCGGCCTCGAAGACCCGGCACTTTCACGTGAAAGTGACGCCTTCGAGGACCCGGCACTTTCACGTGAAAGTGCCGCCGAGCCCGGCGAGGCTGTGACCGGAGGCACCGAGACCTGCGGCGACGTCGAGCCGGGCGAGGCCGACCGTTAGGGTTGACGCGACCTGGTGAAGCGCCGTGCGCCCTGGCTGCGCACCGCCGGCGGCAAGGAGCCTGCTCTGTCTCAACGGTTGGAGCTGCCCACTCCGGTGAAGCTCGTCGTGCTCGCGTCGGGCTCCGGCACCCTTCTGCAGGCGCTGCTGGACGCCGCCGGGCGGTCGGGTTTCCCGGCCAAGGTCGTCGCCGTCGGCGCCGACCGCACCGGCATCGAGGCGCTGGCCCGCGCGGAACGCCTGAGCATCCCGTCGTTCACGGTCCGCGTCGCCGACCACCCCGACCGCGCCGCCTGGGACAAGGCGCTGGCCGAGGCCGTCGCCGCCTACCAGCCCGACCTGGTCGTCTCGGCCGGGTTCATGAAGATCCTCGGCGAGGAATTCCTGGGCCGGTTCACGGTGCTCAACACGCACCCGGCGCTGCTCCCGTCGTTCCCCGGGATGCACGCGGTCCGCGACGCGCTCGCGGCCGGCGTGAAGGTCACCGGCTCGACCGTGCACTTCGCGGACGCCGGCGTCGACACCGGGCCGATCATCGCCCAGGAGGCGGTCGTCGTGGAGAACGACGACGACGAAGACGTCCTGCACGAACGGATCAAGGCCGTCGAGCGCAGGCTGCTGGTGGAAACGATCGAGCGACTCGGCCGCGGTGGCTGCACCGTGGACGGACGAAAGGTGACATTTCGTGAGCACTGACCTGGGACGGCGGCCGGTCCGCCGGGCGCTGATCGGCGTCTCGGACAAGGCGGGCCTCCTGGACCTCGCGGCCGGCCTGCACGCGGCCGGCGTCGAGATCGTGTCCACCGGCGGCACGGCGAAGGCCATCGCCGACGCGGGTGTCCCGGTCACGCCGGTCGAGCAGGTCACCGGGTTCCCGGAGTCGCTCGACGGCCGCGTCAAGACGCTGCACCCGAACGTGCACGCCGGGCTGCTCGCCGACCAGGGCAACGCCGACCACGTCGCGCAGCTGGAAAAGCTCGGGATCGCGGCGTTCGACCTGCTGGTCGTGAACCTGTACCCGTTCACCCAGACCGTCGCGTCCGGCGCGAGCCCCGAGGACTGCGTCGAGAACATCGACATCGGCGGCCCGGCGATGGTCCGCGCGGCGGCGAAGAACCACGGCAGCGTCGCGGTCGTCGTCGACCCGGCCCGCTACGGCTGGGTGCTCGAGCGCGTCGCCGACGGCGGTTTCGACTTCGGTGACCGCAAGCGGCTCGCGGCCCAGGCGTACGCGCACACGGCCGCCTACGACACGGCCGTCGCGTCGTGGTTCGCCAACGTCTACGCCCCCGATGCGGACGCTGCCGACTCCGGCTTCCCGGACTTCACCGGCGCCACCTGGGAACGCGCCGACGTCCTGCGCTACGGCGAGAACCCGCACCAGCGGGCCGCGCTGTACAAGAGCCAGGCCCCGGGCCTGGCCCACGCCGAGCAGCTGCACGGCAAGGCCATGTCCTACAACAACTTCGTCGACACGGACGCCGCGCGCCGCGCCGCGTTCGACTTCGCCGAGCCGGCTGTCGCGATCATCAAGCACGCCAACCCGTGCGGCATCGCTGTCGGCACGGACATCGCCGAGGCGCACCGCAAGGCGCACGCGTGCGACCCGGCTTCGGCCTACGGCGGCGTCATCGCGACGAACCGGCCGGTCAGCCGCGAGGCCGCCGAGCAGATCGCCGAGGTCTTCACCGAGGTCGTGCTCGCGCCGGACTTCGACGCCGAAGCGCTGGAGATCCTGCAGCGCAAGAAGAACATCCGACTGCTCAAGCTGCCGGCGATCGACCGGCCGTCGCCGATCGAGTTCCGCCCGATCTCCGGCGGCGTCCTGGTGCAGACCGTCGACGCGATCGACGCGCCGGGCGACGACCCGGCGTCGTGGACGCTGGCCACCGGCACGGCGGCCGACGAGCAGACCCTGCGCGACCTCGAGTTCGCGTGGCGTTCGCTGCGCGCGGTGAAGTCGAACGCGATCCTGCTGGCCGCCGACGGCGCGACCGTCGGCGTCGGCATGGGCCAGGTCAACCGCGTCGACTCGTCGCGGCTGGCCGTCTCGCGCGCGGGTGACCGGGCCAAGGGCTCGGTCGGCGCGTCGGACGCGTTCTTCCCGTTCCCGGACGGCTTGGAAGTGCTGGTCGAGGCGGGCGTCCGGGCGATCGTGCAGCCCGGTGGCTCGGTCCGCGACCCCGAGGTGATCGCGGCCGCGGAGAAGGCGGGCGTCACGATGTACCTGACGGGGACGCGCCACTTCGCGCACTGACCCGCGGGCTTCGAGAGGGAGGGCTCGATGCAGCAACCACCGCAGTACGGTCAAGGTCAGCCGGGGTACCCGGGCTACGGGCAGCAGCCCGGGTACCCGCCCCAGCAGGGTTACCCGCCGCCGGGATATCCGCCGCATCAGGGGTATCCGCCGCCCGGGTACGGCGGTCCGCAGCAGCCGCCGAAGAAAAAGAAGACCGGGCTGATCGTCGGCATCGTCGGCGCGGTCGTCGTGCTGCTCGGCGCCGGGATCCCGCTCGGCATCTTCGCGAGCGAGTACTACGCGAGCACCGGCGCGGATCCGGTGTCGTCACCGGTGCCCGCCGAATGCCAGATCCCGCCGCAGGTGCTGGCGAAGGCCGGGTTCCCGAGCTTCGTCAGCGGCAACCCCGGCGCCGCCGCGACGGTGCCGGGCCTGAAGCAGATCGGCTGCGGCTTCAAGCCGGGTCCCGACGAGAACGTCCGCGACGCGACGCTGAACGTCCGGGTCGTCGAGTACTCCGGCGAAGGCGCGGCGCAGCAGGCGAAGAACAACTTCATGCTGTACAAGCCGGAGACACCGCCGATCGAGGTGCGCGGCCTCGGCGACAAGGCGGCGCTGGTCCGCCTGATCACCCAAAGCGCGTTCAGCGGCGCCGAACTGCACGTGCTCAAGGGGACAACCGTCTTCACGGTCGAGGTCACCGGCTGGGACAAGGGGTTCTTCTCGAACTCGCCGATCCCCCAGCAGGAAGCCGACGACGCGGTGAAGGCCGTCGGCGCCGAGGTCGTCAAGAAGCTGCCGCGCTAGGAGCGGCTCACGCGGGTGCCGGCAGCGCCTTGCAGAGCGCCGCCGGGAACTTCGGGTCGGCCGCCCGGATCTCCGCGCAGCCCGCGGACTTCGCCTGCGCGAACGCCGTCCACCCGGCGTCGCTCCAGCGGAACGCCGTGCGCGACGGCGGGTCGGTCTGGTGCAGCAGCAGGTCGAGGACCAGCCAGTTCGAGTCGCAGGCGCGGGTGGCGCCGCTGCTCTCGGCGCCCGTCGCGGACACCGCCGCGCCGATCCACGCCGGGTCGCAGTGGTCGGCGGGCGGGGCGCAGGTGCCCTGCGGGGCGCAGTGACCCCAGCCGGCGCCGAGCTTGTGCCAGGCGTTGCCGTTGTCGGCGTTGAGGATCACCGTGCGGTCCGCGACCGGCCCGGTCGTGGCCAGCCGCAGCTCGGCGGGCACCTTGTCCTCGCAGCCGCCCGCCGCGGGCCGCGTCGAGTAGACGACGTCGGCGCGGATGTCGGTCTTGGCCTCGGTGACCTGCTCGATCCGCGGCTCCCGGACGCAGCCGGGGTCCGGGCCGGGCAGCGCGACCTGGACGAACAGGCTGAACGGGTCGGGACCGGGGCGGATACCGGTGACGTCGGCGCGGAACGAGCGCCACTCCGGGCCGATGGTCGTCGGGCCGGGGGCCGCGGCTTTCGCGCCGGGCAGGCCGCTGCCGCCGGACGCGAGCACGACGGCCAGCACCGCGCCCGCCACGACCAGCACCCCGGCCGCCCACAGGATCGGTCTCTTCGTCATCGCCACCCCCGGAAGTCCACCGGGGAATCTAGCCGACCCCGCAGCGTCAGGCGGGCGGACCGGGCTTTTCGCGCTCTGTGACGTCCTTTTCGAGATGAACGGCGCCCGGGATGTGCCCCGGCGCGTCCGGGACGTCGGTGAGCCGGTAGCCGGCCCGCTCGTACAGCCGGATGTTCCGGACGCTGCGAGCCCCGGTGAACAGCACGAACGTGCGCGCCTCCGCGGGCGCGCAGGCCTCGGCGTGTTCGAGCAGCCGCCGGCCCAGCCCCCGGCCGGCGAGGTCGGGGGCGACCATCAGCCGGCCGAGCTCCCAGCGGTCGCCGTCGAGCCGGGCGCGGACGGCGCCGACCAGGCGGTGGCCGTCCCGCAGCGTCCACACCGACCACTTCTTCGTCCAGTCGCGCAGGTCTTCGAGGGTCTCGTGCAGCGCGGGGATGTCGAGGGTGCCGTTGAGGATCGCCTCCTGGGCCCAGCAGCAGCGCTGCAGGACCAGCAGTTCGGGGCAGTCGTCGGGCCGGGCGTCGGTGATGTCCACGGCGGTCTGTCTAGTGACGCGGCCGGGACGCGGGCAACTCCATTACGGCGGCGGGGTGACTTCCGGCTCTTTCCCGGCCTGGCCCTCGCTCGCGCTGCGGGCCTGGGCTTTGGCGGGTCGCTGAGCACGGCCACGCACGCCGCCTTCCGTTCCTCTGGCTTCGCCTGCCGCTGCTCTTCCTGGGCGCCGTTGCGTGGCTGGCGTTACCCACTTGTGGGTGACTTGACAGGGGTGGGCGTTCGCGGTTGACTGAATGCGTCGAACAGGTGTTCGATGCTGGTAATGGATCCGCCGCCTTCCCCGCGGCGTGCCAGGGCCGCCGGTCGTGTTTTGGGAGAGGCGCGGCCGTCGTCGCTGGCCCGTTGGTGGGGAGGTGCGTGCGGTGACCGCTGTGGTGGAGCCGCCGGTGGCCCGGCTGGCGGCCCTGCCCGGGGTCAGCACGGCGAGCCGGGTCGCGGCCCAGGCCGGCCAGGCGCGGGCGACGGGAAGGGTGCTCCCGGTCGTCCCGGCGCTGGCCGGGTTGCTGCCCGACGCCGGCCTCCGGCGCGGAACCACCGTGGCGGTCCACGGGGCGAGTTCACTGCTCCTCGCCCTGCTGGCCGAAGCCACCGCCGCCGGCTCATGGGCGGCGGTGGTCGGCCTGCCATCGCTGGGCCTAGCGGCGGCGGCCGAGTACGGCGTGGACCTGGGCCGGGTGGCGCTGATCCCGCGGCCGGGCCCGGAGCTGCCGGCGGTGGTAGCGGCCTTGCTGGACGGAGTCGACCTGGTGGCGACATCGACGTCGACGATCCAGCCGGCCGTGGCGCGGCGGCTGTCGGCACGTGCCCGCCACCGCGGCGCGGTGCTGCTGCCGTTCGGCGCGTGGCCGGCCGCGGACGTCGAGCTGTCCTGCCGCCTGGACACCTGGTCTGGCCTGGAGGACGGCTACGGCCACCTCCGCCACCGCCGGGCCGTGGTCCGGGCCAGAGGCCGCGGCGCGGCGGCCCGCCCGACCTCGGCGCACGTCGACCTCCCCACCCCCACGGGCTCCATCGCCACCTCCCGCCTGGGCACGGTCACCTCGCTACGCGAGGAAACAGCATGACCCAGCCCAAAGCAGACACCCGACTCGTGCGCCCCACCACGCGCCGCCCACCCGCCCACACGTGTCGACTCTCCGATCACGCGAGTCGTCCCTTCAATCACGCGAGTCGACCGCCCAGTCACGCGAGTCAACCGGCGCGGTGCGTGTGTCGTCCGGCCGAGTGCGTGAGCCGACCCTCCGGGTACGTGAGTCGACCCTTCAGGTACGTGAGCCGACCTTCCGGGCACGCGGGCCGGCCGTACGGGTTCGCGTGTCGTCTCTTCACTCACGCGAGTCGGCTCTTCGATCACGCGTGTCGACCCGCCGATCACAGGGCACCCGAGGTTTGTCGGCGGTCTTGCCGGGATGCCGGAGTGCTTCGGGGCGCCGTCGTGAGTCGTCGGCTGGGGGAGGTCGGATGACCGTCCCCACGCAACGCAGTGCCTCCGACCTCCCGACCCGGATGCTCGTGCTGTGGTGCCCGGACTGGCCGGCCGTCGCCGCGGCTGCCGTGGGCGGTGTTGCCGTTACCCGGCCTGCTGCCGTCTTCGCCGGCAACCGGGTTGTCGCCTGTACCGCCGTCGCGCGGCGGGATGGGGTGCGGCGGGGGATGCGGCGGCGGGAGGCTCAGTCGCGGTGTCCCGACCTGGCTGTCTTCGGGAACGATGACGAGCGGGATGCCCGGCTGTTCGAGGCCGTCGCGCGGGCTGTCGAGGCGCTTGTCGTCGGGGTCGAGGTGGTGCGTCCCGGGCTCGTGGCCGTGCCGGTCGCGGGGGCCGCGGGGTACTTCGGGGGTGAACACGCGCTCGTCGAACGGCTCGTCGACGAGGTGTCCGCCGCCGCGGGTGTGGAGTGTCAGGTCGGCGTCGCCGAGGGGCTTTTCGCCGCGACGCTCGCCGCGCGGCACGGCGCGTTCGTCGAACCCGGGCGGGTGGCCGAGTTCCTCGCGCCGCTGCCCATCACCGAGCTTGACGACCGCCCCGAACTCGTCGATCTGTTGCGACGGCTCGGGTTGCGGACGCTCGGGGCGTTCGCGGCCTTGCCGGAGCGTGACGTCGTCAACCGGTTCGGCGCCGACGGGATGCTCGCCCACCGGCTGGCCCGGGGCCGCTCGGAACGTCCGCCGCTGCGGCGACGTCCACCGCCCGAACTGACGCTCACCGAGGAGTTCGATCCCGTCGTCGAGCGGGTGGACGTCGCCGCGTTCCTCGCAAAGGGCCTCGCGACGCGGTTCTGCGCCGGGCTGGCGGGCCACGGGCTCGCCTGCACCCGGCTCGGCATCCACGCCGTCACCGAAGACGGCGAACAGCTCGGCCGGGTGTGGCGCTGCGCGGAACCGCTGACGCCCGCCGGGGTCGCCGATCGCGTGCGCTGGCAGTTCGAAGGCTGGCTGCGGCCCGGGCACCGGCCGAAGTCCGGCGTGGTGCGGCTGCGGCTGGAGCCCGAGGAGACCGTCGAGGGGCGGTCGCTGCAGCTCGAGCTGGGTGGCGAAGGCGGACTGGCGGAGGCCGACGAACGCGCGGCGCGGGCGTTCGTCCGGGTCCAGGGGCTGCTCGGGCCCGAAGGCGTGCTCACCCCGCTGCTCGACGGCGGCCGCGACCCGGCGGCCCGGCTCCGGCTCGTGCCGTGGGGCGACCCGCGCGAGCGGACGACGCCCGCCGGCGCCACCTGGCCGGGACGCCTCCCCGCGCCCTCCCCGGCGACCGTCCTCGACCGGCCGGTGCCCGCCCAGGTCTTCGACGCCGAAGGCCGCGCCGTCGGGATCACCGCGCGCGAGTGGGTCACCGCACCGCCGCGGCGGCTGAGCGTCGCGGGCGGGGCACCGCGGGACGTCGTGGGCTGGGCCGGCCCGTGGCCGCTCGCGGGCGACCGCCGGCGGCCGCGTCCGCAGCGGGCGCGGCTCCAGCTGCTGCTCGCGGCCGGACCGGATGAGCCACCCGAAGCGGTGCTGGTGCACTGCGCGGGCACCGAGAATCCTTTGTGGACGGTTGAGGGAGTGTACGACTGAGCATGGACGAGGACTACGCACGCCTGCTGCGCGACTGGTTGCGCGCCGACCCGGGGACGCCGCGCCCCCGCCCGGACTCCGACGACGTGGCGATTCCGCTACCCCGGCGCTCCGAGGAGAATCGCCGCCCCCGCGACGCAAAGGGCCGGACTGCGCCCGAAGTCCGAGAGGGCGCCGAGTCGGAGAGCCGAGCTGAGGAGGAGGACCGGACTGAGGCGGAGGGCCGGATTGCGGCGGAGGGCCGAGACGGCGGCGAGCCGGAGAGCCGAGCTGAGGAGGAGGGCCGGACTGCGGCGGAGGGCCGAGAGGGCCGGGAGCCGGAAAGCCGGAGTGCGGCCGAGGAGCGGAGCCGCTGGAACCATCCCTCCAACTGGCATCGCCGGAAAGCGGCGGAGCGTGCGGAGATCGGCGATCGCGTGGCCGAGCCCGAGGTGCCGCGCTGGCCGCTGCGCGATCCCGACATCCAGGCCGGACGGCCAAGCCGCTCGAATCGGCTCGATGAGCAGCGCCCCTGGCGGGAGCTGGACGACGCCATCGACCGAAGCCGCCGTGAAGAGCTTGACGCGACTCGGGAACGCAACCGGAGCAACGACGGCCGGAACAACGACAACGACGATCCCGAGGACCGGAGCCGCTAGATGGGGTGGAACAACCCGCCCGTCCCCTGGAAGGACCTCGCGAGGCGGCTGAACGGCGACCACGGCGACCACGGTGCGCGCGGCGACCACGGCGACAGCCCCGCCTGGAGCCGCCACCGCGAGGGCTACCAGCGGCCGGACGACCTGCCCGGACGCAGCACCGACGACGGCGGCGAGGCCGTCCGGGTGCCCTACGCCGAACTGCACTGCCACTCCAACTTCAGCTTTCTCGACGGCGCCAGCCATCCCGAAGAACTCGTCGAGGAGGCCGCCCGCCTCAACCTCGACGCCATCGCCCTCACCGATCACGACGGCATGTACGGCGTCGTGCGGTTTGCCGAGGCCGCGCGGGAACTCGGCGTGAACACCGTCTTCGGTACCGAACTCAGCTTCGGGCTCCGCGGTCCGCAGAACGGCGTCGCCGACCCCGAAGGCGAGCACCTCCTGCTGCTCGCCCGCGGGGATCAGGGGTACCGGGCTCTCTGTCGCGCCATCACCGCCGGGCAGTTGTCCGGGTTCGACGGCCGGAGCGCCAAGGCCGAGAAGGGCCGGCCCGTCTACGACCTCGACGCGGTCGCCGAGGAGGTCGCCGGGCAGTGTGTGGTGCTCACCGGCTGCCGCAAGGGTGCGGTGCGCTCGGCCCTCGTCACGCACGGCCCGGCGGCCGCCGCCGAGAGCCTGCAAAGCCTCGTCGAGAGGTTCGGCCGTGACAACGTCTACGTCGAGCTCACCGACCACCGGCAGCCGCTCGACAGCACGCACAACGATCTGCTCAGCGAAATGGCGAAAGAGCTCGGGCTGCCCACCGTCGCCACCACCGCCGCGCACTACGCCCGGCCCGAGCGGGCCCGGCTGGCCGACGCGCTCGCCGCGATCCGGGCCCGGCGGGCGATCGACGACCTCGAAGGCTGGCTTCCCGCGGACGGCGCGGCCTTCCTCCGCTCGGGCGCGGAGATGGACGTGATGTTCCGGCGTTATCCCGGCGCGGTACGGCGTTCGGCGTTGCTGGGCATCGAATGCGCGTTCCCGCTGAAACTCCTCGCGCCCAAGCTGCCCCCGTTCGACGTCCCCAAAGGCCACACCGAGACGACGTACCTGCGCGAACTCACGAACGCGGGCGCGGAAGAACGCTTCGGCGGCAAGGACCACGAGGCCAAAGCGAAAGCGCAGATCAAGCACGAACTCGCCATCATCGAAGAACTCGGCTTTCCCGGGTACTTCCTGATCGTCTGGGACATCGTGCGGTTCTGCCGCGAGAACGACATCCTGTGCCAGGGCCGCGGTTCGGCCGCGAACTCGGCCGTCTGCTACGCACTCGGCATCACCAAGGTCGACTCCGTCGCCTACGAACTGCTCTTCGAGCGCTTCCTCGCTCCGGACCGCGACGGCTACCCGGACATCGACCTCGACATCGAGTCCGACCGCCGCGAAGAGGCCATCCAGTACGTCTTCGCGAAACACGGCCGGCTCAACACCGCGCAGGTCGCGAACGTCATCACCTACCGCGCCCGGTCCGCGGTCCGGGACGCCGCGCGGGCGCTCGGGTACTCGCCCGGCCAGCAGGACGCCTGGAGCAAGCAGATCGACCGCTGGGGCTCGTTGCGCGACACCGAAAAGGACCACGACCACGACATCCCGGACGAGGTCGTGCAGCTCGCGTTCGCGCTCGAGGACTTCCCGCGCCACCTCGGCATCCACTCCGGCGGGATGGTCATGTGCCAGGAACCGGTCAGCCAGGTCGTGCCGGTCGAGTGGGCGCGGATGGCCGACCGCAGCGTGATCCAGTGGGAGAAGGAGGACTGCGCCGCCGCCGGCCTGGTCAAGTTCGACCTGCTCGGCCTGGGCATGCTCTCCGCGCTGCACTACATGCTCGACCTCGTCGAGGAGTACAAGGGCGACAAGGTCGACCTCGCCGAGCTGGACCTCACCGACCAGAAGGTCTACGAGATGCTGTGCCGCGCCGACGCGGTCGGTGTCTTCCAGGTCGAGAGCCGGGCGCAGCTGGCGACGCTGCCGCGCCTGAAGCCCGACGAGTTCTACGACCTCGCCGTCGAGGTGGCGTTGATCCGGCCCGGGCCGATCCAGGGCGGCTCGGTGCACCCGTACATCCGCCGCAAGCAGGGCAAGGAGACCTGGACCTACGACCACCCGCTGCTGGAGAAGGCGCTGCACAAGACCAAGGGTGTGCCGCTGTTCCAGGAGCAGATGATGCAGATCGCGTTGGACGTCGCGAACTTCACCGCGGCGGAGGCCGACCAGCTGCGGCACGCGATGGGCTCGAAACGTTCCGAGAGCAAGATGGACCGGCTGCGGCAGCGGTTCCTCGAGGGCGCGGCCGCCAACGGCGTCGAGGAAGAGCTCGCGAAGAAGATCTTCCTGAAGCTCAAGGCGTTCGCGAACTTCGGCTTCCCCGAGAGCCACGCGCTGAGCTTCGCGCACCTGGTGTTCTCCAGTGCCTACTTCAAGCTCTACCACCCGGACGCGTTCCTGGCGGGCCTGCTGCGCGCGCAGCCGATGGGCTTCTACTCACCGCAGTCGCTGGTCGCCGACGCGCGCCGCCACGGCGTCACCGTGCACGGCCCGGACATCAACCGCAGCCTGCCGCACGCCACTTTGGAGCCGGACGGGGGAAAGCTGCACGCCGTGCGCACCGGGCTGAGCACGATCCGGCTGATCGGCGAGGAGCTGGCGAAGAAGATCGTGACCGAACGGGAAACGGGCGGCTACACGGACATGGCCGACGTCGCCCGCCGCGTCCGGCTCACCACGCCGCAGATCGAGGCGCTGGCCACGGCGGGGGCGTTCGAGAGCTTCGGCGGCGATCGCCGGCAGGCGTTGTGGACCGCGGGCGCGGTCGCCGGTGAACGCGCGGAGAAGCTCCCGGGCCTGATCAGCGCGCAGGCCCCGACGTTGCCCGGGATGGACGGCCTCGACGTCGCGGCCGCGGACGTCTGGGCCACCGGCGTCTCGCCGGGCAGCTACCCGACCGAGTTCATCCGCGACCGCCTCGACGCGCTCGGCGTCGTCCCGGCGGCCCGCCTGGCCGACCACGACGACGGCGCGCGCGTGCTGATCGGCGGCGCGGTCACCCACCGGCAGCGCCCGGCGACGGCGGGCGGGATCACGTTCCTCAACATCGAGGACGAGACGGGGATGGTCAACGTGATCTGCACGCTCGGCCTGTGGCAGCGCTACCACCGCGTCGCGCGCGGCAGCTCGGCGCTGCTGATCCGCGGCGTCGTCGAGAAGGCCGACGGCGTGCTCAGCGTCCTCGCCGACCGCGTCGAGGCGCTGCCGATGCGGATCAAGGCGAAGTCGCGCGACTTCCAGTGACTCAGGCGCGGCGGACGATCGTGACGATCTCCGGGCTGGAATCGGTCACCGGCGTGCGGTCCCAGTAGCCATACTGCTCGTCGACGACCAGGCCGGCCTCCGCCACGAAGGCGGAAAGTGTTGGCACATCGAGGAAACGCAACGTCGACTCGCTGAACCGCGGCGCGTCCCAGCCCGGGCTCTCGAAGGTCGTCTTGAAGGTGACGCGGCCGTCCTCGAAGGGGCCGGCGTCGTTCCACGAACGCACCGTGCCCGCTTGCGACACGTTCTCCGGCGTCCAGCGCTCCCAGGCGCGACGCGCGGGGTTGCGCGTGTCGAACCCGAAGCGGCCGGCCGGGGTCAGCGCGCGGTGGATCGCGGCGAACGTCGTCCGCAGCTCGTCGTCGGTCAGCAGCACCTGGAACGCGTGCCCGGTCATCACGGCGAAGTCGAACTCGCTGTCCCAGCGTGCGGTCGACAAATCGCCGAGCACCCACTCGACGTCGTCACGACGGCGGGCTTGCGCGAGCATCCCGGGAGCCGGGTCGAGGCCGACCAGCCGGCCGGTGTGGCCGGACTCGCGGGCCCAGTGCAGCAGCGAGCCGGTGCCGCAGCCGACGTCCAGCACCGACTCCGCGGCCATGATCATCGGCAGGTAGAACGCGAAGTCGCCGGAGCTCTCCCGCGGGTTCAAGGCGTCGTACAGCGCGGCGAGTCCGGCGTCGTCGAAGGCGTGATCAGGCACAACGCCAACGTAGTGACCGGCTCAAGAGAACTCATCCGGTTTTCGGTGCCAGGCCGAGCAGTTCCGGCCGCACGGCCAGCTCCCGCCAGTACGCGCCGGGGTCCGCGACCAGCCGCCGCCGGTCCAGGTCCAGCAGGCCGGAGACGCTCTCGACCTCGGCGACGAGCGTGCCGTCGGGCGCGCGGAACTCCTGCGTCACCCGCGACGTCTTCCCGGTGCCCCAGTGGAACGCGCAGCCGACCTCGACCTCGCTGCCGCGGAGCTCACGCCGGAACCGCACGGTCGTCTCCAGGTTCACCGGCCCGATCCGGCGCGCGGTCAGCTCGGCCGGGTCGATCCCGGCGGCCTGGACGCACGTCCAGCGCGCGTGGTCGGCGTAGGCGAGGTAGGCCGGGCCGCGGACGTGGCCGTTGACGTCGAGGTCGTCAGCGCGCACCGCGATCGTGACGCGAAAGGTCATGTCCCGGATCTTCGCGGCGGGCGGCGGGTGGCGTCTGGAACTTTTCGGCCACGCGCACGAGCGCGGCGGGGGAGGAGCCGGACAGCCGGCGGCAGTCGCGGCCGAGGTGGGACTGGTCGGCGTACCCGAGGTCGGCGGCGACGGCGGCCAGCGACGTCCGCCGGGCCGCGAGCGGTTCGAGCCGGCGTAGGAAGCGCTGGAACCGCCGGATCCGGTGCACCTGCTTCGGCCCGGCGCCGACCGCGTGCGCCAGGTGCCGCCGCAACGCGCGGTCGCTGACGCCCAGCTCGCCCGCGACATCGGTCGTCCGCGTCCCCGGTCCGCCGAGCGCGTCGACCGCGGCCAGCACGCGCCGATCGGGTGTCACGCCGCGCGAGGCGACCAGCTCTTCGAGAACTTCCCGCTGTACCAAGGGATCCTCGGTGGCGGCCAGGATGTCGGAAGCGCGTCGGGCCGTCGCGCCCCAGAGGTCGCTCAGCCGGGTCGCGCCCGCGGGCAGCTCCGCCATCGGCGTGCCGAGCACCGCGCCCGCGGCGCCGCACCGGAGCCGCACGCCGACCCGGGACGCCGCGGCCGGGACCCACAGCCGCAGCGACGCGCCGGCCGTGACGACCACCGTGAGCGCCTCGCCGTCCCAGACCAGGTCCGCGCAGCCGTCCGGGAGCACGCGCAGCGGCCGCGCCCAGCCGGTGCGCCCGTGCCAGCCGCAGGCCAGCACGCCCGCGAGCGCGGGCGGCGGCGCGACTTCGCGGTAGCTCGACCGCGTGCTCGCGGTGACCGCCAGCGGCCGCAGCGGAACTCCCATGACGCCAGTATGCAGCGGTCAGGAGCTGTCCTATTTCGCCGTTAGCGTCGCCCGCACAACCAAGGAGGCGTCATGGTCAACCCCGTTCCCGACGGCTACACGACGGTCACCCCGTGGATCATCGGCCGCGACACCGCCGGCCTGCTCGACTTCCTGAAGCACGCCTTCGACGCCGAAGAACTCGGCCGGGTCGTCGGCGAGGACGGGAAGATCGGGCACGCGGAGGTCCGCATCGGCGACGCGGTCGTGATGGCCTTCGACGCCGCGGACGACTGGCCGGAGACCCCGGCGTACCTGCGCCTGTACGTCCCGGACAGCGAGGAGACGCAGCGGAAGGCCCTGGAAGCGGGTGCGACCGAGGTGACGCGGCAGACGGAACTGTTCTTCGGCGACCGCGTCGGCCGGGTGCGCGACCCGTTCGGCAACCTCTGGTGGATCCAGACCCGGCTGGAGAACCTCGACGAAGCCGAGATGACGCGCCGCGCTCAGCTGCCCGAGTACGTCGCGGCGATGAACTACGTCCAGGGCGCGGACCTGGTCAGCCGTCGTCCATAGTGGACGGTTGCGGCCCGGCCGCGGCGGTGTGACACCCTGGGGCCGTGCTGGAAACCGGTGAGGACTACCGCGAAGCGGGGTTGTCCGGCCAGTGGTGGGAAAAGCGCCGGTTCACCGGCTGCGACTTCACCGGGGCGGACCTGAGCGGGCTGCAGACCCGTGGCTGCACGTTCGACGACTGCGACTTCAGCCGGGCCGACCTGTCGCGCTCGCGGCACGAGGCGTCGGCGTTCCGCTCGTGCACGTTCGACCGGACGGTGCTCGTCGACAGCCGCTGGTCGTCGTGCTCGCTGCTGGGTTCGTCGTTCGGCGACAGCGGGTTCGGCGGGATCGCGCTCACCGAGTGCGACCTCTCGCTGGCGTCGCTGGCGAAGGCGCGGCTGCGCCGGCTCGGGCTGTCCGGCCTGCGGCTGCGCGAAGCCAACCTGATGGAGGCCGACCTCACCGGCGCCGACCTGCGCGGCAGCGACCTGACGGGCGCGCGCCTGCAGGGCGCGAAGCTCGACGGCGCGGACCTGCGCGGCGCGCGGCTCGACGCGAACGCCCTGGTGCAGGCCGATCTCCGGGGTGCGCAGGTCGACATGGAGACCGCGGTCTCCTTCGCCGCCGCGCACGGCCTGATCGTCCGCTAGACGAAGAAACCGGCGGCGAGCACAGGGTGCTCGCCGCCGGTTCACGCGTGTACTCAGTCGATCGGCGGTTCGCCCGGGTCGAGCTCGAGCAGGGCGCCGTCGGCGACCAGTTCCTCGATCGACGCCGGGAGCAGGTACGCCGACCCGCCGCCGGGCTGGTTGAACCACGGGATCGCGACGCCCGCGAGCGTCTCCAGCGGCCGCTGCACCCGGTACACGTGGTACGGGCGGTTGATCCACTCCGGCACCAGCGACCGCTCGGCGAACGGCGTGCCCGCCGCGTACGTCAGGTTGCCGTTCGGGCCGCCGAAGCGGTCCAGTTCGCTGCCCGCGGGCAGCTCGCGCAGCTCCTTGCCGCGGAACAGCGTCAGCGGCGGCTCCCCGGACATCGGCCCGATCGGCCACTGCTGGTTACCGCCACCACCGCCGCCGTTGACAGCCCCGCGGACCGGCTCCGGACGACCCTGGCCGGGCGGGACCAGCGGGGCGCCCTGGGGCACCGGCGCCAGGACCGTCGGCGCGGCCTGCGGCGGCTCACGGCGCGGCGGGGCCGGGGCCGGGGGCGGCGGTCCGGCCTGCTGCTGCGCCAGTGGCGGCGGACCACCCGGGCCGGCGGCGACCGGCGCGGGCGGGCCGGGCTGACGCACCGGCGTCGGCGGCTCGTCGTCTTCGAGGTCGCCGAACAGCTCGTCGGCGCTGGTGAACGCCGTCTGCTCCTGCAGCGGCACCGGCTCGGGTTTGCGGACCGGGTACGAGCCGGTCGCGATCTCCGGCGACAGCGTCGCCACGACCCGCTGCGGCACGGGTTCCGGCTCAGGCTCGGGTTCCGGTTCGGGCTCCGGCGCGGGTGGCTCCTCGGCGACCACGTGGCCCTCCGGGTGGAGCAGCAGCTTGCCGAGCATGAACGCGGCCGCGTCCTCGGCGTCGCCGAACACCGCGGGGTTGCTGAGCTTGCCGTCGTACCAGCCGACGCGCCAGCCGTCGTCGACCTGCTCGACGCTCCAGCCGTGCTCGGCGGGCTCGCCCAGCTTGTAGCTGCTCTCCGGGACGTCCAGTTCGTCCAGTTTGGACTGCAGCCCGGCCAGCACCGGGTGGTCCGGCGTCTCGCGGCGCAGCGCGCGCCGGCCCGAGCGAGGGGCGGCGGGCTCGGCCTGAGCAGGCGCCTGGACGGCCGGCTGGGGTGCCGGCGGTTCCGGCACCGGCAGCACGCCGGGCACCTCGGGCTGGGTGATCATGGTCGGCGGGCCGGGGTCGAACGCGGCCGCGTGCGCCGGCTCGTCCTCCCGCCGCGGCTGGCCGGGCTCGAACGCGGCCCGCGCCGGCTCGTCGTCGTGGGAGACGTCCTGGGCATCGTGGTCGTCGAACCCGTCGTCGTCCCGCACCGGCGGCTGGAAGACGGTCCGCCCCGCGGCATCCTGAGCAGGCTCGAAGGCGGCGTGCGCCGGTTCGTCGGCGGCCGGCTCCTCGTCGTGGCGGCCCTGCGGGAAGCCGTGCGGGTCTGCCGGCTCCGGCTGACCGGCGTCGAACGCGACGCCGTCGTGCGCCGGCTCCTCCTGCCCGATCGGCTGGTCGGGGACGTACTCCGCGGTCTCCTCGAGGTCCGGCACCCGGCCGGGCTCCGGCGTTGTGCCGTTCGTCCCGGCGGCGTGCCCGGCCGGCTCGTAGTGGCCGTCTTCGGTGTACTGGTCGTCCTCGGCGAAGCGGTCGTCGAACTCCTGGTCGTCGTAGCCGTCTTCGGTGTACTCGGCCTCTTCGGTGTACTCCTGCTGCGGTGCGCCCGCGGCGGGGTACGCCTCGTCCTCGTAGTGCTCCTCGGCCGGGGTCTCGGGCTCCGCCGTGTGCGTCAGGAGCGGCGGCTCGACCTGCGCGGGCGGCTCCTGGTGCTGCTGCGGCGGCGCCACGGGCGGCACCGGCAGGGCCGGGGGAGCCTGCGCGGCCATGGCCGCCTGCGGCGGGCCCGCGGGGGCCTGCTGCTGCGGCGGCCCCTGCTGTTGCTGCTGCGGCGGGGGCGGGCCCTGCGGCGGCGGCCCGGCGGGACGCTGCTGCGGGTTGCCCCGGGTCAGGTACGCCCCGGCGGCCTGCAGCGTCGGCTCGTCGACCGGCGGCAGCTTGAAGCCGACGGCGCGGACGTGCTCGACCAGGTCCGGCTCCGGCGAGACGCCGTACTTGCGCAGGTAGAAGTTGACGGCGGCGGGCCAGATCCACTGGCCGTCGCTGTGGAACGCGACCGGGACGGTCGCCTCGGGCGTCTGCGCCAGCCGGTCGATGTCGTACCCGCGCTCGGTGACGACCAGGGGGGCCCGGTCGAGGTACTCGAGCATCCGGTCCTGCTCGTCGACCTCGAGGTCGGGCCGGTTGATCACCGGTCGGCCTGCCGGGCCGATCGTGTCGAAGATCCGGGCGATCCGGAAGTGCGGCCCCGGCTGCTCCGGGCCGAGCCCGGACATCCGCCGGATCAGCCACTCGGGCACGTTCTCCTCCGTGCGGGGGAACATGCGCAGTTCGTCCGAATAGGCCTGTGGGGGCGGCGCGAGGTTCCACACGGGTTCGTCGCGGTTGTACTCGAGGTTGTAGCTGGACGGGTGGTCCAGCTGGTACCGCGCGTTGAACCAGGTACCCCGGCCGTCGCGGTACATCCCACCGCGCAACCGCCCGAAGAGGGTCGCGATGTCGTGGGTGGCGAGCCATTCGTGCACCGAGCCGTCCTCGGTGACGATCTCGCCGGTCAGCTCGTGGTACCTCCCGACGGCTCGGTACTCCGCGCTGACCTTGCGCCAGTCGCGGGGGGCGGCGCGCAGCAGTGCCAGCCCGATCTGCTTGACCAGGGTGTCCTGCTCCGTCGCGTTCAGCTGCGTCGTCGGTTGTGCCACGGGGACATTTTGACTGTTCGCGCGCGCGAGTGCACCCCGCATGTGGGTTTTGCCGCTCGACGGGTCAGCCGCACACGCCCTGACCTCGCGTGATGCGACGTGCCATAGATCACAGGTTGGTCGCGGACAAGATCACGGAGGGCCGCTCCGGGAGTGGCGATGAGTTTACGGGCTGCGACCGCGTACGCCTGGAAGCGACGCGCGGGCGCCCCTTTGCCAGAATGGGCGTTGTGACGGCGAAGATTCTCGACGGCAAAGCCACCAAGAACGCCATTTTCGCGGAGCTCGAGCCGCGCGTCGCGGCGCTGGCCGCGAAGGGGGTGACGGTCGGCCTGGGCACCGTCCTGGTGGGAGACGACCCGGGCTCGCACTCGTACGTGCGGATGAAGCACGCCGACAGCGGCAAGATCGGCGTCAACTCGATCCGCCGCGACCTGCCGGCCGACATCACCCAGGAGAAGCTCGAGGCCGTCGTCGACGACCTCAACGCCGACCCGGCCTGTCACGGCTACATCGTCCAGCTGCCGCTGCCGAAGCACCTCGACGCCAACCGCGTCCTCGAGCGCATCGACCCGGAGAAGGACGCCGACGGCCTCGCCCCGGTCAGCCTCGGCCGGCTGGTGCTCGGCCAGCGCGGCGCCTTGCCGTGCACGCCGTACGGGATCATCGAGCTGCTCACGCGCCACGGCGTCGAGCTGAACGGCGCGCGCGTCACCGTCGTCGGCCGCGGCATCACCGTCGGCCGCACGCTGGGCCTGCTGCTGACCCGCCGCAGCGAGAACGCCACCGTCACCTTGTGCCACACCGGTACTCGCGACCTCGCGGCCGAGGTCCGCCGCGCGGACATCGTGGTCGCCGCGGCCGGCGTGCCGGGGATCATCACGCCGGACATGGTCGCCCCGGGCGCCGCGGTGCTCGACGTCGGCGTGTCCCACGTGGACGGCAAGCTCACCGGCGATGTTCACCCGGACGTGGCCGAGGTCGCGGCCTGGATCTCGCCGAACCCCGGCGGCGTCGGCCCGATGACCCGGGCGATGCTGGTGAGCAACGTCGTCGAAGCGGCGGAGCGCTCGGCCCAGGCCCGATGACCATGACCGACGACCGGCGGGACCAGCGGGACCGCCGGCCACGGCAGGCGCGGTTCACGCAGCTGCCGTTCGCGGCGGTCCTGGTGGTCGTGGCGGTCGCCGCCCTGCGGATCTTCCAGTACCACTGGCGCGAGGGCGCGGCGCTGATCGGCGCCGCGCTCCTCGTCGCCGCGGTGCTGCGGGCGGTGCTGTCGACGGAGAAGGCCGGGCTGCTGGCGATCCGCGGCAAGGTCGTCGACATCGTCACCTACGTGGGCCTGGCCGCCTTGATCCTGTTCGTGGCGCTGACGATCATCGGCGGCCCGCTCAGCTCCTCTTAGGACGCCATCGCGAGTTCGCGCTCACGTCGTTCGACGCGGGCTTCGCGACGGTCCAATGTGCCCGAGACGATGGCCAGCGAGAGGCCGAAGACGGCCAGCAGCGCGCCGACCCAGTTGGGGGCGACGAGGCCGAGGCCGCCGGCGATGACCAGGCCGCCGAGGTAGGCCCCGATCGAGTTGGCGATGTTGAACGCCGACTGGACCGCCGCCGAGACCAGCGACGGCGTGCCGCCGGCCTTCTCCATGATCCGGGCCTGCATCATCGGGCCGATCATGAACCCGGCGACGCCGACGAAGAAGATCGTGATCGCGGCGCCGACCTTGCCCTGCGCGGTGATGGTGAAGATGCCCAGCACGCAGGCCAGCGCGAGCAGCGCGGCGTACAGACCCGGCATCAGGGCCTTGTCGGCCAGCCGGCCGCCGAGCAGATTGCCGATCGTCATGCCGACGCCGGCCAGGGACAGCAGCAGCGTGACGTTCGACGGCGAGTAGCCGGCGACGTCGGTCAGCATCGGCGTGATGTAGCTCAGGCAGGCGAACACGCCGCCCAGCCCGAACGTGACGATCGCCAGCGCCAGGTGCACCTGCGGCCGCTTGAACGCGCTGAGCTCGGTGCGCAGCGACGCTTCGGCGGGCTTGCCCTGGTGCGGCACCAGCTTGGCGATGGCGGCCGCGGCGACCAGGCCGATCACGGCGACGACGCCGAAGGTGGCGCGCCAGCCGACCTGCTGGCCGAGCAGCGTGCCCAGCGGCACGCCGATGACGTTCGCCAGGGTCAGCCCGAGGAACATCATCGAGACGGCCTTGGCTCGCTGGCCGGGGCCGACGAGGCCGGACGCGACGACCGCCCCGGCGCCGAAGAACGCGCCGTGGGGCAGGCCGGCGAGGAACCGGAACGCGACGCCGAACTCCTGGTTCGGCGAGAGCGCGAAGAGGGCGTTGCCCAGCGTGAACAGGCCCATCATGGCCAGCAGCATGGTCTTGCGCGGCAATCGGACCGCGGCTGCCGTGAGCAGCGGGGCGCCGACGACGACGCCGAGGGCGTATCCGGAGATGAGGTAGCCGGCGGTCGGGATGTCGACGCCGAAGTCGGCGGCCGTCTGGGGCAGCACGCCCATCATGACGAACTCGGTGGTCCCGATGCCGAAGGCTCCGATGGCGAGCGCGAGCAGCGCGACGGGCACGGCACTCCTTCCAAGGTGAGAAATCGATTACCCGGACGATCTTGGATCTGCTTCTGGATCGGTTCAGTCCGGGGGCAAAAAGGAAGACAGCTACCCGGCACCGACGCCGTGAGCTGCCCTACGCACAGTCCAACCGACGAGGGGGGTCGTTGTCATCCCGATATCGGGTGACGATCCACACCCGGGACGCGCGGGTCAGCGAGGCGCGGCGAGGACGCCGTCCAGCAGGCCCGGGAACAGGGCGTCAAGATCCTTGCGGCGCAACGAGTTGAACCGGGTCGTGCCTTCCTGGCGGCTGGCGACGACGCCGGCCTGACGCAGGATGCCCAGGTGGTGCGTGAGTGTGGACTTCGTCACCGAGACGGCCAGCGCACCGCACGAGACCTCGCGCTCCGACGCCGCCAGCTGGCGGACGATCGCCAGGCGCACGGGGTCGGCGAGCGCGCGGAGCGTGCCCTCGACGGTCATCTCGTCCTGCCCGGGGTGGACGAGCGGCGTCAGCGTGACGGACTTGGCCATGGGTCCATAGTACGACGCCGGTCGAAATTGTCGCCACCGCGTAGTACGGTGGCCATCGAACTACGACGTTCGTCGAACCAATCGCCTGCTTCGCTTGGGGGGCTCCACCATGTCCGCACCCTCGCCCTCGAGGATCTCCGTGCTCGCCTTCGGCGCGTTCGGCGTCGGGACCAGCGGCTACATCGTCGCCGGGCTGCTGCCCGCGCTGACCGGCGAGCTGCACGTCTCCGCCACCGCCGCGGCGCAGCTGGTGACCGCGTTCGCCATCGCCTACGCGATCGGCTCGCCGCTGTTCGCCGCCGTCACCGGCACCTGGGAACGCCGCACGCTCCTGGTCGCCGCGCTCGTCGTCACCGCGGCCGGCAACCTGTTCGCCGCGCTCGCGCCCGGCTACGGCACGCTCCTGGTCGCCCGGGTGGTGACCGCGATCGGTGCCGCGGTGTTCACGCCGGCGGCCAGTGCCGTCGCGGCCGAGCTGACCAGCCCCGAACGCCGGGGCCGCGCGATCGCGCTCGTGTTCGGCGGCCTGACCGTCGCGCTCATCTTCGGCGTGCCGCTGGGCAGCCTCATTTCGCAGCACCTCGGCTACCGGACGGCGTTCGCGCTGGTCGCCGCGTTCTCCCTGGCGAGTGCGCTGGCCGTGCGGCTGGCGCTGCCGTCGGTCGCCGCGCCGCCGCGGGTCACCCTGGCCGAGCGGTTCGCCGCCGGCCGCGACCCGCGCGTGCTCGTCATGCTGGCCGTGACGGTCCTCGGGTGCCTCGCCGCGTTCATGGTCTACACGTTCGTGTCCCCGCTACTGGCCGCGACCGCGGGCGTCCACGGCACGGCGGTCACTGTGCTGCTCTTCTGCTACGGCGTCGGCGGGGCGGTCGGCAACTTCGCCGGTGGCCGGGCGGCCGACCGCTGGGGTTCCCGCGCGCCGCTGCTCGTCGTGACGGCCGGGATCACCGTCGTGCTGGCGCTCCTGCCGATCGCGACGACGACGCCGATCGCGGCCGGCGTCACGCTGTTCGTGTGGGGCGTGGCGACGTGGTCGTTCAGCCCGCCGGTGCAGCACCGCCTGATCGAGCTGGCCCCGGGCCACGCGGGCCTGGTGCTCTCGCTCAACGCGTCGGCGATCTACCTGGGCGTCGGCCTGTCGGGCGTCGTCGGCGGCGCGGTCCTCGACTCCGCCGGCCCGCTGGTGCTGCCCGAGGTCGCCGCCGCGCTGACGCTCGTCGCGCTGCTGCTCGTCAGCATGGCGTGGGGCCGGGTCCGGGAACGCCGTGAAGAGGTCGCGGTCGGTTAGCCGACGGGACCGCGCCGGTCCACTTCGGACAGTGCGTCGCGCCGGTGGTTACGCGGGTGAGACGGGTTCGGCCGCGGCGGCCTTGGCGGCCTTCTTGAACGCGCGGACCTGGGCGAGCGACTGGGCGTTGGTGACGTCCGCGATGGACCGGTGGGACCCGCGGTCGCCGTAGGCGCCGGCCGCTTCGCGCCAGCCCTTCGGGGCGACGCCGCGCTGCTTGCCGAGGAGGGCGAGGAAGATCTTCGCCTTCTGCTCGCCGAAACCGGGCAGCGCGCGCAGCCGCTTCAGGACCTCGGGACCGTCGGGCTTCGGGCGTCCGGCGGTCCAGAGCCCTTCCGCGTGGCCGTCGTAGTTCTCGATGATGTGCTCGGCGAGCGCGTGGACGCGGCGCGCCATGGAGCCGCCGTAGCGGTGGATGGCGGGCGGCACGACGCACATCTCGACGAAGGTCTGGACGTCGGTCGCGGCGATCTTGGCGATGTCGAAGCCGTCCATCCGGTCGGCGATCTTCCGCGGGCCGGCGAACGCGTGCTCCATGGGGTACTGCTGGTCCAGGAGCATGCCGACGAGCAGGGCGAAGGGATCGTCGTTGAGCAGCTTGTCGGCCGCGGGGTCGCCGGTCAGGTGCAGTTCGCGCAGCATGTGGCCATTTTGACACAAGCGCCGTCTCCGAACGTGCTCCGTCGCGCGGGTTCGCCCGGGCCGGTCAGCGCGTCTTGGAGTACCGCGCCGGCGTCACGCCCAGGTAGCGCTTGAAGTGCCGCGTCAGGTGGGCCTGGTCGGTGAACCCGGCGGCCGCGGCGACGTCGGCGGCGGGAGTGCCGTCGAGCAGCAGCCGCCGCGCGCGGTCGACGCGGCGGCCGGTCAGGTAGCGGTGCGGCGGCAGGCCGAACCGCGCGCCGAAGCAGCGCACGAGGTACGCGGGGTGCGCGCCGAGCGTGTCCGCCGCTTCGGCGAGCGTCATCGCTTCGGGCAGCTTCGCGTCGAGCAGGTCACGCAGCTCGTCGGCGAGGCCGCGCTTCGGTTCGTGGGCCGCGGGTCGCCCGAGGTGGGTGCGCAGCCGGTCGGCCACCAGCACGAGCCGGCTTTCGGCCTCGAAGGCGTCACCCGCGTCGGCCAGGGACTCGTGCAGCTGGTGGATCCGCGTGCGCAGCAGGCCGTCGGCGAGGCTCGGGCGGTCGACCGCGGCGCCGATCAGGTCCTCGCCCAGCACCGGCGCGTCCAGGTACAGCACGCGCTTGCGGAAGCCGTGGCTGGTCGCGGCGCGCCCGTCGTGGGCGACGTTCGGCGGCAGCAGCGTCACCGCCGGGCCGAGCGCGCCGTGGTGGTGGCGGTCGAGGTCGTAGCGGATGACGCCGTCGTCGACGATCAGCAGCGTCCACGTGTCGTGCGTGTGCAGCGGGTAGGCGTGGGTGGTGAACCGCGCGTGGAAGACCTCGGCGATCCCCGGGACCGCCGGCCGCCAAGCCGAGACGCGCGCCTCCATGTCAAGAACGTACAAGACGCGGGCGTCGGCGGCGGGCGACGCTTTCCGCATGAGTTCCTTCGACACGAAGATCGCCGTCCTGCTGCGGGACGACCTGGCGTCCTGGCAACGGCTCAACGTCACGGCGTTCCTGGTCAGCGGCATCGCGCACGTCACGCCCGAGCTGATGGGCGAGCCCTACGAAGACGCCGACGGCACGGCCTACCTGCCGATGTTCGGCCAGCCGGTGCTGGTCTTCGCCGGCACCGGGGACGTCCTGACCGCGGCGCACGGCCGCGCGCTCGGCCGCGGCCTGCGCATCTCGATCTTCACCGACGAGCTGTTCCACACGGGCAACGACGACGACAACCGCGCCGCGGTCCGCGCGGTGCCGGGGGAGAAGCTCGCGCTGGCGGGCCTCGCGGTGCACGGCCCGAAGAACGCCGTCGACAAGATCCTCAAGGGCGCGTCGCTGCACCGCTGACCGGGACCCCGGAAACGGTTGCACGGCCCGGCGAAAAGTGGCGAACCGCGCAAACCCGGGGCGCGGCTCGCGACCGGTGCCATTATCGCCGTCAGAGCCGCGGGAGGCGGCCCTGACTGGGGAGGTAGTCCTTGAAAACCATGCTGCGCACCGGTGTGCTCGCCGCATCCACGCTGGCGCTGGGTCTCGCTTTCGTGCCGGTGGCTTCGGCGGATCCGGTCCAGACGGTCGCCTACGTCTCGGAGCCTGGCGCACACCCGCTGACGGGCTCCGCGAGCTACTCGGCGCCGGGTGACGAGATCACCGTCTTCGAGTCCACCAGCGGCGTGCTGTGGATCGACGTCCAGTCCGGCCTGAAGGACCTGAACGTCGAGCTGAGCGCCCCGGCCGGGGAGACCCTGCACACCGGGACCTACACGGGCGCGCGGTTCCGCGGCCAGAGCGACCCGGCGCTTGCCGGCCCGGGGATCTTCGTCTACGCGGGCGGTCTCGTCTGCGGCGACGACTACGCCGAGTTCACGATCGACCGCCTGGACCATTCGGCCGACGGAAAGCTGACGGACTACGACGGAACGTTCGTCCAGCGTTGCGGCACCCCGGACGGCCCGGCCACCCACGGCGAGGTCCACTTCCACGTGTGAAGTCCATGAGGGGCACCCCCAGGGCGCTTAGGTCCCTGAAGGTGCCCCTCACGGCACGAGCCGCTCCAGCGGGGGCAGTGCCCCGGTCGTCAGCCAGGTGACCCAGTCGGCCGGGGCGAACACGCAGTTCCCGCACCACACGCGGCTCGCGCTCTCGGCGGCGAGCAGCCTGACGGCCTGCCACAGCTCGTCATCGGCGTCGTGCCGATCGAGGGTCACGCGGCCCCCGGCTGTCCGGCAGAAGACGCCGGTGCGGGACGTCGCCAGCCGGTCCCGGCGCTGGAGGAACCAGCCGTCGGGATCGGCGGGTGTGCCCGCGTCGCCGCCGAGAATCCGCCAGGCCACCGTGGGGCCGAGCGCCTCCTGCCACCGCGCGGGATCCAGCGGGGCGGTGAGCCGCAAGGTGCAAGCGTTTGCGCTCGGTTCCGGCAGCACCGGCCGACGGTCCGTCCGCAGCAGCGTCAACTCGAACGCGGAAGCCGTCACGCGGATCCGGAGGGGCGCGAAGAACTCGGCCGTCGTCAGCCCGTCGGCTTCCCAGCACGACGGTTCCTCCATCGTGTGGTCCGCGGCCGGCGGCCCGGCCATCGCCAGCTCGCCGCGGTCGGTACTCAGCTCGTAGACCTCGAAGACGGAAACCTCGCCGGGCACGAACCGGCCGCCGGTGTGCGCTTCCAACCGCAGCGAGACGCGGCTCCCGTCCGTCGTGACCGCCGTCAGACGACCGTCGGCGAACCGTGCCAGGTCGAGATTCACGGGGCCGTCGCGTGCACCACGAACACACTTCGCGTCCCGACCGCGAACGTCGTCGCCGAGACGTCCACGAACCCCGCGGCCAGCGCCGCCGCCTCGGTTTCGTCCGTCGGGAACGTGAGGTCCCGCGGGACGAACGCCTCGAACTGCCCCGACGGCCGGAACCGCAGCCCCGACACCACCGAGAACGCCAGCCGGCCGCCCGGGCGCAGCACGCGGCGCCAGTCGGCGAAGGCCACCGCGCCCAGGAAGTGCAGCGACGACGCGCACAGCACGACGTCGGCCGTGTGGTCCTCGACCGGCATCGGGACCGCCGGTCCGGCCTGCCACGTGATCACCCCCGACGGGTCCTGTGAAGGCGCCTTCGCCTCGGCCCGCGCGAGCATCGCCGGCGACAGGTCCACGGCGAGCACCCGCGAGGGCTTCAGCCGCAACGCCGCGTACGCCGCGAAGCCCGTCCCGCACGCGACGTCGAGGACCAGCTCAGGCCCCTCCGGCAGGGGTAGGACCAGCGCTTCCGCCACCGAAGCGTGGAAGGTGTCTTCGTCGTAGTTCTCGGCTGTGCTGTCGAAGAAATCGGCTCTGGTGT
Organism: Amycolatopsis sp. WQ 127309; assembly: GCF_023023025.1. NCBI lineage: Bacteria > Bacillati > Actinomycetota > Actinomycetes > Pseudonocardiales > Pseudonocardiaceae > Amycolatopsis > Amycolatopsis sp. WQ 127309. The sequence goes on from NZ_CP095481.1 coordinate 3,527,409, forward strand.
CGTGGTCCACAGCACCCAACCTAGCCGGGCGGACCAGCGGTTTTCAGTCGCCGGCGGCCCGCGAACCCCAGGTCCGTGCGGTGGTACCAGCCCATCTCCGGATCGCCTTCCAGCCAGCACAGCAGGACGTCGACGCCGTCCAGCTCGGCCGGGAAGTCGACCAGCAGCGGCGCGAAGCCCTTCAGCTCGGCGCCGGTGTGCTGCACCGTCGTCATCAGGTCGTCGAGCCGGGCCTGCGCGGCCTTCCACTCGGGCAGCCCGCCCAGCACCGTCGCGCGGCCGCCCGGCCGCAGTGACGCGGCGAGCTCGGCCGCGTCGGCGCGGACGCGCACCAGCTCGTCGAGGACCGGCCGCAGCCGCGCCAGTTCGTCACACGCTTCCGCGACGGTGAACAGTCCCATCCGCCGATTTTGCCACCGGCGCGCGTCAGGCTTCGCGGCGCCGCCGGACCAGCGCGTTGGCCAGCCCGCTGCCGACGAGCAGGAAGCCGACCCCCAGCAGCCCGCCGATGAACAGGAAGTCCATGACGCCGTAGGCGATGTCGCTCTTCGGCATCAGGTTCACCAGCTTGAAGCCCCATTCGGGCACGGCCATCGCGGCGACGCCGGGCAGCACGCCGTAGATCAGCCCGCCCAGGATCGGGCCGGCGGCGGACAGCGCGCCGAGCGCGGCGACGAGCAGCAGCAGGATCGCGCCACCGGCCAGCAGCGCGATGCCGAGCGGGTCGCGGTTGGTGCTCAGGGTGGCCTGGATCAGCTGCTGCTGCCGCAGCCCGCCCCAGCTCAGCAGACCCAGCGCGACCGGGGTGAGCAGGAGCCCGCCCAGTGCGCTCACCAGGTGGGCGACGCCGCGGCGCGGCCGTTCTTCGAGCACGTCCGGGGTGTCGTCGTAGTCGTCGTATTCGTCTTCGTATTCGGCGTACCGATGGGTCGACATGGCCGTCACCTCCCGCATGATGAGTTCACGGATGGCATCGTGCCCTGGTTCACCCCATCGGCGCGACGATCGCTCGGCGAGCGGTCGGATCGGGTGACCGGCAGGTCGTGCCCGGTGATCCCGGCCACAATCCACGGGTGGAGACTTGATGCCGACCACTACTTGAACCATCCAGCCGCGTCAAGCAGTACGCTTGTACCGCTACCGGCGAGACTTAAAAGAAGAACGCGAAGATCCGCGGAAGGAGCACCGCTGCTCATGGCCAAGATCAAGGTCCAGGGCACCGTCGTCGAACTCGACGGCGATGAGATGACCCGCATTATCTGGCAGTTCATCAAGGACAAGCTGATCCACCCGTACCTGGACGTGAACCTGGACTACTACGACCTGGGTATCGAGGAGCGGGACCGCACCGACGACCAGGTCACCATCGACTCCGCGAACGCCATCAAGAAGCACGGCGTCGGCGTCAAGTGCGCCACGATCACCCCGGACGAAGCGCGCGTCGAAGAGTTCGGCCTCAAGAAGATGTGGCTGTCCCCGAACGGGACCATCCGCAACATCCTCGGTGGCGTGATCTTCCGCGAGCCGATCGTCATCCAGAACATCCCGCGGCTGGTGCCGACGTGGACGAAGCCGATCATCATCGGCCGCCACGCCCACGGCGACCAGTACAAGGCGACCAACTTCAAGGTCCCCGGCCCGGGCACGCTGACCATCAGCTACACCCCGGACGACGGCTCCGAGCCGATGGAGTTCGAGGTCGCGAAGTTCCCCGAGGGCGGCGGCGTCGCCATGGGGATGTACAACTACAAGAAGTCGATCGAGGACTTCGCGCGCGCCTCGCTCCAGTACGGCCTCGACCGCGGCCTGCCGGTGTACCTCTCCACCAAGAACACGATCCTCAAGGCCTACGACGGCCAGTTCAAGGACGTCTTCGAGGAGATCTTCCAGGCCGAGTTCAAGGCCGACTTCGACGCCAAGGGCATCTCCTACGAGCACCGCCTGATCGACGACATGGTCGCCGCGGCGATGAAGTGGGAGGGCGGCTACGTCTGGGCGTGCAAGAACTACGACGGTGACGTCCAGTCCGACACGGTCGCGCAGGGCTTCGGCTCGCTCGGCCTGATGACGTCGGTGCTGCGCACGCCGGACGGCCGGACCGTCGAGGCCGAGGCCGCGCACGGCACGGTCACCCGGCACTACCGCCAGCACCAGCAGGGCAAGCCGACGTCGACGAACCCGATCGCGTCGATCTACGCCTGGACCCGCGGCCTCGAGCACCGCGGCAAGCTGGACGGTAACCAGGAGCTCATCGGCTTCGCGAACAAGCTGGAAGAGGTCGTCGTCGAGACGGTCGAGTCCGGCCAGATGACGAAGGACCTGGCGCTGCTCATCAGCAAGGACCAGCCGTTCCAGACGACCGAGGAGTTCCTCGCGACGCTGGACGACAACCTGGCCAAGAAGATCGCCCAGGGCTGATCGATCGGACGAAAGCCCCCTTCCCGGAATGTCGGGAAGGGGGCTTTCGCGTGGTTCGGCCGAGCACACTGCGTAACCGTCGGAGGGCCTTGATTGGCGCCTCCGGGTGGTTACGCCGCCCGGCGCTGTTCGTCTGGGTAAAGGATTGCCTACCCTGGCGTGCAGGACGGGATTCGTGGTGAAGGAAGGCGTGGTCCTCGTATGTCGAAGAAAACGCTGATCATCGTCGGTGCCATCGTCGCGGTCATCGTCATCTACGCGTTGAACACGAACAAGCAGGCGTCCGGGGCGTCGACCACCGGCTGCAAGGTCACGGTGATCGCGGACGTCCTCAACGCCCGCGAAGCCGCCGACGGCAACGCGAAGGTCGTCGGGAAGTACCTGCGTGACGCCCAGTTCGACGCGCTGCCGGGTGTCCAGAACGGCTTCCGGAAGGTGGCCGACGACAAGTGGGTCGCCGCCGCGTTCACCGAGCCGGTCGCCGGGTCCGCCTGCTGATCGTCCCGGTCAGACGCCCAGGAGGTCGGTGCCGAGGGTGATGACGCCGCACAGCGCGGCGGTCAGCCCCAGCACCCGCGCGCGTTTCGGGTCGCGCTTGGCCGCGGCGCGCCAGTAGAGGCCGATGCCGATCACCAGCATCAGCAGTTCGACGACGGCCGAGACGGCGGGCAGCCGCCAGAGCCCGAAGCCGAACGTCGGCAGGTCGCCCGCGTTGCCGGGCAGGATCGGCAGGTCGGCGCGGTGCACGACGAGGTCGAGCAGCCAGTGCGAGAACACGACGCCGCCGAGGACCAGGCCGGCTTCCCGGCCGAGCCGCCACGCGGCGACGGCGCCGAACAACGCGGCGAGCACGAGCGCGCCGACGAGGGAGTGCGTGTAGTCGGCGTGGATGACGCCGCCGCCGTACCCTTCGCCGTCGATCGTCTCGACGCCGGAGAGGTAGAGCGGCACGAACACGACGTCCAGCCACGCGGTGGCGAGCATGAGCGTCCACACGGGAATGGCCGGGCGGCCGGCCTTGACCGCGGCCGCCAGCCCGAAGTGCCCGGCGATCATCGGCGGGCCTCCGTCCAGGGGAAGCGGGCGTCGAGCACACCGAGCCCGACGGTGAACAGGAGCACGGCGATGATGAAGGTCATCGTGGATTCTCTTTCTCCGCATAGGTTTTCAGGCCTTGGACGAGCATGGTCTTGAGGACTTCGAAGCTCTCGTCGACGTCTTCGGGCCGCCCGAAGCCGCCGGAGGCCTCGAGCCCGGCGAAGCCGTGGACGGCGGCGCGAAGACAGCGCGTCGCGTGCACGGACCGCGCGTGGTCGAAGCCGAAGGGCCGGAGCACGGCGAAGACGACCTCGGCGACGGCGTGGGTCGCGGTGCTCAGTTCGACGTCCCCCCGGTCCGGATCGGCGGTGAGAGCACCGGTCCGGCGCGGGTGTTCCCGCAGGTAGCCGCGATAACCGTCGGCGAGCGCCCCGACGGCTTGGTCCCCCGCGCGCCCGGTGGCGGCGGTGCGCAGGACGTCGGCCATCTCCTGAACCACCCGCAGATCGACGAGCCGCCGCAGGTCGGCGAGGTTCTTGACGTGCTTGTAGAGCGAGGGCGCGGCCACCCCGGCCCGCTCGGCGACCTTGGCGAGGGTCAGCTCGTCGGGCCCGTGCTCGTCGACGAGGACGAGCGCAAGATCGACGACGGTTTTGGTGGTGAGCCCGGCCCTAGGCGACATGACTCTGGCTACTTGGCATAGCCTTAAAGCTAAGGCTCGTAGCTTGTGGGGTCAAGGCCCGTTTATTGTCGGTGGTGGGTGTTAGAACTGATCCCGTCGGAAAACGCAGGTCGGCGGGTGGTTCGCCGGGGGAGGAGCGGTGTTTGGGAGGTGAGGTGCGCCGGGGTGGCGGACGTGTCCGCGGGGTCTCCAGGGGGAGTTCCGCGGGCGCTGGAGCCGGCTGCAGGGGCGACTGCGCGCGGCGCTGGGGAGCGCGGCGTGGTGGGGCTGGGCGGTTGCCGGGGGACGCTCGCGTCGAGCTGGGGAGCGCGATGCGGACGCCGTGCGGTTGCCGGGAAACGCCTGACATTGCCTAGGGGAGCGCGGCCGAGGGGCGGTCGGGACGCTTCGCACCGAGCTGGGAGCGCGGTGTGCGGCGGTCGCCCTGCGGCTGGGCACTCCTCGCATTGCGCGCCGGGGAGCCTGCAGTGCGGGCCGGGTGGTGGCTGCGCGCGGCGCTGGGAAGCGTGGTGCGGCAGGGCCGAGCGGTGATCGGCGAAGCCTGGCGTTGCGCTGGGGAGCGCGACGCGGCTGGGGTTCGCCGGCACTGTCGAGGTGGCGCATGTCGTCGAGGTGGAGACGGGTGTAGCTCGGGGAGCGGCGTCCGTTGCGCTTGGCCGATCGCGCAGTAGGGCCGGCGGCAGGTGCACGTGGTCCGGAGGAGGATCGAGCCTGGGGACCGGGTTCTGACGGGGGTCAGAGCGCGATGGTGAGATCTTCCTCCGCGACCAGCACTTCGCCGTCGAACTCAGTGCGGGCCGCGGCGCCACCGAGCGACCCGCGACCCCGCCCCCAACCACACCCCCGCGCAACACTCCCGACCCGGCACCACAGCCACCCGCACCCCGGCCGGTAGCGTGCTGTTCGTGCTGACCGTCTCCACCGTGAACGTCAACGGCCTTCGCGCCGCCGCCAAAAAGGGCTTCGTCGAGTGGCTTGCCGCCACCAAGGCCGACGTCGTCTGCTGCCAAGAGGTGCGCGCCACCGCGGAGCAGCTTCCCGCGGGCGTCGTCGACCCCGATGGCTGGTTCGCGGCGCACGCTCCCTCCGCCGCGAAGGGGCGCAACGGCGTCGCCGTCTACAGCCGTGTGGAGCCCGATGCCGTCCGCGTCGGTTTCGGGGAGCCCGAGTTCGAGGACAGCGGGCGTTACCTCGAGGTCCACCTGCCGAAGGTCGTCGTCGCGAGTCTCTACCTGCCCAGCGGGGACGTCGGTACCGAGCGTCAGGACGAAAAGGAACGCTTCATGGCCGCGTTCCTGCCCTACCTCGTCGAACTGCGGGCCAAGGCCGCCGCCGACGGCCGGGAAGTTGTCGTCGTCGGGGACTGGAACATCGCCTACGGCAACGTCGACCTCAAGAACTGGCGCGGCAACCGCAAGAACTCCGGTTTCCTGCCCGAGGAACGCGAGTGGCTCGGCCGCGTCTACACCGAGGCCGGCTACGCCGACGTCCAGCGGCGCCTCGATCCCGACGGCCCCGGGCCCTACACCTGGTGGTCCTACCGCGGCCAGGCCTTCGACAACGACTCCGGCTGGCGCATCGACTGCCAGCTCGCCACCCCCGGGCTCGCCGAGAAGGTCGTGTCCGTCGTCGTCGAGCGCGCCGCCGCCTACGACCAGCGCTGGTCCGACCACGCGCCCGTCACCGCCACCTACGACATCTAGGCCGCGCGGGCGGCGCGCCAGGTCTCGCTGTCCACGAAGTGGTTGTCGAACCGCTCCTGCGACGCCAGGATCTCCGCCGGTGACGCCTCGCCGCGCCGGATGCGGTCGATCAGCCGGAAGTACTCGAACCGCTCGACGCCGGGCGTGAACACGATCAGCACGTCCGCGCCGGACCGCGAAGACGCGCCAAAGGCGTGCGTGGTGTGCGGCGGGACGAACAGCATGTCACCCGTCCGCACGGTCACCACCTCGTCGTCCTGAAGGACCTCCAGCTCCCCGTCGAGCATGAAGAACATCTCCGCCGACGCCGTGTGGAAGTGCGGCGTCGCGCCGTCGCGCCCGCGGCCCAGCGACGCGCGGTTGGTGCTCAGGTGCCCGTCCGTCCGGGAGACGTCGGCGAGCAGCGTCATCGTGTCGGGCGTGGTGCCGAGCTGTTCGGCTTCGTCGTGGCGTACCAGCAAAGTTGTCATACCGAGATGGTTCCACGGCTGATAGTTCGCTGTCAAACTATCTGGGAGCGAATAGACTGCCCGGGTGACTGACGAAGACGCCGTCGACGCCGTGGTGTCGGCGTGGGCCCGCGAACGGCCCGACCTCGATCTGACCGCCATCGGCGTCGCCGGCCGGCTCAGCCGGCTGAGCCTCGTGCTCGGCCCGGCGCAGGAGCGCGTCTTCGGCAAGTTCGGCCTGCAACGCGGGGAGTTCGACGTCCTGGCCGCGCTGCGCCGCTCCGGGAAGCCCTACACGCTGATCCCGTCGGAGCTGTCCGCGACGCTGATGATGTCCCGCGCCGGCATGACGAGCCGCCTCGACCGGCTCGAAGCCGCCGGGTTCGTCGAGCGCACGCTCGACCCGAACGACCGCCGCAGTTTCCGCATCCGCTTGACGGACAAGGGTTTCGAGGTCGTCGACGCGGCGATGACCGAGCACACCGCGAACGTCACCGAGCTGCTCTCTTCGTTGCGGGGCAAGGAACTCGGCCTGCTCGACGACGTCCTGCGCAAGCTGCTGCGGGAGTACGACACCCCGTGAACGCGATCAGGGCCTCCCCGCGGGGGAAGGCCCTGATCGCCGCGCCGGAGGAGGTCAGCAGGACAGGTTGTCACCCGTCGGCACGCCGAGGATCCCGGTGATCTGCGTGTACTTGTCGACCCGGCTCTGGACCTGCGCCGGGTTGCCGCCGTTGCACTCGATGGACCCGTTGATGCTGCGGATGGTCTCGCCGAAGCCGCGCTGGTTCACCATCGCGTCGTGCGGCGTCATCGTGCCCGGGCCGGTCTGCGTGTTCCAGTACCAGAGGCCGGTCTTCCACGCGACGGCCGCGTCCTGCTCGACCAGGTACGGGTTGTTCAGCAGGTCGATGCCGAGCGAGTCGCCCGCGGCCTTGTAGTTGAAGTTCCAGCTCAGCTGGATCGGGCCGCGGCCGTAGTAGGCCGCGGTGCCCGCCGGGCAGCCGTAGGACTGGCTGGTGTCGCAGTAGTGCGGGTAGTTCGCGGTGTTCTGCTCGACGACGTAGACGAGACCGCCGGTCTCGTGGTTGACGTTGGCCAGGAACGCGGCCGCTTCCTGCTTCTTCACGGTGTCGTCACCGGTGTTCGCGAAGCCGGGGTACGCGTCGAGCGCCGCCGTCAGGCCGCTGTAGGTGTAGAAGCTGTTGCGGCCCGGGAAGATCTGGTCGAACTGGGCCTCGCTGACCACGAACGCGGCGTCCGAAGTGGCCGGTGCGGCGGACGCGGTCGCGGTGGGGAGCACGACGGCCGCGGCGGTGGCGGCGAGTGCGCTCACCGCCACTCCGGCGAGCTTCAGGAACCGGGGGAAAGACATACGGGACTCCTCTGGTCGTGTCGGTCGTGCGCGGTCCGACCGAGCCGTGTGGGCCTGTGCCAAGAGGTATAGACCAATCACCAACGAGTGAAACGGGGTCATGGCGAAGAGGCCGCGATCGGAGCAGTGTGAACTGCGGTAAACGGCAGAACGTGAGGTGGTGTTGCGATGAACGGGTGACCAACGGCCGGACAACGATCGGTCAGCGTCTACTCTGAGTATGAGCGTTCCGTCTTCCGCAACACCGTTCGGGTGATCGCTGTGAACCCTGGGGGTGCCCGGATCGTGGTACGAGATGGGCGCTAGTCTCGGCCCCCGAGTCGAGTGGGTCCTCAGGCCTTGACACGCTCGGTAGTTTTTTGACCAGTAGCACGCAGCGTCTCACTCATTTGGGTGAGCGTTTCGCTCGTCACTCGCGGGAGGCACTCCGGTGCGCAACCCAGGTCATCTCCTGATGCGGTCCACGCTGCGCGGGTTCCGCGCCGTCGCGGTCCTCGCCCTCGTCCCGGCCGGCCTGCTGGCCGTCGGTGGGGTCGCGCTGGCCGACGTCACGACCGCGCAGGCCGACACCACCACCGACAGCTTCGGTGTGCTGGGCCCGGTCGGCCTGGTCGCCGTCGCGCTCGGCATCGTCGGCATGACGCTGGGTGTGCTGCGCCAGCGCCGCAAGACCCGCTCCACCGCCGAGATCGTCGAGGCCGTTCCGGTCGTCCCGGAGGTCACGGGCCCGGTGACGGCGCTGGCGGAGGCCGTCCTGTCCGAGCCCGACACCGGTCCGACGCGCCCGTTCCTGGCCCCGCACCCGCACGCCTGAGGCCCCTCGACGCCGTCAGTGCGTCGCGGCCTGAAAGAATCCCAGCGTGTCCGAAGAGCAGATCGCAGCCGCCCGCCGTCCGCGGGTCCTGTCCGGGATCCAGCCGACCGCCGACTCGTTCCACCTCGGCAACTACCTCGGCGCGCTGCGCCAGTGGGTGCGGCTGCAGGACACGCACGAGCCGTTCTACTGCGTGGTCGACCTGCACGCGATCACCGTCGAGCAGGACCCGAAGGTGCTGCGCCAGCGCACCCGCGTCTCGGCCGCGCAGCTGCTCGCCATCGGCATCGACCCGCAGCGCAGTGCCCTGTTCGTGCAGAGCCACGTGCCGGAGCACGCCCAGCTGAGCTGGGTCATGGAGTGCCAGACCGGGTTCGGCGAGGCCGGCCGGATGACGCAGTTCAAGGACAAGTCCGCGAAGCAGGGCTCCGACCGCTCCAGCGTCGGCCTGTTCACCTACCCGATCCTGCAGGCCGCGGACATCCTGCTCTACCAGGCGGACGCGGTCCCGGTCGGCGAGGACCAGCGCCAGCACCTGGAGCTGACGCGCGACCTCGCGCAGCGCTTCAACAACCGCCTGGGCAAGACGTTCGTCGTGCCCGAGCCGTACATCATCAAGGACACGGCCAAGATCTACGACCTGCAGGACCCGACGAGCAAGATGAGCAAGTCGGCGTCCGCCGCGAACGGTCTCGTCGAGCTGCTCGAAGACCCGAAGCGCTCGGCGAAGAAGATCCGCTCGGCGGTCACCGACACCGGCCGCGAGGTCGTGTTCGACGCCGAGAACAAGGCGGGTGTCTCGAACCTGCTGACGATCTTCTCGGCGCTCGCCGAGCGCACGATCCCGGACCTCGAAGCTGCCTATGAAGGCAAGGGCTACGGCGACCTGAAGAAGGACCTCGGCGAGGTCTTCGTCGAGTGGGTGACGCCGATCCAGGATCGGGTCAAGTCCTATTTGGACGATGTGACCGAGCTGGACAAGGTCCTCGCCGCGGGCGCGGAACGCGCTCGCGAGGTGGCCTCGAAGACGCTGGCCAAGACGTACCAGCGGATCGGGTTCCTGCCGCCGGTGCGGTGAAGCTCATCCTGCTCAACGGCCCGCCGGGCAGCGGCAAGTCGACGCTCGCCCGGCGCTACGCCGACGACCACCCGCCGGCGCTGGCCCTGGACGTCGACCGCGTCCGCGCGCTGATCGGCGGCTGGCGCGAGTCGCCGGGTCCGGCGGGTCTGCTGGCCCGGGACCTCGCGACGGCCGCCGCCCGGACACACCTCGCCGCCGGTCACGACGTCGTCGTGCCGCAGCTGCTGGCCCGGCCGGAGTTCGCCGAGCGCCTCGAAGCGCTGGCCCGTGAGACGGGTGCGAGTTTCCACGAGATCGTGCTCCTGCCCGGCCGCGAAGTGGCGTTGCGCCGCTTCGCCGAACGCGGGTCGTCGGAGGTCGAGGCGGCTGTGCCGCTCACCAGGGCCGAGCTGGCCAAGGCGTATGACGCCGTGGCCGCGTTCGCGAAGACCCGGCCGCGGGCGATGGCCCTACGCGCGGAGGACGCTTACGAGAACCTCCTCGCCCTTCTTGCCCAGGCGTGACGAGGGTTCCACCGGCTGTGAGATCCGTCGGGTCGACCCCAACTCAGCCCCCACCCATCCCTGGGGGGCGTCCCCACGTCCAGTCTATCGGCGCCCACCGACGATTCGAGGTTTCGTGGTCCGGAGGGCCCGGGTTGTCCACAACTGTCGAGCCGTGTGGACAACCCTGTTGCTGTGACCGGGAATGACGGTCGTCCCGGCGCCCGCCGGTGATCAAGATCGGACCTACCAGGCCCTTCTCGCCTCCCTCACGCAGGCCGCTCGCGTTGCGGGAGTCACCCGGCGTGGTTAGCGTTTCACGGTGGCGAACGAAGAAACGAAGGAAAAGCTCCTGCCGCGGCTGCGGCGGAAGTACCCGTGGCTCGATCACCTGATCCGGGCGAACGAGGCCTTCAGCGAGCGGTACGGCAACCACTACGCGGCCGCCATCACCTACTTCAGCGTCCTGTCGGTGTTCCCGCTGTTCATGGTGGCGTTCGCCGTGGTCGGGCTGGTCGTCAACCACGACCAGACGATCATCACGAAGATCACCGACGGCATCAACAGCTCCGTACCGGACGGCCTCAAGGAGCTCGTCAACGGCATCGTCAAGGGCGCGCTGGACTCCGGCGGCGGGATCGGGATCTTCGGCCTGCTCATCGCCCTCTACTCCGGCATCGGCTGGATGTCGAACCTGCGCGACGCGCTCACCGCGCAGTGGGGCCAGGAGAAGCAGCCGCAGCCGGTCGTCAAGCAGACGCTCAAGGACCTGGTCGCGCTCATCGGCCTCGGGGTCGCGCTCATCGTCTCCTTCGCGCTGACCGCTGTCGGCGGCGGTGTGGGGCAGTTCCTGCTAGAGCTCGTCGGGCTCGAACACGCGACCTGGGCGATCGTCCTGCTTCGCGGGGCGACGATCGTGCTCGGCCTGGCCGCCAACACCCTCGTGTTCCTCTGGGTGATCGCGCGGCTGCCGCGGGAGCAGGTCGCGCTGCGCAGCGCCGTCAAGGGCGCCGTGGTCGCCGCCATCGGGTTCGTCATCCTGCAGCAGGTCGGCTCGATCTACCTGGCCAGCGTCACGAAGTCGCCGTCGGCCGCGCTGTTCGGGCCGGTCATCGGGCTGCTCGTGTTCGCGAACCTCGTCTCGCGCTTCCTCCTGCTCATCACGGCGTGGACGGCGACTGCGAAGGAGAACCAGCACAAGATCGTCCAGCCACCGGCGCCGGTGCGGCTCGAGCAGAGCGTCACCGTGCAGCGCGGGCCGGGGCTCGGCACCGTCGCGGGGGCGTTCGGCGCCGGGGCGCTGCTCGCGTGGCTGGGTGGCCGTCGCAAGTCTTGACAGCGACCCGCGCGGTAAAGAAACTGAACCGGTAAGAATTCTGAACCGGAGGTTTCATGCTGGACGCCGCTCGCGAGTGTGCCGCGCTCGCCAAGACGCTCGCGCCGGTCACCGAGCGGCAGCGCGCGCTGCCCGCCGAGCTGGTCGCGAAGCTGACCGACGGCGGGCTCCTGCGCAGCGGCGTCCCCGGTCACCTCGGCGGCCCCGAAGCGCCGCCCGCCGTCAGCCTGGAGACGGCGGAGACGGTCGCGCGCGGTGACGCGTCGGCCGGCTGGTGCGTCTCGATCGCCGTGACGAGCAGCCTGCTCTCGGCCTACGCCCCGCGGAAGTGCGCCGAGGAGGTCTTCGGCGACCCCCGGACGGTCGCCGCGGGCGTCTGGGCGCCGCGCGGGACCGGCCGAAGAGTCGACGGCGGGTACGTCGTCTCCGGCCGCTGGCCGTTCTGCAGCGGAATCCCGCACTGCGACTGGCTTTTCGCCGGGTTCGTGCACGAAAGCGCGTTGTATGTCGCCGCGTTGCCGAAGGACGGGATCGAGGTGCTCGACACCTGGCACACCAACGGCCTGCGCGGCACCGGCAGCCACGACTGCGTGGCCGACGACCTGTTCGTCCCGGAGCACCGCGTCTTCTCCGTGCTGGGCGGGCCGCCCGAGGAAGCCGTTGCGCTGCACCGGTTCCCGCTCTTCGGCTTCTTCGCGCTGTCCGTCGCCGCGGCCGCGCTGGGCAACGCGCGCGGCGCGATCGACGACCTGATCGAGCTGGCGTCGACGCGCAAGCCGCTCGGCTCCAGCCGGTCGCTGGCCGAGCGGTCGCAGACCCAGGCCGCCGTCGCGGAGGCCGAAGCCGCCCTGCGCGCGGCGCGGTTGTTGTTCTACACCAGCATCGATGACGCCTGGCAGGCCGCGCAGGGCACCGACCCGGTCCCGGACCGGCTCAAGCTCGGTTTGAGACTCGCCGCGACGCACACCACGCGCACGGCCGCGAAGGTCGCCGACAGCATGTACGACCTCGCCGGCGGCGCGGCGATCTACGAGACGTCACCGCTGCAACGCCGGTTCCGCGACGCGCACACGGCCACCGCGCACTTCCAAGTCAACCCGGCCAGCTTCGAGCTGTCCGGCAAGCTGCTGCTGGGCGTGCCGGCCCGCACCGAACAGTTCTGAGGAGCCCCGTGCCCGTCAACGCCCAGTACCGCCTCGCCGCCCGGCCGTCCGGCCTGCCGAAGGACGACGACTGGCAGTACACCGAGGACGCCGTCCCGTCGCCCGGTGACGGCCGGTTCCTCGTCGAGGTCCAGTACCTGTCGCTCGACCCGGCCATGCGCACCTGGATGAACCCGGGCCGCTCCTACGTGCCGCCGGTCGGGATCGGCGAGGTCATGCGCGCCGCCGGGATCGGCACGGTCGTCGAGTCGAACCACGCCGGGTTCAAGCCCGGGCAGAGCGTGTTCGGCACGTTCGGCGTGCAGAACTTCGCCGTCTCGGACGGCCGGGGCGTCCAGGTCGTCGACACGTCGCTCGCCCCGGCGCCGACGTTCCTCGGGACGCTCGGGATCAGCGGCATCACCGCGTACTTCGGGCTCTTCGACGTGGGCCGCCCGGAGCCGGGCCAGACCGTCGTGGTGTCGGCGGCGGCCGGGTCGGTCGGCATCGTCACCGGCCAGCTGGCGAAGATCCACGGCTGCCGCGTCGTCGGCATCGCGGGTGGCCCGGACAAGTGCCGCACGCTGGTCGAGGAGTACGGCTTCGACGCCGCCGTCGACCACCGCGCCGGGAACCTCCGCGCGGACCTGAAGGAGCACGCGCCCGACGGGATCGACGTCTTCTTCGACAACGTCGGCGGCGCCGTCCTCGAAGCGGCCCTCGCCCGGCTCGCGCGCGGCGCCCGGATCGTGCTGAGCGGCGCGGTTTCGCAGTACAACAGCACCGAAGGCCCGCGCGGCCCGGCCAACTACATGCAGCTGCTGGTGCAGCGCGCGTCCATGACCGGTTTCGTCTTCTCCGACTACGCCGACCGGTACCCCGAGGCGATCGAAGCGCTGGCGGGTTGGGTGCGCGAAGGCAAGCTGAAGACGCGCGAAGACGTCGTCACGGGCGGGATCGCGAAGTTCCCCGAGACGCTGCTCAAGCTGTTCCGCGGCGAGAACACCGGCAAGCTGGTGCTGGCGCTGTGACCGATCTCCGGCACCGGTTCACGGCGGACTCGGTCGGCCGGGCGCTCGACCTGGTCGGGGAGCGGTGGAGCCTGCTCATCCTGCGCGAGTCGTTCTTCGGCGTCCGGCGCTACGGCGAGTTCGCGCGCAACCTGTCCATCCCGCGGCCGACGTTGTCCGCGCGGCTCAAGACGCTGGCCGAGGCGGGTGTGCTGGAGCGCGTCGAGGAAGTGCCGGACCGGCCCGAGTACCACCTGACGCAGGCCGGCCGTGACCTCTTCGGCGCCGTCGTCACGCTCATGCAGTGGGGCGACAAGCACCTCGCCGGGCCGGACGGGCCGCCGATCCTGTTGCGGCACAACGACTGCGGCGAGATCACCGAGACGTACGTCGCCTGCGGGCACTGCGGCGGCGCGATCGCCACCGACAAGGTGACCCCGGAGCCCGGGCCCGCGTTCCGCTAGCTGCCCGCGGCCTTCTTGCGCTGGTGCCCGACCACGAACGCGCCGACGATGATCAGGAACACCACCAGCGTGATGATCCAGCCGGTGACGCCGAACGGGTCGTCCTTGGCGCCTGAAGCTGTCGACGTCCCGCTGTTGGTCGCGGTGCTGCCATCGGGCAGGATCGACGGCTCGCCGCTCTCGGGCGTCGCGGGCGGCTGGTAGGTGATCCGGCCGACCGGCTCGGCGTGGTCGGCCTCCAGCGCGAAGCCGTAGTCGAGCAGCTTGCCCGCCTGGTCGACGACCTTGGTCGGCTTCTGCTCGGCGCGCAGCATGACGACGGCGAGCCGCTTGCCCTGCTGCTGCGCCGCGCCGACGTAGGTGTGGCGGGCGTCGTCGGTGAACCCGGTCTTGCCGCCGAGGAAGCCCGGGTAGACGCCGAGCAGCTTGTTGTCGTTGTACACCGGGATGGCCGGCTTGCCGCCGGCCGGCGGGATCTCGAAGTCCTTCGTCGCGACGGCCTTCGCGAACTCCGGCTGCTTCATCGCGTAGTGGAAGATCAGGCTCAGGTCGTAGGCCGACGTCGACATGCCCGGCCCGTCGAGCCCCGACGGTGTCGCGGCGCGGGTGTCGAGGGCGCCGATGCGGACGGCCATCGCGTTCATCTTCGTGACGGTGGCGTCGACCCCGCCGAGCGCCGTGGCGAACGCGTGCGCGACGTCGTTGCCCGAGTGCATCAGCAGGCCGTGGAGCAGCTGGTCGACGGTGTAGCCGCCGCCGGCGACGATGCCGACGCAGGTGCACTCCTGCTCGGCGTCCTCCTTCGTCGCGACGAGCACCTGCTCGGGCTTGAGCTGGGTGACGACGACGAGCGCGAGCAGCGTCTTGATCAGCGACGCCGGCCGCTGCCGGGCGTGCGGGTCCTTCGCCGCGATGATCGCGCCGGTGTCGAGGTCCTGCAGCACCCAGGACGCGGCGGTGTTGCCGTCCGGCGGGTTGAGCGCGCCGTCCGGGGTGACGAGGCCGCACTCGGCCAGCCGCGGGCCGCCGACGGGCACGCTGGGCACCGGCAGCGCCGCGGGCGCCGCCCGGCCGGGCGCGGGCCGCTCCGACGTGTCGACCGCGGGCGGCGGCGCTTGGTGGTTCGCGCACTGCGCTCCTTGCGGCGGCGCGGCGGCCGCGAGGACCGGCGTGCCCAGGGCCAGGAGACCGGCGGTGAGCGTCGTCGTGAAGACCTTGAGCGACCGGGAGGCGACGGAGTGCACCCACGCAATCTAGCGTCGCCGCGGCCCGCGCATACTCAGGGGCATGCGGATTTCCAAGCGCACCTCGCTGTTCCTGCTGGCCTTCGGCGTGTGGTCGTGGATCATCTGGATCACCTTCGCCAAGAACCTGTGGGCGAGCGACCAGTCGTGGACGCCGGACGGCTCGCCGACCGCGTACTTCGTCGTGCACGCCGTGCTGACGGTCGTGTCGTTCGTGCTGGGCACGCTCATCGGGGTGCTGGGCTGGCGCGGCGTGCGTGCGGCTCGCGTCGCCTCCTGACTTTGGTCGGTGGCGCCCGGTTGCCCCTCGGTTTAGGTTGACGCCACCGAACATGGAGGTGGAATGTCCCGTTTACGCCGAATGGCGGCTCCGCTGGCGCTGGTCGTCGGGGGTGGCCTGCTGGCCGCCGCGCCGGCCGCCGAGGCCGCCCCGGTCGCCTGCGACACCATGAGCACGGCCTACACGTACGTCGTGACCTACCAGCCGGGCACCCGCGCGTCGGCCGTCGACAAGGAGCTGGCCGCGAAGTGCGGCACGAAGGTGGCGTACTACGGCGAGATCGGCGTCGCGATCGCCAGCTCGCGCAACGCGGACTTCCAGCAGAAGATCGGCGTCTACCGGGCGTACTCGGGCGGCAAGGACGTCGCCTCCGCCGGTGCGGCCCGGTCGTCTCTCGGCGCGGTCCGGACGCTGGAGGACACCCAGTCGGTGGCCGCCGCGGGTGACCTGTCGGCGCAGCAGTGGGACATGAAGGCGATCCACGCGCCGGAGGCCAACAAGAAGTACCAGGGCAGCCGCGCGGTGACGGTCGGCGTCCTGGACTCGGGCATCGGCGCCACGCACCCGGCTCTCAAGGCTGCGATTTCCCCGTCGGAGTCGGCGGGCTGCATCACGGGCGCGCCGGACCTGACGCCGGCGTCGTGGGCGCCGACGACGTCCGACCACGGAACGCACGTCGCGGGCACGATCGCGGGCAAGGACCCGGCGGCGGGCTTCACGGGCATCGCGCCGGGTGTTCGTCTGGCGTCGGTGAAGGTCGTCAACGACGACGGCTACATCTTCCCGGAGTCCGCGGTCTGCGGCTTCGTCTGGGCGGCGAAGCACGGCTTCCCGGTGACGAACAACAGCTACTACATCGACCCGGGCATGTTCTTCTGCTCCCGCGAGCCGGGCGACGCGGCGGCGTACGAAGCGGTCCGCCGCGCGATCACCTACTCGACGCACCACGGGGTCCTGAACATCTCGGCGGCGGGCAACTCGGGCTTCGACACGACAACGCAGACCACGGACCCGAACCGCCCCCACCCGGTGGATTCGTCGTGCGGCATCCTCCCGAAGGCGATCGACGGGGTGGTGACGGTGTCCTCGGTGGGCTACGCGGGCACGAAGTCGTCGTTCAGCAACTACGGCGAGATCGACGTAACGGCTCCGGGTGGCGACTTCGCCCAGACCCCGCCCGCCGGTGCCGGCCCGGCGTGCCCGCTGTCATCAACGGTCTTCGGCGGCCAGTACGGCTCGAAGTGCGGCACTTCGATGGCGTCCCCGCACGCGGCGGGCGTCGCGGCTTTGCTGGCTTCGCGGTTCCGCGGCATCCCGCCGCAGCTGCTGTCCCGGTTCCTGACGGGCGAGGCAGACCCGGTGGCCTGCCCAACAGCCGAGGCGACGTGCTCCGGCCCGACACGCGACAACTCCTACTACGGCCACGGCCAGGTAAACGCGCTAGACGCAGTCCGCTAGTTCCAAAGCCGTGAAGGCCTCCTTACCGGCTCTTATGGCCGGTAAGGAGGCCTTCACGGCTTTCAGGCGACGCGGGTCAGGTGCACGGCCGGTCGTGGGCGGGCCTTGGCGGCGAGGTGGGCGGCTTCCAGTTTCACGAGCACGCCTGCCGGGTTGTGAGTCAGTTCGGACGGCAGTGTCTGGACGACTGGGATGCCGGCTGCCGCGTACCGGGTGTTCCGATCAAGCGTGCGGGCGTAGTCGCCGCGCGCGAAGTGAAACTCGAACGAGTCGATCTCCCATGCGAGGCCCACGTCGTCCCACCAGCCGTCAGGGCAGGCGACGTACCTGCCTGCCGCGTCGTGGACATCGACGTTCCAATGGCTGGGCGGATTCGCCAGTCGACTGCTCAACCGCTTCGCGTGGGCTTCGGCCATGGAACGGACGGTTGTCCATTCCATCAGGAGCCGCCGCGGGATCGCTGTTCCTCGCTGACTGCCGTTGTTCAACTCCCGGAGCAGCATCTCCGGTGTGCAGCGTCCGCGTTGGATTGCTTCGATCAGCACCTGAGTACATATCTCGTCGTCGTAGAGCCGGCGAAGCACATCAGTGGTGGCGCGGGTCAGCGGCGCCAGCGGGAATTCGTTCCTGATAGTCGGTGCCGGCAGCCGGAGCGTGCGTTCGACGGTGACGAAGTCGGTGCTCCGAATCTTGCGCTCATGGGGAATCAGCAGATGCAGGTCGTGGGTGGCGGGCAGCTGAGCCGACCGCATGCCTTGGCGCCGGCAGGATTCCACACCGGTGATCTGCGCGCCCGCCCCGGCGTAGAGCAAGGCCGCTGTCGCACGCTGATCCGTGGTCGGATCGTGGTTGTGCAGCTGGACTACGCCAGGCAGCAGCCTTCGCCATTGGCCCCCGGGAAGGCATTTGCGGTAGGCGGTCTTGCTGTCGATGCCGACAGCTTCCAGGTCCGTGACACGCACAACGCCGTCGCGGCTTCGTTCGCGCAGCAGTTCCGGGTGAAGTTCCCACCGTCCTCGTTTAGGCATGCCACACATCGTGTAGCCGCACTGCCCCAACCGACCAGCCCCACTGCCACTACCTGTGGATAACCCACCCCCTGTGGATAACTGCCGAAAGCCGTGAAGGCCTCCTTCCCGGCCATAAGAGCCGGTAAGGAGGCCTTCACGGCTTTAAAGCCGCGGCAGGAAACTCAGACGCGCTTGAAGAGTAGCGCTCGCTTTACTTCCTGGATCGCCTTTGTCACCTGGATGCCCCGGGGGCAGGCGTCCGTGCAGTTGAACGTTGTGCGGCAGCGCCACACACCCTCGCCGTCGTTCAGGATGTCCAAGCGCTCCTCCGCCCCTTCGTCGCGGGAGTCGAAGATGAAGCGGTGGGCGTTGACGATCGCCGCGGGGCCGAAGTACGAGCCGTCGTTCCAGTACACCGGGCAGGACGACGTGCAGCACGCGCACAGGATGCACTTCGTGGTGTCGTCGAAGCGGTCGCGGTCCGCCTGGGACTGGATGCGCTCGCGCGTCGGCTCGTTGCCGTACGTGATCAGGTACGGCTTGATCGCGCGGTACGCCTCGAAGAACGGGTCCATGTCGACGTACAGGTCCTTCAACGTCGTCAGGCCCTTGATCGGGGCGATCGTGATCGTCGTCGGCTTGCCGTCCTTGGCCAGCAGGTCCTTCATCAGGACCTTGCAGGCCAGCCGGTTGATGCCGTTGATCTGCATCGCGTCGGAACCACACACGCCGTGGGCGCACGAGCGGCGGAACGAGAACGTGCCGTCGATGTAGTCCTTGACGTGGAAAAGCAGGTTCAGCAGGCGGTCGGTGCGCTGCGCCGGGACCTCGTACGACTCCCAGTGCGGCTCGGTGTCGACCTCCGGGTTGAACCGCAGGATCTTCAGCGTGACCGTGATCGGGGTGTGCTCGTCGGACGCGGAAGACGAAGGAGCTTCGGCAATGGCAGTCATCAGTACTTCCGCTCCATCGGTTCGTAGCGGGTGAAGGTAACCGGCTTGTAGTCGAGCCGGATGTCGGAAGCAAGATCGGAACCCTGCTTGTACGCCATGGTGTGCCGCATGAAGTTCGTGTCGTCGCGGGTCGGGTAGTCCTCGCGGGCGTGGCCGCCGCGGGACTCCTTGCGCGCGATCGCGCCGACGATCAGCACCTCGGCCAGCTCCAGCAGGAAACCCAGCTCGACGGCCTCGAGCAGGTCGGTGTTGTACCGCTTGCCCTTGTCCGACACGGTGATCCGCTCGTACCGCGCCTTCAGCGCCTGGATGTCGGTCAGCGCCTGCTTCAGCGTGTCCTCGGTCCGGTACACCGACGCGTGCGAGTCCATCGTCTGCTGCATTTCCTTGCGGATGTCGGCGACGCGCTCGTCGCCGTGCTCCGACAGCAGGCCCGCCAGCTGCTCCTCGACCATCGTGGTCGGGTTCTCCGGCAGCTCGACGTGCTCGTGCGCCAGCGCGTACTCCGCGGCCGCGATGCCGGCGCGCCGGCCGAACACGTTGATGTCCAGCAGCGAGTTCGTGCCCAGGCGGTTCGAGCCGTGCACGGACACGCACGCGACCTCGCCCGCGGCGTACAGGCCGGGGATGACGTTCTCGTTGTCCCGCAGCGCTTCGCCGTGGATGTTGGTCGGGATGCCGCCCATCACGTAGTGGCAGGTCGGGAACACCGGCACCGGCTCCTTGACCGGGTCGACGCCCAGGTAGGTCCGGGAGAACTCCATGATGTCCGGGAGCTTCGCGTTCAGCGTCTCCTCGGGGATGTGCGTGACGTCCAGGACGACGTAGTCCTTGTTCGGCCCGCACCCGCGGCCCTGCAGCACTTCCTGCACCATCGAGCGCGCCACGATGTCGCGCGGCGCGAGGTCCTTGATGGTGGGGGCGTAGCGCTCCATGAACCGCTCGCCGTCGGCGTTGCGCAGGATCCCGCCCTCGCCGCGGACGGCTTCGGAGATCAGGATGCCCAGGCCCGCGAGGCCGGTCGGGTGGAACTGGAAGAACTCCATGTCCTCCAGCGGCAGGCCCTTGCGGAAGATGATGCCGAGGCCGTCACCGGTGAGGGTGTGCGCGTTCGACGTCGTCTTGAAGATCTTGCCCGCGCCGCCGGTGGCCATCACGATCGACTTCGCCTGGAAGACGTGCAGCTCGCCGGTGGCCAGCTCGTAGGCGACGACGCCGGCCGCGACCGGGTTGCCTTCCTCGTCCGGGCTGGTGACGAGGTCGAGCACGTAGAACTCGTTGAAGAACTCCGTGCCGTACTTGACGCAGTTTTGGTAGAGCGTCTGCAGGATCATGTGGCCGGTGCGGTCCGCGGCGTAGCAGGCGCGGCGGACCGCGGCCTTGCCGTGGTCACGCGTGTGCCCGCCGAAGCGGCGCTGGTCGATCTTGCCCTCGGGCGTGCGGTTGAACGGCAGGCCCATCTTCTCGAGGTCGAGGACCGCGTCGATGGCCTCCTTCGCCATGATCTCCGCGGCGTCCTGGTCGACCAGGTAGTCGCCGCCCTTGATCGTGTCGAAGGTGTGCCACTCCCAGTTGTCCTCTTCGACGTTCGCCAGCGCGGCGCACATGCCGCCCTGGGCCGCGCCGGTGTGGGACCGGGTCGGGTAGAGCTTGGTGAGGACCGCCGTACGGGTGCGCTGGCCGGACTCGATGGCCGCGCGCATCCCGGCGCCGCCGGCGCCGACGATCACCACGTCGTACTTGTGGAACTGCATGGTGGGAGCTCTCCGGGCTTCAGTTCGCGGGCATGTTCGGGTCGAACGTGAAGATCACCATGGTGCCGACGGCCAGGATCAGGACCATGGACACGTACAGCAGGATCTTCAGCCAGAACCGCGTGCTGTCCTTGCGGGCGTAGTCGTCGATGATGGTGCGCAGCCCGTTGCCGCCGTGGATCTCGGCGAGCCAGAGCATCGCCAGGTCCCAGAACTGCCAGAACGGGGACGCCCAGCGGCCGGCGACGAAGCCCCAGTTGATCCGGTGCACACCGCCGTCGAGGATGTTCATGATCAGCAGGTGGCCGAGCACCAGGATGATCAACGCCAGGCCGGAGATCCGCATGAACAGCCAGCTGTAGAGCTCGAAGTTGCTGCGGCGGGCGGCGGGACGCTTCGGCGCGCGGGGGTTCGCGAGGGCGAGGTCGGCCATGTCAGTTACCCCCGAAGAGCGTTTCGACGGTGCGCTTCAGCATGAAGAACGCACCGGGGACCATCACGACGACCCAGACCACGCCGATCACCCACAGCATCGCCTTCTGCAGCTTCGGACCCTTCGACCAGAAGTCGACGAGCATGACGCGGATGCCGTTGAGCGCGTGGAACAGCACCGCGCCGACCAGGCCCACCTCGAGGAGGTTGACGATCGGGGTCTTGTAGGTCTCGATGACCTGGTCGTACGTGTTCGGCGACACGCGCACCAGCGCGGTGTCGAGCACGTGCACGAACAGGAAGAAGAATGTGAGCACGCCGGTGATGCGGTGCAGCACCCAGGACCACATGCCGGGGTCGCCCCGGTAGAAGGTCCCCTGCCGGCGTGAGGCACCCGCCCGATCGCTCGCCCCTGCCTCAGTGGCAGTGCTCGCCGTGGTGGACATCGGTGAACGGCCTCCAACGTCTGACTTGTGCCCGGGTGACCGGTGAGGTCCGCACTGATCGTCGCTGGTCCACTGGGGACGAACTACGGCGGCAATGCCGAGATCAAGGGTCATCGAGCGTGGATGCCAAGGATGCTAGACCCGCCTCCGACGGACGGCTCACCTCCGGGTTCCCCTCTGTGATGGACCAGACACCGGAGTGGTGCCGGGGCCACCCGGAGGTGTGGTCTGGAGCACACGGGTGACGGCTTTCGGGGCGCCGCAGCGGATATCGGCTCTACCTGCGGCGCACGCGTCGTGATGTGGGCGCCGTCACAGCCGATGGGGGTCCACTGTGGACGCTGAGTGCGCGGGTGGCGCGCCGTTCGCCCGCCTGGCGGACCCTCGTCCGGGTGCCGGGTGCCGGGTGCCGGGTGCCGGGTGCCGGGTGCCGGGTGCCGGGTGCCGGGTGCCGGGTGCCGGGTGCCGGGTGCCGGGTGTCGGGTGTCGGGCGCGAGGCGCTGGAGTGACGGGCTCGCTCCGGCAGGCGCCTGCTCGCGCGTGCTCCGGATGACCACTCGCTCGCGCACACGTCTGGGCGTGCCGGGCTCGCTCCGGCCGGTCCGGGTCGCGAGCGCTCCGGAGGACGACTCGTTCGCGCACGTGTCCGGCGGTGCCAGGTGCCGGGCTCGCTCCGGCTGGTGTCCGGCTCACGGGTGTTCCGGAGGACGCCCCGCTCGCGCACGCGCCCCGGGGAGTGCCGGGTGCCGGGGAGTGCGCGCGTGCCAGGCTCGCGCTCGCCCGGTCGGCCTCCGGCTCGCCCGGTCGGCCTCCGGCTCGCGCGGTCGTCGTCCGGCTCACGCTCGCTCCAGAGGGCGCCCCGCTCGCGTCCCGGCGGCGCCAAGCGCCGGGTGCCGCACTCGCTCCGAGCGGCCGCCTCCAGCCGCCTCTCGCCGCTGTCCCTCGCCCCCGCGAATCGCGCTCGGCCGAACCCCGTCCCCCACCCTCTCCGGGGGGACGTCCCCGGTCCAGTCTATCGGCGCCCCCCGACAGCAAGGTCTGGAACAGCCGGGACCGAGCGACTTGTCCACAACCGCCGAACGGTGTGGACAACCTGACGCGAGCGGCATCAGCCTTCGGCACGTTCCGTGACAATCGGTGGCATTTTGGCCGTCCCGGGCGCCGTGAAGGCGTCGAGAAGCCACCGAAAGCGACTCGCGGTGCTCCTGGTGATCACGTTGGGTGTACATCTCGTCGCGCGTGCGACTCGTGAGTAAACGTTTGTGTTACGTAGCGTGCCTTTCCTATGGCGCTTTCCTGTCCGTTGGGTACGGTCTGGCGGTCGACCCGGCAGTTGGGCCGGGACGCGCCCTTGACCATCCGCTGGATCAGCGGGGAGGGAGACACACGTTGCGTCGCATGCGTGGAACCGCGCTGGCCGCCGTGGCCATGGCCGGGGTGCTCACCCTGGCCGGGTGCGCCAAGGACTCGAGCGGTGGCAGCAGTAACAACAGTGCCGCGCCTTCGTCGGGCGGTTCGGACTGCGTCACCGCGCAGAAGCCGCCCGCGGCGCCCGCCGTCGCCTCCAGCAGCACCGCCGCTACCGGCAAGGTCGACGGCAGCCAGCTGAAGATCGGCCTGGCCTTCGACGTCGGCGGCCGGGGTGACGCGTCCTTCAACGACGCCGCCGCCGCGGGTACCGACAAGGCCAAGTCCGACCTGGGCGTGACGACGGTCAACGAGAGCACCGCGTCCGCCAGCGAGGCCGAGTCGGCCAAGCAGCAGCGCCTCGAGCAGATGGCTTCGCAGGGCCTCAACCCGATCGTCGCCGTCGGCTTCGCCTACGCCGACTCCGTCAAGGCCGTCGCGGCCAAGTACCCGAACACCAAGTTCGCGATCGTCGACGACGACTCGATCACGCTCCCCAACGTGACGCCGCTGGTGTTCGCCGAGGAGCAGGGCTCGTTCCTGGCCGGCGTCGCCGCCGCGTACAAGAGCAAGAGCTGCCACGTCGGCTTCGTCGGCGGTGTCAACACCCCGCTGATCCAGAAGTTCGAGGCCGGCTTCCTGCAGGGCGCGAAGACCGTTTCCAGCAAGATCAAGATCGAGGACGAGTACCTCACGCCGGCCGGTGACTTCTCCGGGTTCCAGGACCCGCCGAAGGGCAACGCGAAGGCGCAGGCCGAGATCGCCAAGGGCGCGGACGTCATCTACCACGCCGCCGGCGCCTCCGGTAAGGGCGTCTTCGACGCCGCCAAGTCGGGCAACGCGCTGGCCATCGGCGTCGACTCCGACCAGTACAACCAGAAGACCGTCGCGGCCGACAAGGACGTCATCATCACGTCCATGCTCAAGCGCGTCGACGTCGCGGTGTTCTCCTACATCCAGGCGGTCGCCAAGGGTGACCTGACGACCCTGCCGAAGCGGTTCGACCTCAAGGTCGACGGCGTCGGCTACGCCACCTCCGGCGGCAAGGTCGACGACATCAAGGACGTCCTGGACGGGTACAAGGCCCAGATCATCTCGGGCGCGATCACCGTTTCGGACAAGCCGCAGAAGTAACTGACAACGCGGGCAGGGCTCGGAGGGCAAGCGCCCTCCGAGCCCTCACGTGTTTTGACAGAGATGGAACTCTCCCGCCCATGAGCACTGCCGAGGCCCCGGCCGCGGCCGTCCCCGACCGGGGCGTGCCCGCCGTCCAGCTGACCGGGATCACCAAACGTTTCCCTGGTGTGGTGGCCAACTCCGACGTCAACCTCACCGTCGCCGCCGGCGAGGTGCACGCCATCTGTGGTGAGAACGGCGCCGGCAAGTCCACCCTGATGAAGATCCTCTACGGCATGCAGCCGCCGGACGAGGGCACCATCGCGATCAACGGCGACGAGGTGAAACTGCGCAACCCGCAGGACGCCATCCGCGCCGGCATCGGCATGGTGCACCAGCACTTCATGCTCGCCGACAACCTCACCGTCGGCGAGAACGTCTTCCTCGGCGCCGAGGGCCTGCACGGCATCGGCCGCGCCGCCCGCGCCCGGCTGGCGGAGCTCGCGCAGCGGACCGGCCTGCGCGCGAAGCCGGAAACGCTGCTGGAGGAGCTCGGCGTCGCCGACCGCCAGCGCGTCGAAATCGTCAAGGTGCTCTACCGCGGCGCCAAGATCATCATCCTGGACGAGCCGACCGCGGTGCTCGTGCCGCAGGAGGTCGACGCGCTCTTCGCGACCGTCCGGGAGATGAAGGCCGACGGCTACACCTTCCTCTTCATCTCGCACAAGCTCGACGAGGTGCGCGCGATCGCCGACACCGTCACGGTGATCCGCCGCGGCACCACCGTCGGCACGGCCGACCCCAAGACCATCACCTCGCGCCAGCTCGCCGAGATGATGGTCGGCTCCGAGCTGCCCAGCCCGGAGACCCGCGAGTCCACCGTCACCGACCGGGCCGTGCTGCGGCTGACCGGGCTGACGCTGGGCGCCGAGGGCTCCGACCGCAACGCGCTCGACGACATCACCTTCACCGTGCGCGCGGGCGAGGTCCTCGGCGTCGCCGGGGTCGAGGGCAACGGCCAGACCGAGCTCGTCGAGACGATCATGGGCATGCGCAAGGCGTCCGGCGGCACGATCGAACTGGTCGACGCCGAGGGCGTGGCCAGGGACCTGACGAAGGCGGGCACGCTGGCCCGGCGCGAGGCGGGCATCGGCTACATCGCCGAGGACCGCACGCGGCACAGCCTGCTGCTGACACAACCGTTGTGGGTCAACCGGATGCTCGGCTACCAGACCCGCGAACCGGTCTCCAAAGGACAGTTGCTCGACATCGCGGGCACGCGCGCGGACACCGAGCGGATCGTGCGGGAGTACGACGTCCGCACACCCGGGATCGACGTCCCGGCCGCGGCGCTCTCGGG
Organism: Amycolatopsis sp. WQ 127309; assembly: GCF_023023025.1. Taxonomy (NCBI): domain Bacteria; kingdom Bacillati; phylum Actinomycetota; class Actinomycetes; order Pseudonocardiales; family Pseudonocardiaceae; genus Amycolatopsis; species Amycolatopsis sp. WQ 127309. Next base: position 3,552,863 of record NZ_CP095481.1, read on the forward strand.
CGGCAACCAGCAGAAGCTGATCGTCGGGCGGGAGCTGTCCGGCGACCCGGTGCTGCTCATCGCCTCGCACCCCACGCGCGGTGTCGACGTCGGCGCGCAGGCGCTGATCTGGGAGAACATCCGCCAGGCCCGCGCCGCCGGCCTCGCCGTGCTGCTGATCTCGGCCGACCTCGACGAGCTCATCGGCCTGTCCGACACGATCCGCGTCATGCTGCGCGGGCGGCTCGTCAGCGAAGCCGACCCCGCGACCGTGACGCCGCAGGAACTGGGCTCGGCGATGACCGGCGCCGGAGAGGGTGACGACGAATGACCTCCTGGCGCACGAAACTGCTGCCACCGCTGCTGGCGATCGCGTTCGCCGTGCTGCTGTCGGCGATCGCGCTGGTCATCTCGGGGGCCGACCCGCTCGAGGCGTACGGCACGATGATCGGCCAGATGTTCAAGGGCTCGACCGCGGTCGACACCGCGAACCTCGCGACCGTGTACTACCTGTCCGGGCTCGCGGTCGCCATCGGCTTCCAGATGAACCTCTTCAACATCGGCGTCGAGGGCCAGTACCGGTTCGCCGCGGTCGTCGCGGCCATCGCCGGCGGCGCGCTGAACCTGCCGCCGGTGATCCACACGCTGGTCATCCTCATCGTCGCGGTCGTCGCCGGTGCGGCGTACGCGGCGGTCCCGGCGATCCTCAAGGTCACCCGCGGGGTGAGCGAGGTGATCGCGACGATCATGCTGAACTCGATCGTCGGCGGGATCATCGCCTTCCTCATCAACGCCGACCAGTTCGGCGTGCAGCGGGGCAACAACATCGGGACGAAGGAGATCGCGCCGTCCGGCCGGATCCCGGGCATCCCGCTCGGCTCCGGCACGCTCTTCGGCTTCGTGATCATCGCCGCGATCATCGGCGCCGCCTACTGGTTCATGCTCAACCGCACGCGGTTCGGCTTCGAGCTCAAGGCGTCCGGCGAGTCGACCACCGCGGCCGCCGCGGGTGGCGTCAACGCCAAGAAGATGACGCTGATCGCGATGGTGCTCTCGGGCGGCGTCGCCGGTCTGGTCGCGATGCCGGAGCTGCTCGGCCGCGACTACACCTACGGCATCACCTCGACCCAGATGTACGGCTTCACCGGCATCGCGGTCGCGCTGCTGGGCCGCAACCACCCCGGCGGCATCGCGCTCGGCGCGCTGCTGTGGGCGTTCCTGGACACCTCCGCGGTGTCGCTGGAGCAGATCAACGTGTCCAAGGAGATCGCGACGATCATGCAGGGCATCATCGTGCTGTCGGTCGTCGTGGCGTACGAGATCGTGCGGCGCGCCGACCTGGCGGCCGAACAACGCAGAGTCGGCCGCGCACTCAGCGGCAAGAGCACTTCGGTCGCCGGGGGAGGTGCCGTCTGATGGCCGTCACCGACGTTTCCCGGCCCGACGCCGGCAGCCCCGGCGCGATGCCGGTGCACCGCAAGCGGCCCCGCGTCCCCGGCTGGCTCCGCGGCGTCATCTGGGCCGTGATCGCCATCGCCGTCGTCTCGACGGCGTCGTACTCCACCGGCGTCTCGACGCTGACGTCGTCCAACACCGCGTCGACGGCGCTGCGCCTGGCGCTGCCGATCCTGCTGTGCGCGCTCGGCGGCCTCTGGGCCGAACGCGCCGGCGTCGTCAACATCGGGCTCGAGGGCATGATGATCCTCGGGACCTGGGGCGCCGCCTGGGGTTCGTACAACGGCGGGGTGTGGGTCGGCCTGCTGGCCGCGCTCGTGTTCGGCGCGCTGGGCGGCCTGCTGCACGCGGTGGCGACGGTGACGTTCAACGTCAACCACATCGTCTCCGGCGTCGCGATCAACCTGCTGGGCCTCGGCGTCACGAAGTACCTCGCGAACCTGATCTTCGAGCCGATCTCCGGCAACCCGCGGCAGTCGCCGGTGGTGCCGAAGTTCGACACCTACTCGGCTTCGGGCCTGTCCGACTGGCTCGGTGACCTCAAGAAGGAGCAGCGCGTCGGGATCTCCGACGTCGCGGGCATCCTGCGCGGCCTGGTCACCGAGGTGGCGCCGCTGACGATGATCGCGATCCTGCTGGTGCCGATCAGCTTCTGGGTGCTGTGGCGCACGCGCTTCGGCCTGCGGCTGCGCTCGTGCGGCGAGAACCCGGTGGCCGCGGAGTCCCTCGGCGTCAACGTCTACCGGCACAAGTACGTCGCGATGCTGATCTCGGGCGCGTTCGCCGGGATGGGCGGCGCGTCGCTGGTGCTGCTGCGCGGCGGCGCGGACTACCTGGAGAACCAGACCAACGGCCGCGGTTACATCGGTCTCGCGGCGATGATCTTCGGCAACTGGCGCCCGGGCGGCCTGCTCGGCGGCGCGGCGCTGTTCGGTTACGCCGACGGCCTGCAGCTCTCGGGTGGCGGTGAAGCGGTGCTCGCGCTGCTGTACGGCGCGGTGATCCTGGTCGCCGTGATCGTCGTCGTCCAGCTGTTCCGCAAGCAGTGGATCGCGGCCGGGCTCGGCGTCGTCGGCGCCGGGATCCTGTACCTGATCTACTGGGCCAACGACACGCTGCCGTCGGACCTGATCCCGTACACCGCGCACTTCGTGACGCTGATCGTGCTCGCCGTCGCCTCGCAGCGGCTGCGGCCGCCGAAGGCCGACGGCCAGCCGTACCGGCGGGGTGAGGACTAATGTCCACAGTGGACTGGGACGCGCTGCGTTCTCGCGCGATTGAAGCGGCTTCCCATGCGTACGCGCCTTATTCGGGCCTGCACGTCGGGGTCGCCGGGATCGTCGACGACGGCCGCGTGGTCATCGGCTGCAACGTCGAGAACGCCTCTTACGGGCTCGGGCTCTGCGCGGAGTGCACGATGGCCGGGCAGCTGCGGCTGTCCGGCGGCGGCAAGCTCGTCGCCGTCGCGTGCCGCAGCGGCGCCGGTGACCTGCTGATGCCGTGCGGGCGCTGCCGGCAGATCCTGTTCGAGCTGGGCGGCTCCGCTTGCCTGGTGGACACGCCGAGCGGCATCCTGCCGATGTCGGACGTGCTGCCGGACGCCTTCGGCCCGGACGACCTGCCGTGAGCGGGCTTGCGAACGAACCATCAGCACTGCGCGCGTTCTCGGCAGTGGACGTGATTCGTGCGAAGCGGGACGGCGGCCGGTTGTCCGACGAGCAGATCGACTGGGTCGTCGACGCCTACACCCACGGCGTCGTCGCCGAGGAGCAGATGTCGGCGCTGGCGATGGCGATCTTCCTGCGGGGCATGGACTCTGAGGAGATATCCCGCTGGACGGGCGCGATGATCGCGTCGGGGGAGCGGCTCTCGCTCGACGTCTCGCGCCCGACCGTCGACAAGCACTCGACCGGCGGCGTCGGCGACAAGATCACGCTGCCGCTGGCGCCGCTGGTGGCCGCGTGCGGCGCGGCGGTGCCGCAGCTGTCCGGCCGCGGCCTCGGGCACACCGGCGGCACGCTCGACAAGCTGGAGTCGATCCCCGGCTGGCGGGCTTCCCTGTCCACGGCGGAGATCGCGCGTCAGCTGGAGGACGTCGGCGCGGTGGTCTGCGCGGCGACGTCCGGGCTGGCCCCGGCGGACAAGAAGCTGTACGCGCTGCGGGACGTGACGTCGACGGTCGAGTCGATCCCGCTGATCGCCAGCTCGATCATGAGCAAGAAGATCGCGGAAGGTGCGTCCGGGCTGGTCCTGGACGTCAAGTTCGGGTCCGGCGCGTTCATGAAGACGCTCGACCAGGCGCGCACGCTCGCGTCGACGCTGACGTCGATCGGCGTCGCGCACGGCGTCCCGACGACGGCGCTGCTGACCGACATGAACGTCCCGCTGGGGCGCGCGGTCGGCAACGCGGTCGAGGTGGCGGAGTCGGTTGCCGTCTTGCAGGGTGGCGGCCCGTCGGACGTCGTTTCGCTGACGCTGGCGCTGGCCCGCGAGATGCTGGCGCTGGCCGGGATCTCCACGGACCCGGCCGAGGTGCTCGCGTCGGGCGAGGCGTACGAGACGTGGTGCCGGATGATCTCGGCCCAGGGCGGCGACCCGTCGGCACCGCTGCCCACGCCGTCGCACATCCACACGGTGGTCGCCCCGGCTTCCGGGGTGCTGGCTTCGCTGGACGCCTACGCGGTGGGCGTCGCCTCGTGGCGGCTGGGCGCGGGCCGGGCCCGCAAGGAGGACCCGGTCCAGGCCGCGGCGGGCGTGCTGTGCCTGGCCAAGCCGGGCGACGCGGTCACCGAGGGCGAGCCGCTGCTGGAACTGCACACGGACACGCCGTCCGCCGTCCCGGCAGCGCTGGCGGCCCTCGAAGGCGGCTTCACGGTGGCCGCCGCGGCTCCCGTCGCGGCCCCGATCGTCCGGGAGACGATCCGCGGCACGGTGTGATGATCATCGCGAAGATGATCACCCGGCCGAGTGACGTCCGAAGTCGTATCCCGCGTGATTGAGCCCGGAACTCGCGTGATTGAGCCCGGAACTCGCGTGATCAGAGCCGGTACGGCCCCAGACACGCGAGTTCCGGCTCCGATCACGCGAGTCCCGGCCCCAGACACGTGAGATACGAGAAGGCCCCCACCGGCGTACCGGTGGGGGCCTCTTCGACTGGCTTGCTTACTCCGTGGGCTCTTCCGGGCCTTCGCCCGGCTTGGCCTTGGCGTCGGCCGGCTTGGGGGCGCGGCCGTTGCGGGAGCTGCGACGCGGCTGGCGCGGGGCCGGCGGCGGGGGCGAGATCTGCTGCACGGCGGGGCCGCCGCCGAGCATGAGCTCCGCGAACGTCGCCATCGCCTCGTCGAGCTGGCCGCCGATGCGGCGGACGCTCTCGTCGTTGCTCCTGCGCACCAGCGAGTCGACCGAGTCGGTGTCCGGCTGCTTGGACAGCGTGCCCTCGACCTTGGACAGCCCGGCCTTGAGCGCGCCGTCGAGGTCGCCGATGCCGGACAGGAAGCCGTCTTCCACCTTGTCGAGGCGGCCGGCCAGGTCGTCGAGGCGGGTGGTGACCGTCTCGAGGCGGTTGCCGAGCTTCTCCAGGCGGTCCGAGGCGTCGATCATCTCGCCGGTCTCGGTCAGCGCGACCTTGAGCGCCTCGGTGTTCGCGCCGATCCGCTCGCCGGTGACGCGGTCCAGCTCGCCGATCCGCTCCTGCGTGACGCGGCTCAGCTCGTCGACCTTGTTCCGCAGCTCGTGGTCGGCGTGGTCGACGCGGTCGCGCAGCGACGCCTCGCTCTGCTCGATCCGCTCGCGGACCGGGCCGAGCACCGACTGCGGGATCGAGTCGAGCTTCGCGTCCTGCTTGTCGAGGTGGCCGCCGACCTCGTCGATCCGGCGGTGGATGTTCTGGAGCTTGTCCTCGAGTCCGTCCATCCGGCCTGCGACGCCCTCGAAGCGCGAGGCCATGCCGTCGAGGCGGCCGTCGAGCTGCGCGAACGGCTTGGCCAGCTTGTCGACGATGCTCTCGACGGCGCGGGTCAGCGCGGCGATGGCGTTGTCCTGGGCCTCCAGCCGGGACATCGTCTCGTCGAGGCGCTCGGCCAGGACGCTGACCTCGGTGCGGTCGGGCATCTCGGACAGCCGCTTGCGGACCGCGCCCAGCGAGTCGACCGGCGCGAGGCGGGCGTAGATGTCGTCGAGCGCGTCGAAGATCTGCTGCTGCTCGCTCTCACGCACTTCGGCCGCGCGCACCAGCATGTTGCGCATCCGGTCGAAGGACGGGGCGGCAATGTGGTTGTCAGTGGTCACTGCTGTGTGTCCTTCGTCGGCGGGGAAATGGAGGGACGTGCCACGAAGCTTAACGATTGCGAAATTGCTGTGCGTATGGCCCCCGTGAAGCGGGTATTGCGGAGGCCGCCCCCGGATGGCCGATTCGTTACCTGATCTCGACGCTCAGGGTTAGCCGGAGACTGAGAGTTACGGCCATGTAGGGGAATGACACCGAGGTTACCGTTGAGGGATGTCCGACGAAACCCCTGTTCTGCCCATCGAGACGCTCCGCCGCGCGCCCAAGGTGCTGCTGCACGACCACCTGGACGGTGGGCTGCGGCCCGCGACCGTGGCCGAGCTCGCCGACGCCACCGGCTATACCGGCCTGCCCACCAGCGACCCCGCCGAGCTGGGCAGCTGGTTCCGCCAGGCGGCCGATTCCGGCTCGCTCGTCTCCTACCTCGAGACCTTTGCGCACACCTGCGGGGTGATGCAAACGGAGGAAGCCCTGGTCAGAGTCGCCGCGGAAGCTGTCGAAGACCTGGCCGCCGACGGCGTCGTCTACGCCGAGGTGCGCTACGCACCGGAGTTGTTCGTCGAACGCGGTCTGTCACTCGATACGGTGGTCGAGGCCGTCCAGGCGGGGTTCACGGAGGGCACACGCCGCGTGGTCGCCGCCGGCGGTTCGATCCGCGTCGGGACGTTGCTCTGCGCGATGCGCCAGCACGCCCGGGCCCTCGAGATCGCGAACCTGGCGGTCCGCTACCGCGACGCCGGCGTCGTCGGGTTCGACATCGCCGGACCGGAGGACGGATTCCCGCCGACCCGCAATCTCGACGCTTTCGAGTATTTGCGGCAGAACAATGCGCATTTCACCATTCACGCCGGCGAAGCGTTCGGTCTTCCGTCCATTTGGGAGGCGATTCAGCACTGCGGCGCCGAACGGCTCGGGCACGGTGTGCGGATCATCGAGGACATCAAGAGCGACGCCGACGGCACGGTCCACCTTGGACGGTTGGCCGCCTACGTCCGCGACCGCCGCATCCCGCTGGAGATCTGCCCGACGTCGAACGTCCAAACAGGCGCTGTGCGCTCGATCGCCGAGCACCCCATCGGCCTGCTGGCCAAGCTGCGCTTCCGGGTCACCGTCAACACGGACAACCGGCTGATGAGCGGGTGCACGATGACCAGCGAATTCGCCGCGCTGCACGAGACCTTCGGCTATGACCTGGACGAGCTGCGCTGGTTCACGATCAATGCGATGAAATCCGCCTTCATAGATTTCGACTCCCGGCTCGCGCTGATCGACGACGTGATCAAGCCCGGGTACGCCGCCCTGCGCTGACCTCGAGGCCCTCGGACCGTGACCGCCGATAGGCGGTTGCGGTCCTTAGGCACGACAACTATCTTTCGCCATATAGGAAGTTGTTCTCAGAATTTGAGACGGTGAAGACGATGGCGCAGGTCAAGGGCGATTCGATCGAGCAGGTTCAGGCGAGTTCACGACGGTGGCTCATCCTCGCGCTCGGTCTCGCCGCGCAGACCGCGAGCTGTTCGTTCCTCTACGGCATCCCGTTCCTGGTCCCGGCGATGCGGGCGGCCGAGGGGCTGACCCTGGCCCAGGCCGGCACGGTCGTCGCGGCCCCGAGCATCGGGTTGTTGTGCACCCTGATCGTGTGGGGCGCGGCTGCGGACCGTTACGGAGAGCGTCTGATCATGGCCCTCGGACTGGGGGTCTCAGGGTTACTCCTGGTGTACGCCGGGCTCGGCGTCCACTCGATCGGGCTGCTCTTCGGGGTGTTCCTTGCTGCCGGAGCGTGTTCGGCTTCGGTGAACGCGGCGAGCGGCCGCGTCGTCATGGGCTGGTTCGCGAAGTCCGAGCGCGGGGTCGCGATGGGGATCCGCCAGACGGCCCAGCCGCTGGGTGTCGGCGTCGCCGCGCTCGGGCTGCCGCCGCTGGCCGCGCACTTCGGGTTCCGCGCGGCGGTGCTGCTGCCGGCCGGGCTGGCGATCGTCGTCGCGCTGCTGGTGTCCTGGCTCGTCGCGGACCCGCCCCGGCCGCCTCGGCCGGCTTCGGGTGAGAAGCCGCCGTCGCCGTACCGGCACGCGACGCTGTGGCGGGTGCACGGCGCGAGCGCGTTGCTGGTGGTCCCGCAGTTCGCGGTGTCGGCGTTCGCGCCGGTGTACCTGGTCACGGTGCAGCACTGGAGCGCGCTGTCGGCGGGCTGGTACCTGGCGGTGGTCCAGGTCCTGGGCGCCGCGGGGCGGCTGGGGTCGGGCTGGTGGTCCGACCGGGTCGGCAGCCGGTTGCGGCCGATGCGCCAGCTCGCGGTGCTGAGCTGCTTCGTGATGCTGCTGGTCGCCTTGGGCGACACGACGTGGCTCTGGCTGGTGCTGCTCGCGCTGGCGCTGGCCGGCATCATCACGGTCGCCGACAACGGCCTCGGCTTCACGGCGTCGGCCGAGCTGGCCGGCCTGGCGTGGTCGGGCCGCGCGATGGGCACGCAGAACACGGGCCAGAACATCGCGGCGTCCCTCACGCCGCCCCTGCTGGGCCTGGTGATCGGCGACAGCCGCTACGCGCTGGCCTTCTGCGTCGCGGCGATCTTCCCGGCCCTGGCGGTGCTGGTAGTCCCGACCCGCGCCGAACCCCGCGACTGACCGTGTCGTCCCCCGGCGCCCGCGTGTCGTCCCCCAATCACGCGAGATGCGCCTCCAATCACGTGAGTCCCGCGCCGGATCACGTGAGACTCGTGCCGGATCACACGAGACACGCGCCCGAGCACGCGAGATCCGCGCCGGATCACGTGAGCCGACCCGTTGGGGACGCGAGTTGGCGTTCCCGGTACGGGAGCCGACCCTCCGAGTACGCGAGCCGACCGCCCGCGTGCGCGAACTGACCCTCCGGGTAGTGAGCCGACTGCCTGCGTACGCGAACCGACCGTCTGGGTGCGCGAGCCGACCGGTCCGCGCCGGGCGTAGCAGCCGTCGGGCGGTGGCCGAAGCTCGCGGAACGTGGGGCGCCGCCCCCCGGTTTCCAGCGTATCGGCGGCCTGCGACGGAATCCGGGCGGTGACGGCGGTGCGGGCCGAGTTGTCCACATCCGGGCCGGGCTGTGGACGGACATCCGGCAGGCACGACGAGGGCAGGCACGACGAGGGCAGGCAGGACGAGGGCAGGCTGACACGACGAAGGCCGCCTCCCGGACTCGGGAGGCGGCCTTCGTGGGGTCGGAAAGTCAGGCGACCGTGAGGCGGTTTTCGAACGTCTCCACCAGCTTGCGCCACGAGCCCTGCTCCGCGTCGAACGGGGCGCTCGGCTCGAGGCGTGTGGGGTCCGGGCGCAGGACGAACGAGACCAGCCAGCCCAGGCTTTCGTTGCTCGCCAGTGCCGTGTCGGCCGTGTCGTCGCCCGCCCAGTCGGCGGCGTCGGTGATCAGCTCGACGGCCAGCTCGAGCTGGGTCGGGTCGATCGCCTCCGGGCCCTCCGCGATGTCCGCGTCGATGCCGGACAGGACGTAGGTGTTCTCCGGGTCGACCTCGATCTCGAGCTCGCCCGCAGTGGCCTTCGCCAGTACCTCTTCCCAGGTGGACACGTCGGCGAGGTCGGTGTCGGCGAGGTCCTTGCCGTCAGCCAGGGCCCGCGCCAGCGCCTTCTCCGAGGTGTAGACGTCGATCTCGCCCTCGCTGCCGAGGAACACCGGCGAGTCGTCGAGGTAGCAGCGCAGCGTGTAGTACTCCGCGCCGGACGTGATGATCTTGATCGGGTCGATGCCGACCTCGGCCCAGAAGCCGACCGGGCCCTCGTCCTCTTCCTCGTCTTCGGCGTCGTCGTCCGAGTCGGCGGAGTCGATCGCCTCGAGGTCTTCTTCACCCTCGGCGCCGGCTTCGGCCGCCGCGGACTCCTCGTGGAACGCCGCCAGCTCCTCGGCGGTCTGCTCCAGGATCTTCTCGTCGACGTCGGGTGCGGTCACCAGGCCGTCGATCGCGTCCAGCACGGTGTCCCACTTCTGCGACACCGTCTCGGACAGGTCGTTCCACACCTGGACGCCGACGCTCCCGGTGAACGGGAGGGTGCCCTGGTCGAGCAGCGAGAAGCCCTCGGTCGAGTCGAGGATCTCGTGGACCTCTTCGAGGTCGCAGACGTCGGCGAGCGACCGCACGATGCCGATGATCTCGGCGAGCTCCGCGATGTGCCAGATGTCCGGCTCTTCGGCGACGAGCTCGGGCACGCCGACGAGGTCGTACGTGTGGTCCTCGTCCGGGATCAGCTCCGGGACGTTCAGCGACGGAACCGCGTCCCACGCCGGGTGATCCAGCAGGTCGTGCCGCTCGGAGGTGCGTACGAACGCGGCCAAGTGGGCTGCGTCCGGGAACGCGTACAGGTCGTCCTCGTCGCCGAGGAACGCTTCCCACTCCTCGCCGTCCTCCCGCCAGCGCGGCGCCCACAGGGTGACGACGTCCCCCTGCGGCAGGCCGAGTTCGATCGGGATGATGTCCTGTGCCATTCCTAAGCCCTCCGGATTACCGCCCGTGTGCGCGCGAGACCGAAAGTATGCCCCGGTCGGTGCGCGGTACCGCGAAGCCTACGGGTTTACCACTCGCGATGCGATCGCCCCTGCCGACTTTGCGACGAGCGGATGGCACGATGGACGTCTCATGACTCTCACAGACCTCCTGCCTGCGGATCCCGACCCCGACGCCCTCTTCGAAGCGTTCACGACCTGGACGGCCGATCGGGGCATCGCGCTGTACCCGGCGCAGGAGGAGGCGGTGATGGAGGTCGTCTCCGGATCGAACGTCATCCTCTCGACGCCGACCGGCTCCGGGAAGAGCCTCGTCGCGGTCGGCGCGCACTTCACCGCGCTCGCCCAGGGCCGCCGCAGCTACTACACCGCGCCCATCAAAGCGCTGGTGTCGGAGAAGTTCTTCCAGCTCATCGAGATCTTCGGGGCGGACAACGTCGGGATGATGACCGGCGACTCCGCCGTCAACCCGGACGCGCCGATCATCTGCTGCACGGCCGAAATCCTGGCGAACATCGCGTTGCGGTTCGGGGCCGACGCCCCCGTCGGGCAGGTCGTGGCCGACGAGTTCCACTTCTACTCCGAGCCCGACCGCGGCTGGGCGTGGCAGGTGCCGATCCTCGAGCTGCCGAAGGCCCAGTTCGTCCTGATGTCGGCGACCCTGGGCGACGTGTCCTTCTTCGAGAAGGACCTCACCCGCCGCACCGGCAAGCCGACGGCGGTGGTCACGTCGGTGCAGCGCCCGGTGCCGCTGACCTTCCGGTACGCGCTGACCCCGCTGCACGAGTCCATGTCCGAGCTGCTCCACGGCGGTCAGGCGCCGGTCTACGTCGTCCACTTCTCGCAGGCCGCGGCCATCGAGCGGGCGCAGACGCTGATGAGCATCAACGTCACGACCAAGGCGGAGAAGGAGGCCATCGCCGACCTGCTCGGCGACTTCCGGTTCTCCGCCGGCTTCGGCAAGACGCTCTCGCGGCTGGTCCGCCACGGCATCGGCGTCCACCACGCCGGCATGCTGCCGAAGTACCGCCGATTGGTCGAAACCTTGGCCCAGTCCGGGCTGCTGAAGGTGATCTGCGGGACGGACACGCTCGGCGTCGGCATCAACGTACCAATCAGGACCGTGGTCTTCTCCGCCCTCACGAAGTACGACGGCGTCCGCCAGCGCCACCTCAAGGCGCGTGAGTTCCACCAGATCGCCGGCCGCGCCGGCCGGGCGGGCTACGACACCGACGGTTACGTCGTCGTCCAGGCGCCCGACCACGTCGTCGAAAACGCGAAGGCGCTGGAGAAGGCGGGCGACGACCCGAAGAAGAAAAAGAAGATCGTCCGGAAGAAGGCACCGGAGGGCTTCGTCAACTGGACCGAGAGCACGTTCGACCGGCTGATCGCGGCCGAGCCCGAGCCGCTGACGTCCAGCTTCAAGGTCACGCACTCGATGCTGCTGAACGTGATCTCGCGCCCGGGCAACGCGTTCGACTCCATGCGTCACCTGCTGGAGGACAACCACGAGGACCGCGCGTCGCAGCGCAAGCTCATCCTGCGCGCCATCGCGATCTACCGCGCGCTGCTGTCCGCCGACATCGTCGAGCGGCTGCCCGAGCCGGACGAGCAGGGCCGGATCGTCCGGCTCACCGTCGACCTGCAGTTCGACTTCGCGCTCAACCAGCCGCTTTCGCCGTTCGCGCTGGCCGCGATCGAGCTGTTCGACCTGGAGTCGCCGAGCTACCCGCTCGACGTCGTGTCCACTGTGGAATCCACTGTGGACAACCCGCGGCCCGTGCTGTCGCAGCAGCAGTTCAAGGCGCGCGGCGAGGCCGTGAACGCCATGAAGGCCGAAGGCATCGAGTACGACGAGCGGATGGAGCTGCTCGAGAACGTCAGCTACCCGAAGCCGCTGGAAGAGCTGCTGCAGGGCGCGTTCCACAGCTACCGGCAGGGCCACCCGTGGGTCGACGACTACGAGCTGTCGCCCAAGTCGGTCGTGCGCGACATGTACGAGCGCGCGATGAACTTCGTCGAGTACATCGGTTTCTACCAGCTGGCGCGGTCCGAAGGCCTGGTGCTGCGCTACCTCGCGGACACCTACGACGCGCTGCGCCACACGGTGCCGGACGAGGCGAAGACCGAACCGCTGCAGGACCTCATCGAGTGGCTCGGCGAGCTCGTCCGGCAGGTCGACTCCAGCCTGCTCGACGAGTGGGAAGCCCTGCGCCACCCGGACGAGGAAGGGCCGGTCTCCCACCGGCCGCCGGCCGAACCGCCCGCCGTCACGCGCAACGAGCGCGCGTTCCGCGTCCTGGTGCGCAACGAGCTGTTCCGCCGGGTCGAGCTGTTCGGGCGCCGGGCGTGGAACGTGCTGGGCGAGCTGGACGCGGCGTCCGGCTGGGACGCCGACGCGTGGGAAGACGCGATCGAGGACTACTTCGAGGAGTACGACGCGCTGGGCACCGGCCCGGACGCGCGCGGCCCGGCACTGATCATCATCGAGCAGCTGCCGGACGTCTGGAAGGTCCGCCAGATCTTCGACGACCCGGCGGGCGACCACGACTGGGGCATCAGCGCGGAGATCGACCTGGCCGCGTCCGACGAAGCCGGCTCGGCGGTGGTCCGCGTGGTCGCGGTGGGTGCGCACTAGTCGTTGCCTTTTCCTGACTGCTCAGGCATCGTGAGCGCATGGCGGCGACGGTCGTGGAGCACCGGATCGGTGACGTGCGCTGGACGGTCGTCCGCGGCCCCCGCGAATCCGCGTTCTCCGAGCTGGGGGCGTATGCGGCGGAGGACATCCGGACCGTCCTCGCCGGACTGCCCGAGTGGCCGGTCACCGAGCGGGCACGGCGGTCGCCGGTGCTGTTCCGGGCGATCGAATCGGCGTCGCAGGTCGAACACCCGGACGCCTACGCCGAACTCGCCGCGCTGGCGTCGGGCGCGGGGGTGCCGTTCGACGACCTGCTGCTGGCCAACCTGCGTGGTGACCTGGGCACCGGCGACGGCACCGGCTGCACCGACCTCGCGTGGGTCGGCGCGCGGAGCCTGCTCGGCCACAACGAGGACGGCGCCCCGGTGTTCGACGGCATCGGGCGGCTGCTGACCCTGCTGATCGACGGCGAGCCCGGCGTCTGCGTCTGGTGGTACCCGGGTTTCGTGCCGGCCAACACCTTCACGCTCACGACGCACGGGCTGGTGTGGGGGATCGACAGCGTGAACGTGGTGACGCCTTCGCCGTGCGCCGGGCGGCACTTCGTCGCGCGGTCGCTGCAGCGCGCCGTCGACGTCGCGGAAGCCGTGTCGTCGCTGCGCTCGCACGCTTCGGCGGGCGGGTTCGCGTACACCATGGGGCAGGTCGGGTCGGCCGGTGTGACGGTGGTCGAGAAGGCCGGTCACGAGACGGCCGTGACCACTGTGGCCAGTGGGCTTTCCTGGCACACCAACCACTTCCGCCAGCTGCCGCCGGACCTCGACGCGGCGGGCGAGGAGAGCCTGGACCGCGCCGAGGTCTGCGCGCACCTGTCACCGGCCGCCCCGGACGTGACGTGGCTGGCGGACACGCTGACGAACGACGTGCACCGCGACGCGGCCGGCGGCGACCCGCAGCTGACGCTGAGCACGCTGGTCACGGACCTGGCCGACGGCACGGTGACGCTCATCCCGCGCGGCGGCGCACCCCTGCGGGCCCGGGCCGCCGACCTCGCGGCCGGCAACGTCTCAGCCGTCGGCTGAAACCAGGATCGCCCGGGCGTCCTCGCCCGCGAACCACAGGCCGATGGCGAACGCCGCCGTCGCCTCCAGCAGGTGCGCGCGGTCCAGGCCGCCGCCGAGGACCGGGGTGCAGCCGACGTCGCGGACCAGCGTGCGGACGACGTCGAGGGCCGCCGGGTCGTCGCCGCACAGCGGCACCGTGAGCGTCGCGGGTGGCTCGCGCCAGACGTCGACGTGGGCCAGGTTGAACGCCTTGACGACGTGCGCGCCCGGCGCGGCGGCCGCGATCCGGGTCGCCACCGGGGTGCCGGGCGGGGGCTCGGTACCGGTCGGGCCGGGCTGGTTGGTGCAGTCCACCAGCACTTTGCCGTGCAGCGGGCCCGCTTTCGGCAGGACGTCGAAGACGGCGTCCGCGGGGATCGCCAGGAGCACGGCGTCCGCGAAGGCCGCCACCTCGGCCCACGTCCCGGTGCCGCGGCCGGCCACCCGCAGTTCGTGGCCGGCGTTCGTCCAGTGCGGGCCCAGTGCCGTCGCCATCGCGCCCGTGCCGAAGATCCCGATCCGCATGCGTCCTCCTCGTGCTTTGCTGTACCGGCACGACGTTAGGGACCCCGGCAGGAACCGAAAGGTAACCATGGACTTTCTCGCCGACTGCCCGACGCGGCTCGCGTTCGACCTCGTCGCCAACACCTGGAACCCGGTGGTGCTGTGGGCGCTGCGCCACGGCCCGCGCCGGCACGGCGAACTGCGCCGCTCGATCGGCGGGATCAGCGCCAAGGTGCTCACGGAAACCGTGCGGCGCCTGGAGTCCGACGGTCTCCTCGAGCGCCGCGACGGCGGCTACGCCCTCACGCCGCTGGGCTCGAGTTTCCTGGAGCCGATCGAAGGCTTCGGGCGGTGGGCGGCTGAGCACGGCGACGACGTCGTCGCCGCTCAAACCCGAGCACGACCAGCGTGACCAGCGACAACGCGGGCAGCGGGTAGCCGGCGAGGAGCCCGGCGCCGACGTCGAACGCGGGCGCGGCCACCCCGGTGACGAACACCCAGGTCGGCGCGGCCGGCGGCTTCGCGGCGGGCGACCACGGCGTTTTCTTCCACGGCTTGGCGATCGAAAGCCACGCCTGGAAGGAAAGCGCGCTCGCCATCAGCGAGGCGCCGGCGATCTGCGGCCACGCGACGGTGGCGGTGTCCGCGGCGTCGCGCAGCGCGGAGGAGAGCAGGAAGATGCCGGCGTAGAGCTGGATGAGCGTCAGGGCGAACTTCGTGAGGACCCACCAGTGCCTGGTGTAGCCCCACGCGGTCGCGCCGGCGAGCACGAGGCCGGTGAAGGCGGAGACGTTCGCCATCGGAGCGAGCAGCACGGAGTCGAGCCGGTCGGCCATCGCGGTCGCGGCGCCGGCTTGGGCGCGGCGGGTGAGCGCCAGCGACATGAGCACGACGAGCGCGAGGGCCTGGCTCATCCAGGCGACCGACGACAGGACGTGCAGCCAGACGACGGCGTGGCGCCAGCGGGGAGAAGCCTTGGTTCGGGTCACGCTCCAAGGCTCGCCGCCGCGGGGCCCGGGCACATCGGGCGTAACCCCGGAGCCGTCGCCGCGCGATCTACACCAGGTGGGGTAACGCGCCGGGCGCCGGCTACCTCCCCGGGAGTACAGGCGGGTTCTTCGCCGCCAGGGCCAGGAGCGGCACCGCGGCCGCCGCGTCGGTGATCAGCGTCGAGACCATGCCCGACCGCAGTACCGCGTCCACCGCCGACGCTTTCGGCTTGCTGTAACCCAAAGCGATCACCTCCGGCACCGCCATCAGCTCCTCGTGGCTGATCGCCAGCACGTGATGGGCCAGGCCGGTGGACAACGCGTTGCCGGACGCGTCGAACAGCCGGGCCGCGACCTCCGCCGTCGCGCCGCGGGCCGCTATCGCCGCTCGCTCCGCCTCGTCCAGCGCGTCGTAGACCGTCGACTCGCCTGGTTGCCACGCGCCGATGCTGACCACGGCCTTCGTCAGGTTCCGGAACTGGCCGAACGTCTCCACGATGCCGGGCTGCCGCCGCAGGGTCTCGGTCGTGCGGCGGTCCGGCAGCACCAGCGGCCCGAAGATCGGGTAGGCGTCGCCGCCGGACACCGCCGTCACCCGGCTGACCGTCTCGACCGAGCGGCCGCGCATGTCCATCCCCGCCTGCACTCCGCAGAGCTGGACGACCGGGCAGCGCGCCAGCGTCCGGATCGCCTCGGTCAGCGCGTTCACCGAGCGGGCCCAGGAGAGCCCGAGGATGTCGTCGGTCGTCACGATCTCTTCGAGCAGCCGGGCCGCGAGCGCGCCGATCCTGGCCCGGACGACCTCCTTCGGCTCACGCTCGGTTGAGCGTTCCAGCACGAGGGCCCGGTCCAGGCCGTAGGCCGACCGGACCTCGTCCGACAGGGTCAGGTCCACCGGCGCCGGCAGGGCGAACTCCACTCTGACCAGGCCGGATTCCATGGCGGTGTCGAGCATCCGCGCGACCTTGAAGCGGCTGACGTCGAATTCGTCGGCGATCTCCAGCTTGGAGCGTCCCTGCACGTAGAAGCGCCGGGCGACGGTCGCTAGCAGCATGGCTTCGGTCAGCGACGACTGCTTCTTGGACATGCTCATATGAGCACTATAGCGCGAAATCTGCCCGAAAGGTTGACGTAACACCGACGTCAGACCTGTAATGCCTTCACAACTTCTCGACGCATCAGGTCAACGATGCTCATATGAGCGCGAGGAAGGGGCTAGGCATGCGTGCCGCCATCATCGACCGGCCCGGCGAGATCAGGGTCGGCGAAGTGCCCGATCCGAAACCAGGGGAACGACAGGTCGTCATCAAGGTGGGCGCGTGCGGCATCTGCGGCACGGACCTGCACATCGCCGACGGGCACTTCCCGCCGACGCCGTACCCGATCGTCCCCGGTCACGAGTTCGCCGGGGAGATCGTTGAGCTCGGCGACGACGTGCCGGGCGGCTGGGAGATCGGCGACCGCGTCGCCGTCGACCCCTCGCTGTTCTGCGGCTACTGCGGCCCGTGCCGCTCCGGCCACGGCAACCTCTGCGCGAACTGGAACGCCACCGGTGACACCGTCGACGGCGCCTTCGCGGAGTTCGTCGCCGTCCCGTCGGCCAACTGCTACCGGATGCCCGACACGATGACCTGGGAGCAGGGCGCGCTGGTCGAGCCCGTCTCCTGCGCGGTGCACGGCGTTCGCCGGGTCGGCGTCGAAGCCGGAGAGCGCTTTCTCGTCGTCGGCGCCGGCACCATGGGCCTGATCATGCAGCAGCTGCTGCAACGCGCCGGCGCCCACGTCACCGTGGTCGACCGCAACAAGGACCGGCTGCCGCGCGCGGGCCGGCTGGGCGCCGTCGCCACCGCGGCCGACGTCGGCGAGCTGAACGGCGAGAAGTTCGACGTCGCCGTCGACTGCACCGGCGCCGCCCCGGCCATCGAAGCCGCTTTCGACTCGATCCGCCGCGGCGGCCGGCTGCTCGTCTTCGGCGTCGCCCCGGCCGAAGCCCGCGTCGCGCTTTCGCCGTTCCGCATCTACAACGACGAGATCACCGTCGTCGGCTCGATGGCCGTGCTGAACAGCTACGGCACCGCGCTCGACCTCGTGGCCGGCGGCGCCGTCAACACGGACGAGCTGCTCACGGACCGGCTGCCGCTGGAGCAGTACCCGGACGCGCTCGCCAAGATGCGCAGCGGCTCCGGCCTCAAGGTGCAGGTCCTCCCGGGAGGTGGCCGTGCGTAAGCTGCTCACCCTCCTCGCCGCGACGTCGTTGCTGGTCACCGGCTGCGCGGGCGCCGGCTCGGTCGGCACCGGCAACTCGACGCTCGTCATCGCGATCGTGTCCAACCCGCAGATGAAGGACGCGATCTCGCTCGCCCCCGAGTTCGAGAAGGCCACCGGGATCAGCCTCAAGTTCGTCTCGCTGCCGGAAAACCAGGCCCGCGCCAAGATCACCGCGTCGACCGCCACCGAGGGCGGCGAGTTCGACGTCGTGATGATCAGCAACTACGAAGCCCCGCAGTGGGCGGCCAACGGCTGGCTCGAGAACCTCGAACCGCACATGGCGGCCACCCCGGGTTACGACGAAGGCGACTTCATCCCCAGCATCAAGCAGTCGCTGTCGTATCAGAACCGGATGTACGCGGTGCCGTTCTACGGCGAGTCGTCGTTCCTGGCCTACCGCAAGGACCTCTTCGCCAAGGCCGGGCTGACCATGCCGGCCAAGCCGACGTGGCAGCAGGTCGCGAACTTCGCCGCGAAGCTGGACGACAAGGCGAACGGCGTCGCCGGCATCTGCCTGCGCGGCAAGCCGGGCTGGGGTGAGAGCCTCGCGCCGTTCTCCACGGTGGCCAACACCTTCGGCGCCCAGTACTTCGACAAGGACTGGAACGCCAAGCTGACGTCGCCGGAGTTCAAGGACGCCGCGAACTTCTACGTCAACCTGATCCGCGACCACGGTGAGGTCGGCGCCTCCAGCGCCGGGTTCTCCGAGTGCGGCACGCGTTACACGCAGGGCAACGCGGCGATGTGGTACGACGCCACGGTCATGGCCGGCACCAACGAGGACCCGTCGAGCAGCAAGATCGTCGGCAAGTCGGGTTACGCGCCGGCACCGGTCGTCAAGACTCAGGCCAGTGGCTGGCTCTACACCTGGGCCCTCGGCATCCCCAAGGTGGCCAAGGACAAGGACGCGGCCTGGAAGTTCATGGCGTGGATGACCGACAAGGCGTACGTGCGGAAGGTCGGGGCGACCTACGGCTGGAACCGCGTCCCGCCGGGTGTGCGTCAGTCCACTTACGACATTCCCGACTACGCCAAGGCCGCGCAGGCCTACGCGAAACCGACGCTCGACGGCATCGCGGACGCGAACCAGCAGAAGGCCATGGCGAACCCGGTGCCCTACCCGGGCATCCAGTTCGTCGGCATCCCCGAGTTCCAGGACCTGGGCACCCGGGTGAGCCAGCAGCTGTCGGCGGCGATCGCCGGCCGCGAGTCGGTCGACGACGCCCTGACGCAGTCCCAGGACTACGCCCAGACGGTGGGCGACTCCTACAAGGCGGTGCAGTGATGTCCACGCTCTCCGTATCCACCCCCAAGTCCCAGTCGCACGCGAAGGTCACGGAGAAACGCGGCCTGAGCACCGCGGCCAAGCGGCGCCTGCCGCTGCTGCCGGCGTTGCTCTTCGTCGTCGCCGTGACGCAGCTGCCGTTCCTGCTGACCGTGTTCTACTCGTTCCAGTCCTGGAACCTGGTCCGGCCGGGCTCGCGGCACTTCGTCGGCCTGGACAACTACATCGACGTCTTCGGTGACACGACGTTCCTGGTCGCGTTGCTGAACACGGTGCTGCTGGCCGTGGTGTGCGTGCTCGTCGCGCTGCTGCTCGGCCTCGGCCTGGCGATCCTGCTGGACCGGAAGTTCATGGGCCGCGGCTTCGTCCGCACGCTGCTGATCACGCCGTTCCTCATCCTGCCGGCGGCCGGCGCGCTGCTGTGGAAGACGACGGTGTTCGACCCGACCTACGGGTTGCTGCACTTCGTCTTCGGCACCGACACCGACTGGCTTTCGCAGTTCCCGCTGGCTTCGGTGATGGCGCAGATCGTGTGGCAGTGGACGCCGTTCATGATGCTGCTGATCCTGGCCGGGCTGCAGAGCCAGTCCAAAGAGGTCCTGGAAGCGGCCTCCGTGGACGGTGCGAGCCGGTGGCGGACGTTCGTCTCCATCACGCTGCCGCACCTGTCGCGGTTCCTGCAGCTGGCGACGCTGCTGGGCGCGATCTACATCGTGAACAGCTTCGACGCGATCTTCCTGATGACGCAGGGTGGGCCGGGCGTGTCCAGCACCAACCTGCCGTACTACATCTACCAGCGCGCGTTCGAAGGCTTCGACGTCGGCCAGTCGTCGGCGATGGGCGTGATCGTCGTGATCCTGACGATGATCGTCGCGACCTTCGCCCTGCGCTTGATGTTCCGCACATTTTCCGTAGACGGAGGCATGCGGTGACTACTCAAAGCGCGACCACAGTGGACACTCGACCGGAGGCGGCCACCGCCGCCCCGCCGGCCCGCAAGCCGAAGCGCAAGCTCGGCCCCGGTGCGCTCACCGTCGTCACCTGGGTGATCGCGATCCTGTTCGTCTTCCCGCTGCTGTGGATGATCCTCACGGCGTTCAAGCAGGAGTCCGACGCCTACACCGACCCGCCGAAGCTGTTCTTCAGCCCGACGTTCGACCAGATCGCGAACGTCCTGAAGGGCGGGTTCCTGCCCTACGTGGCGAACTCCGCGTTCGTCACGGTGATCTCGACGCTGCTGGTGCTGCTGCTGGGCATCCCGGCGGCGTACGCGCTTTCGCTGGCGCCGGTGAAGAAGACGTCGAACGCGCTGGGTTTCTTCCTGTCGACGAAGATGCTGCCGATCGTCGCGGCGATCATCCCGCTGTACATCATCTCCCAGAACACCGAGCTGCTGGACACGGTGTGGGCGTTGATCATCCTCTACACGTCGATGAACCTGCCGCTGGCCATCTGGATGATGCGGTCGTTCTTCCTCGAAGTGCCGCACGAGATGATCGAGGCCGGCCGGATCGACGGCGCGAACCTGCCGACGCTGCTGCGCCGGATCATCATGCCGGTGGTCGCGCCCGGTATCGCGGCGACCGCGCTGATCTGCGTGATCTTCTCCTGGACCGAGTTCTTCTACGCGGTCAACCTGACGGCGGCGCGGGCCGGCACCGTGCCGGTGTTCCTCGTCGGGTTCATCACGAGCGAGGGGCTGTACTGGGCCCAGCTGTCCGCGGCCGCGCTGCTGGCGTCGCTGCCGGTGATGATCGTCGGCTGGTTCGCGCAGAACCACCTCGTCCGGGGGCTGTCGATGGGAGCGGTGAAGTAGCCGTCGGCGTGGCCCCGCGCCTGTCCTGAAAGCCGTACACGGCCCATCGAGGGACCTCGAGTCCCTCGATGGGCCACGCACGGACTTCGGCTACTCCTCGAGGGAGAGGGCCTGGCTGGGGCAGACGTGCACCGCTTCGCGGGCCTTTTCGATCAGCTCGCCCCGCGGCTGGTCGTCGAGGACGATGACGGTGCCGTCGTCCTCGCTCTGGTCGAACAGCGCGGGCTCGGTGAGGACGCACTGACCCGCGCCGACGCACTTGCCGGTGTCCGCGATGATCTTCATGGTTCTTCTCCTGTGGTGGGAGGGCCGTCCGCTCGATCTCTACCAGGTGACCGGCAGCCGGTACAGCCCGTAGATGTTCGCGTCGTCCTTGAAGGGCAGTTCTTCCACGGGAACTGCCAGTTTCAGGGACGGAATCCGGCGGAACAGCGTGTCGAACACGATCTGCAGTTCCATCCGGGCCAGGTTCTGGCCGAGGCACTGGTGCGGGCCGAAGCCGAACGCGACGTGGTGCCGCGCGCCGCGGTCGATGTCCAGGTCGTCCGGGTTGTCGAACGCCCCGGGGTCGCGGTTGGCCGCGTAGCCCAGCGCGAGCACGCCCTCGCCGGCCCGGATCAGCTGTCCGCTCAGCTCGACGTCCTCGACGCACAGCCGCGCGGTCGCCGCGTCGACGATCGTCCAGTAGCGCAGCATCTCCTCGACGGCGTCGAGGGTCTTGCCCGGGTCGGCCTTCAGCAGCGCCAGCTGCTCCGGGTTCCGGAGCAGGGCCACCGTCGACAGCGAGATCATGTTCGCCGTCGTCTCGTGCCCGGCCACCAGCAGCAGGAAACCGGTCGCGGCCAGCGAAGCACGCCGGTAAGTACCGTCTTCGCGGAGCTTGACGATCTGCCGGCCGAGCAGGTCGTCCGGCGGGTTCTCCTCCTTCTCCGCGATGAGCTCTTCCATGTAGCCGCGGATGGTGTCGAACGCCGCGCGCCGCTCTTCCGGCGACGTCGAGCGCTTGATCAGCTTCGCCGTGTGGGTCTGGAAGAAGTCGTGCTGGTCGTAGGGCACACCGAGCATCTCGCAGATCACCAGCGACGGCACCGGCAGCGCCAGCGCCTCGACGAGGTCGCCGGGGTTCGGCCCGGCCAGCAGCGCGTCGATCTGGCCGTCCACGATCTCCTGGATCCGCGGCCGCAGCGCCTCCATCCGGCGCACGGTGAACTCGCCGAGCACGGCCTTGCGGGCCGGCCCGTGCTCGGGCGCGTCCATGGTGATCATGGTGCGCTCGTCGCCCTGGCGCCGGAACCCGCCCGCCACCAGCTGCGGGAAGTCCGGGTGCTGCCGGTCGGCGCTGAACCGCCGGTCGTTCAGCACGGTCCGGACGTCCTCGTGCCGGCTGACCACCCAGGCGCGTCCGCCGTCGGGGAGCCCGACGCGGGTGATCGGCTCCTCTTCGCGGATCTCCTGGTACGCGGGCGGCGGCGAGAACGGGCACGTGCGGGTCATCGGGAACTGGTGGACCGGCTCCTCGACTGTCGTCATGATTTCCCCTCTTTCACCAGGTCACGGGCAGGCAGTACAGACCGAAGATCGACGAGTCGTGCTTGAACGGCAGCTGCTCGACCGGCACGGCCAGCTTCAGCTCCGGGAGGCGGCGGAAGAGCGTGTCGAACACGATCTGCAGCTCCATCCGGGCCAGGTTCTGGCCGAGGCACTGGTGCGGCCCGAAGCCGAACGCGACGTGGTGGCGCGCGCCGCGCTCCAGGTCCAGCTCGTCCGGGTTGTCGAACGCCTCCGGGTCGCGGTTGCCGGAGTAGCTGAGGCCGAGCACGCCCTCGCCCTCGCGGATCAGCTGGCCGCCGATCTCGAGGTCCTCGGTGGCGACGCGCGAGGTCGCGAACTCGGCGATCGTGAAGTACCGGAGCAGCTCCTCGACGGCGTCGAGCGTCTTGCCCGGGTCGTTCTTGATGAGCTCGAGCTGGTCCGGGTTCTCCAGCAGCGCGACGGTGCCGAGCGAGATCATGTTCGCCGTAGTCTCGTGCCCGGCGATGAGCAGCAGGAACGCCAGCGAGACGAGCGAGTCGTGGTCGGCCTCGCCGTGCTCCTCGCGCTGCTTGGCGATCTGGCGGCTGAGCAGGTCGTCGGCCGGCTCGGCCTCCTTGGTGGAGACCAGCTGGTCGAGGTAGGTCTGCAGCTCGTCGACGGCCTTGATCCGGTCGTCCTGCTCGACGTCGCGGTTGAGCAGCGTCGAGCTGCGGACCTGGAAGAAGTCGTGGTCGGCGTACGGGACGCCGAGCAGCTCGCAGATGACCAGCGACGGCACCGGCAGCGACAGCGCGGTGACCAGGTCGGCGGGCTTCGGGCCGGCCAGGATCGCGTCGATGTGCTCGTCGACGATCTGCTGGATGCGGGGCTGGAGGGCCTTCATCCGCTTGACCGTGAACTCGCCCACGACCTCACGCCGGGCCGAGCCGTGCTGCGGTGGGTCCATGTTGATCAGCGACGCGGTGAAGTTGCTCCGCCGCACCGGGCGGCCCTGCTTGGTCAGGAACGGGAAGCCCGGGTTGAACCGGTCGGAGCTGAACCGCGGGTCGGTCAGCATCTGCCGGACGTCCTCGAGCCGGGTGATCGCCCAGGCCTCCTGGCCGGACTGCAGCTCGACGCGCTGGACGGGGCCCGCTTCGCGCAGCTTCTCGTACGCCGGTGGCGGCGCGAACGGGCAGCTGCGCACCAGCGGGAAGACCTCTTCCCCGGTCGAGGTCGTGGCGGGTTCGGCGACTTCGGTCATTTCGGATCCCCAAATCGGACGGAAAGTATGTGGAGGATTACATTCCGGTTCTATAACCCAACGTACCCAAGTGGAAGGACATCGTCCACTAGCTAACGGGTGACATCTTGCGGATGCACTGTGTGGGCGCCTGACCATGCGAGAATCACCCCGCGCCAGATTCAGCGAGAGGCGAACGGCATGACGGCAGACCCCGATACCAGCCTGCGGGCTGACGCGCGGCGCAACCGCGACCAGATCCTGGCCGCCGCGAAGAGCATCTTCGCCGCGTCCGGTGCCGAAGTGCCGATGGAGGAGATCGCCCGGGCGGCCGGCGTCGGCGTCGGCACGCTGTACCGGCGCTTCCCGGATCGTGACGCCCTGGTCCGCGCGGTGGCGATGGACAACTTCGAGCGGGTCCTGATCGACGCGAAGCGGATCGCCGCGGAGGAGACGTCGTCGTGGCGCGCGCTCGAGCGGCTGCTGCGGCAGTCGGTCGAGCTGCAGCTGGTCGTCCAGCTGGCGATGGTGTCGCACCGGGCGCTGGTGATCCTGAAGGGCGACCCGGAGGTCCGCCGCCTGCGTGACGAGATCCTGGTGGTCCTGGACGAGTTCGTCCGCGGCGCCCAGGCCGAGGGCAAGCTCCGCGACGACGTCGGCGCGGGTGACGTCGCGATCCTGTTCGCGACGATGCTGCGTCAGATGCGCGCGAAGACGGACGAGGTCGCGGCGATGGCGGCGAGCCGCTGTGTGGGCATCATGATCGACGGGCTGAGCGCGCGGCCGGGAACGCCGTTGCCGGGCCGCCCGATCACGTCCCACGACCTCGATCCCGAAAACGGCTGATCGTCATTTTCCCGTGTTAGGGTTCCGCCTCGTTCTGCCATTGTTGACGAGGCGGGAAAATGCGACGAAGAACTCTGGCCGTGTTGTCGGTAATTCCCTTTTTCGCGCTCGCCGGGTGCGGGCAGGACGCCGGTTCGGCGGCGCCGGCCGCTCCGGCCGCGGTGTCGGCCGCCGCGTCGTCGTCACCTCCGGCGTCTTCGCCGGTGACGTCGAGCGGCACTCTCGCGCCGCCGGCGTCGGTCCCGCAAAGTGCGTCCCGACCTGCGCCTAGTCCGCCGTCGGCGACCCCGGTCCGCAACTGCGGCAGCCCGGAGTTCACCACGAGCGACCCCGACGGCGGCTGGTCCGACGGCGGCTACTACGTCCACAACAACATGTGGAACTCCGACGAAGCGGGCCCGGAAACACTGCGCGCGTGCGCGTACGACAATTGGTACGTGGATTCCACCCAGCCGTCGACGACGTCGGTGAAAACCTATCCGAACGTCCACAAGGACATCAACGACCAGAACGGAAAGCCGTTCAACGACTATTCGGTGATCCGCTCGACGTTCGCCGGCCGCGGCCCGGGAACGGGCATCTACGACGTGGCGTACGACCTCTGGCTCAACGGCGTCGGCGACGGCAAGGGCGTGACCGAGGTGATGGTCTGGACGGAGAACCTCAAGCAGCAACCGTCGGGCGACAAGGTCGGGACGTACACAGCGGGCGGCCACGCGTACGACGTCTGGGCGGACGACGACGGCTACATCGCGTTCGTGTCCCAGGCGACGCAGTACTCGGGCGCGGTGGACCTGAAGGCGATGATCGCTTGGGGCATCGGCAAGGGCTTCATCCCCCCGAACCCGACGGTCAACCAGATCGGCTACGGCATCGAGTTCTGCTCCACCAGCGGCGGCAAGGCCCGGTTCACGCTGACGGACTTCTCGGTGACGATGAGTTAGCGGGCATGGTCACGCCGCACTGCGGCCGGCCAGGTAGGCCAGGTGGTGCGAGGTCGCCAGCGCGACGGGCTTTCATGGCGACGTGGTTGCTGCGGAAGCCGCCGCCGGGAATCGGGTGCACCGTGCCGTAGTCACCCATCTGAAGGTCCGCGACGGCCGCTCGGACCAGGTTCGCCCAGTGGGTTTCCTCGGTTCGGGGCTGCTCCCACGTCGAGGTCTGTGCGAGAGTCCGCGGGATCGAACCGCTCAGCAAGACCACGGACCGGAACCCGCCGAGCTCCGCGACCACGTCCAGGATGGCCGCGGCTTCGTCGAGCTGTGACGTTGTCGCCTTGCCGATGTACTGGAGATCGAGGATCAGGTCGATCCGATCGGTTCGTGGCACAGGCGGCCCAGCGCCACGGCCGGCTGGTCCGCGGCGTCGCTGCGGACCACGGGGATGAACGCGATCGGATCCCGCCCGTCGAGGAGGTCCACCGGGTCGGCCAGGCGGTCGGTCATCTGGCCGAGTGCGCTGGTCGGCCCGGTCCCGAACGCCGGCAGGTCCGCGACCTCGGACGCGTCCAGCATGACGTGCCGGCCGAGGCGTCGCAGGTCGCGGATGACCACTTCGACCGCGTCCAGCCGGCTCGCCGGAGCGCTGCCCAGGGGATCGAACTGGAGCAACGGCTGAACCCGCCGGACCTGTTCGGGGTGCGAAAGTGCGCGCAACGCGGTCAGCTCGCCACCTTTTGCGCGCAACGCGACCAGGGTCGCGAATCCGTCATGAGCGTCCACGACCCCCTCGATCACGTTAAGTGAGAGCCCGGTTGCTCATCGAGGGTAGATCGAGATGTCCCGTTCGAGAATCCACCACGAGTCGGAAAGCCACCACCCGGCGACCGGGTGGTGGCTTTCACCAGCGAAAACTCAGACGCCCAGCGGGTGCCAGACCGTCTTGGCCTCCAGGTACCGGCGCAGCCGGGACAGGTCCGGGGCCACCGTCCAGTCCGGTTCCGATTCCGGGACCGTCAGCACCCGCTTCACCGTGTTCGCCGCTTCGCGCGCCAAGCCTGGGCGGTCCGCGGCCGCTGCTCCCGTGGGGTCCAGGGCGTTGACGTCGCCGTGGGAGGCCAGCCAGGAGCCCAGCTCGGCCGCCTGGCCCGTCAGGATGTTCGCCACTCCGCCCGGGACGTCCGATGTCGCCAGGACCTCCGACAACGTGATCGCCGGCAGGGGACGCTCCGCGCTCGAGAC
This sequence comes from Amycolatopsis sp. WQ 127309, assembly GCF_023023025.1. Classification (NCBI taxonomy): domain Bacteria; kingdom Bacillati; phylum Actinomycetota; class Actinomycetes; order Pseudonocardiales; family Pseudonocardiaceae; genus Amycolatopsis; species Amycolatopsis sp. WQ 127309. The sequence goes on from NZ_CP095481.1 coordinate 3,579,454, forward strand.
CACCACCGCCGTCGAACCCGTGGCCAGGACCGGGGCCAGGACGCTGACCAAGCCCAGCAACGACGACTGCTGCGGCGCCAGGATGCCCACCACGCCCGTGGGTTCCGGGACGGTGAACGAAAAGTACGGGCCCGCCACCGGGTTGGCCGCGCCGAGGACCGTGGCTATCTTGTCCGTCCAGCCCGCGTACCAGACCCAGCGGTCGATCGCGGCGTCCACTGTGGACTCCGCCTTCTTCGGAGCCAGACCCTCCGAAGTGGACACTTCGGTGATGAACTGGTCGCGGCGGCCCTCCAGGACCTCGGCCACCCGGTACAGGACCTGGCCGCGGTTGTACGCCGTCGCCGCGGACCAGCCCGGGAAGGCCTTGCGGGCCGCCACCACCGCGTCGCGGACGTCCTTGCGGGACGCGTGGGCCGCGTTCGCCAGGAACTTGCCCTTCGCGTCCGTGACCGGGTAGACCCGGCCGGACTCCGAACGCGGGAACTTGCCGCCCACGTACAGCTTGTACGTCTTCGCTACGGAGATTCGGTCAGACATTCAGGTACGCCTCCAGCCCGGTGCGGCCGCCTTCGCGCCCGAAACCGGATTCCTGGTAGCCGCCGAACGGCGCGGCGGGGTCGAAGCGGTTGAAGGTGTTGGCCCAGACGACGCCGGCCCGCAGCTGGTTCGCCATCCACAGGATGCGCGAGCCCTTCTCGGTCCAGATCCCGGCCGAAAGCCCGTACGGCGTGTTGTTCGCCTTCGCGACGGCCTCGTCCGGCGTGCGGAACGTCAGCACCGACAGCACCGGGCCGAAGATCTCCTCGCGCGCGATGCGCATCGACTGGTGGACGTTCGCGAACACCGTGGGCGCGAAGAAGAACCCGCGGTCCGGCACCGGGCACGGGCTGGTCCAGCGCTGCGCGCCCTCGGCGTCACCCGCTTCGACGAGCCCGCGGATCTTCGCCAGCTGCTCGGCCGAGTTGATCGCGCCGATGTCGGTGTTCTTGTCCAGCGGGTCGCCCAGGCGCAGGGTCGAGACGCGGTAGCGGAGCTTGTCCAGCACCTCTTCGGCGATGGACTCCTGCACCAGCAGCCGCGAACCCGCGCAGCAGACGTGGCCCTGGTTGAAGAAGATGCCGTTGACGATGCCCTCGATCGCCTGGTCCAGCGGCGCGTCGTCGAACACGATGTTCGCCGCTTTGCCGCCCAGCTCCAGCGTCAGCTTCTTCGCCGTGCCCGCGACTTCGCGCTGGATCGCCTTGCCGACCTCGGTCGAGCCGGTGAACGCGATCTTGTCGATGTCCGCGTGCTCCACAATGGACGCGCCGATGTCGCCCGCGCCCGGCAGGATGTTCACCACGCCCGGCGGCAGCTCGGCCTGCTGGCAGATCTCGGCGAACACCAGCGCGGTCAGCGGCGTCGTCTCCGCCGGCTTCAGCACCACGGTGTTGCCGGTGGCCAGCGCGGGCGCGATCTTCCAGGCCAGCATCAGCAGCGGGAAGTTCCACGGGATGATCTGCCCGGCGACGCCCAGCGGCTGCGGGTTCGGGCCGTAGCCGGCGTACTCCAGCTTGTCGGCCCAGCCCGCGTGGTAGAAGAAGTGCGCCGCCGCCGTCGGGACGTCGGAGTCGCGCGACTCCTTGATCGGCTTGCCGTTGTCCAGGCTCTCCAGCACCGCCAGCTCGCGCGAGCGCTCCTGGATCAGCCGCGCGATGCGGAACAGGTACTTCGCGCGCTCGGTGCCCGGCATCTTCGACCAGACGCCGTTGTACGCCTTGCGCGCGGCCTTGACCGCGGTGTCCACATCGGACTTCGACGCGGTGCCGACCTCGGCCAGGACCTCTTCGGTGGCCGGGTTGATCGTCTTGAGCGGCTCACCCGAGCCGTCGACGAACTCGCCGTTGATGAACGGCTTGTAGTGGTCCTTCAGGTTCGCGATGGCGCGCGACTCCGGCGCCGGTGCGTACTCGAAAACAGGCATCAGTCGGTGTCCAATACGTTTCCGCTTCGCAGGCTCAGCGGGATCTCCCTCGCCGGGGCAGCAAGCGTGGTGGTCATTTCAGGCATCCCGGCTCAGTCGACTGTCACGTAATCGGGGCCGCTGTAGTGGCCGTCCACCTGGGTGCGGCGCTGCAGCAGCAGGTCGTTGAGCAGGCTGGACGCGCCGAAGCGGAACAGGTCCGGGGTCAGCCACTGCTCGCCGGCGACCTCGTGCACCGCGACCAGGTACTTGATGGCGTCCTTCGTGGTCCGGATGCCGCCCGCGGGCTTGACGCCGCGCAGCTCGCCGGTGGTCACGTGCCAGTCGTGCACCGCCTGCAGCATGAGGTGCGTGACCGGTAGCGTCGCGGCGGGGGAGACCTTGCCGGTGGACGTCTTGATGAAGTCGCCGCCGGCCAGCAGCGCCAGCCACGACGCGCGCCGCACGTTGTCGTAGGTCGCCAGCTCGCCGGTTTCGAGGATGACCTTCAGGTGGGCGTCGCCGCAGGCGGCCTTGATGGCCTGGATCTCCTCGAAGACGTCCATGTAGCGGCCTTCGAGGAAGGCGCCGCGGTCGATCACCATGTCGACCTCGTGCGCGCCCGCGTCGACGGCGATCTTCGTGTCGGCCAGCTTGATCTCGCGGCTGGTGCGGCCCGCGGGGAAGCCGGTCGCGACGCTCGCGACGTGCACACCGCTACCCTTCAGCGCCTCGACGGCCGTCTCGACCATGTCCGGGTACACGCAGACGGCGGCGACGCGCGGGGTGTCCTGGCGTTCGGGGTCGGGGCGGACCGCCTTCGCGGCGAGCGCCCGGACCTTGCCGCGGGTGTCGGCGCCCTCCAGCGTGGTCAGGTCGACCATGGAGATGGCGGTGTCGATGGCCCACCGCTTGGCGTCTTTCTTGATGCTGCGCGTGCCGAGGCCCGCCGCGCGCTGCTCGACGCCGACCTGGTCGACACCGGGCAGCCCGAGCAGGAACCGGCGCAGGCTCGCTTCGTCGCGAGTCGCGTCCGCCGGCGGTGCCGGGGTGGCCGGCGCCGCTGACGTGCTGGTCGTGGCTGTCATGGGCCTGAGTCTAGGCGGCGGGTCCGACAGCGCGAGCCCCCGTTGGGTGTGACGCTGGGTGCATACCGCGTCACATCGTCGAGGTCAGGCGCCTTCAATGCGTGGCGGTTCGCTGCGCTGAGCCGGTTTCCGGTAGACGACCACGCCGCCCCAGAAGCCCAGGCCGTTGATCTTCACCGTCGGGGCCGTCGGCGGCGCGGGTGGTGCTCCCGACTTGTCCTCCAGGATGAAGCCGCCCATGAAGCCGATGCCCGTGACGTCCACGTTGATGTCGTCCGGGACCGTGATCTGGATGCCGCCCATGATGGCGACCGCCGTGATCGTGCAGTGCTTCTCGGCGAACCGCGCTTGGCGGAGGTCGATCTCCGCGCCGCCCCAGAAGGCGAAGCTGTTGTGCTGCGTGGGCAGGACCCAGCTGCCCTTGCGGATCGCGCCGGACATGACGCCGATCGACACCGGGGAGCCCGGGTGGCCGCCGATCCGCTGGTCCGGGAAGCCCAGCGCGCGCGTTGTCGCCTGCTCCACCGCCGCGCCGGTCGACGGCAGGTCCGCCGTCACCGGTTTCAGTTCCCCCAGCGTCTTCGCCGCGTAGACCGTGGTGAGCCGCTCTTCGAGTTCGTTCACCGTGATTCGCCCTTCCGAGAGGGCGTTGTGCAGCACCTGGGCGACGCGCTCACGGTCGGCGTCGGAGGCCCGCATCTGGTCGGGCGTCAGTTCGCTCACCCGGGGGAGCCTAGCGGCGAACGCGACACTGCGTGTCCATCTTCCGGCGGACACGGGCACGATGGGCCGATGGGAGCACCGACGGTCGAATTCCCGGACGGCACCAAGGTCCGCGGGCGCGGTCTCGCCCGCCCCGCGCCGGGCGGCCCGGACCCGGATTTCGGGCTGTACCTGGGGACGCGCCGGTTGCGGCGCAAGCACGGCGGCGGCGTCACCTGGCCGCAGGAGTGGGTCACCTGGCCGGACTTCCTGCTGCCACTGCACCCGAAGGCCGCGCAGGCGTCGATCATCGCGCTGCACGAGCGGGCGAAGGCGGGCGAAAACGTCGAAGTCGCGTGTTACGGCGGTGCGGGCCGGACCGGGACGGTCATGGCGTGCCTCGCGACGCTCTCCGGCGTCCCGGCCGGAGACGCCGTGGCGTGGGTGCGCGCGAACTACGACGAACGCGCCGTCGAAACCCCCTGGCAGCGCGGCTGGGTGAAACGGTTCGCCGACCGGCTAAGTTGACCCGCATGGATGTGCACGTCGTCGACCACCCCCTCGCGAAGGCCCGGCTCTCCACGATGCGCGACGCGCGCACCGACAGCGCCGCGTTCCGGGCCGCGCTGCACGAGCTGACCGTCATGCTGGTCTACGAAGCCACGCGCGACGTGCCGGTCAAGACCGAGCGGATCCACACGCCGGTCGCGCGCACCGAGGGCTACAAGCTGGCCAGCCCGCCGTTGCTCGTCCCGGTGCTGCGCGCCGGGCTGGGCATGGCCGACCAGGCGCACAAGCTGATCCCGGACGCGCAGATGGGCTTCGTCGGCCTCGCGCGCGACGAGGAGACGCTGAAGCCGACGCCGTACCTCGAGTCGCTGCCCGAGTCGCTCGCGAACCGGCCGGTGCTGGTGCTCGACCCGATGCTCGCCACCGGCGGCTCGATGGAGTACACGATCCGGCTGCTGACCGACCGCGGCGCCGACGACGTCACGGCGATCTGCGCGCTGGCCGCGCCCGAGGGCCTCGCCCACCTGGAGCGGACCGGCCTGCCGGTCCGGGTGGTCACGGCCAGCATCGACGAGCGCCTCAACGACTCGGGCTTCATCGTCCCGGGCCTCGGCGACGCCGGCGACCGCCAGTACGGCGCCGTCTAGCCTTGCCGGTCCTGCGGTGGCGGTGGATCGCGGTGGTCGCGGCCGCCGTCGCGGTCGTCACCGGCGCGTTGCTCTGGCTGTTCCTGACCTGGTCCGGACGGCCCGACGCGCCGGTGCGGATCGACGCGGTCAAGACGGCGTTCGGCGTCGGCGCGGGGGCCGGCGGGGTGTTCGCGCTGTGGCTGGCGACGCGCCGCCAGCGCACGATGGAGCTGCAGCTGGCCGAGACGACCCGCGTCGCGGGCGTGACCGAGCGGGACCTCGAAGAGCGGCGCGTCACCGAGCTGTACACGAAGGCCGTGGAGCAGCTCGGCAACGACAAGGCGCCGGTCCGGCTCGGCGGGCTGTACGCGCTGGAGCGGCTCGGCCAGGACAACCCGAAGCAGCGTCAGACGATCGTCAACGTGCTGTGCGCCTACCTGCGGATGCCGTTCGCCGGCCCGCCCGACGGACTGCGTGGCCGGTCCGCGGCGGAACTCAGCAAGACGCCCGAATACGACGACGCCGAGCTGCAGGTCCGGCTGGCCGCCCAGGAACTGCTCAAGACGCACCTGGGTCACGACGAACCGGGTTACTGGCCGGGGCTGGCGATCGACCTGCAGCGGGCCGTCCTCGTCGACTTCCGGCTGAGCGGCTGCACGGTCGCGGCCGCGGACTTCAGCCGCGCGACGTTCCTCGGCGCGGTCCACATCCGCGGCACGACCTTCACGCGCCAGGCCGGGTTTTACGGCACGGAGTTCACCTCGACGGCGAACTTCGACCGGACGGCCTTCGCGGAGGGCGCGTTCTTCTCCTGGGCGCACTTCGCCAAGGAGGTCCGCTTCACCCGGACGCGCTCAGGTGGCCGGTTCCAGTTCTCCCACACGGCTTTCGACGCCGAAGTCCTCTTCGACGGCGGCGAGCACGCGGACATCGACCTCGGCGACGCGCGGTTCGGCGCAACACCCGCGGCGGTGCCGGCCACAGACGAGGTGTGAGCAGCCATCTGGGGGTGCCGGTGGACCAGGCCGGTGACCGCGAACTGTGGGACCGGGCGGCCGGCGGTGACGAAGGCGCGTTCGGCGAGCTGTTCGAGCGGCACGCCGAGGCCGTCTGGAACCACGCGTACCGGCTGACCGGGTCGTGGTCCGGCGCCGAAGACCTGACGTCCACGACGTTCCTGACCGCGTGGCGCCGCCGCGCCGACGTCACCCTGGTGCGCGACAGCGCGTTGCCGTGGCTCTACACCGTCGCGGGCAACGCCGCCCGCGACGAGTACCGCGGCGCGAAACGGCGGTTGCGATTGCTGCGGCGGATCCCGGACCCGCCGGTGGTGTCCGACCACGCCGACGCCGTGGCCGAGCAACTCGACGGCGAACAGCGGCTGCTGCGGGTCGTCGAGGCCGTCCGGACGCTGCCGAAGGCGCAGCGCGAAGTCGTCGAACTGTGCCTGCTCGGGGACCTGAGCACCGGGGACGCGGCCGCGTTGCTGGCCGTCGCCGAGGGCACCGTCCGCTCCCACCTGTCCCGGGCCCGCGCTCGGTTGCGCGCCCTGCTGGAGGAGAAATGAGCATCGAAAACCTCCCGGCACGGCGTGCGCTGCCGGACGACGTCCGCGACCGGCTGCGCACCGAAGTCCGCGAAGGCATCGCGACACCACGCCGGAAGCCCCACGTCTGGTACGCCGCGGCGGCCGCGGTGCTCGTCCTGGCCGCCGGCGCCGTGATCGTGACGCGCGAGGTGCGGCCGCCCGCCGACACCGCGCCGGCGGTCACCGGCGGTGGTGGCCTGACGCTCGACGCCGCGCTGGCGACCGCGTCGCTGGACCGCTGCTGGGCCGCGGTCCGAGCGGCGGGCAAGACCGATCGGGTGCCTTCGCGCGCGGAGTGGGTCCCGCTGTTCACCGACGAGCAGGACGGGGACGCGGTGGTCGCGGTCACCGCCGCGGGCAAGCCGATGTTCTGCGAGACGACCGGCACGACCGTGACGCTGTCGGACCCGGGAGCCACGCCCGCGTACGCGCCCGGCACGCGGACCGGGCTGCTGCTGCGCAGCGCGACCGGGCTGGCGGCCGGGGTGCTCGATCCGGCCGTGCCGCGGGCGGACTTCTTCGTGAAGACGGGCGGGGGCTCCGTGAGTTCGTGGCGGCTCGGCTTCTCGCCGGTCAGCCGCCAGTTCGTGGCGTTCACCGGCGCGCTGCCGGCGAAGTCGGAACTGGCCGTCGGGGACCGGCGGGCGAGCGCGCTGCCGGACGCGCCGTCACCCCTGCTCGCGGTGACCGACCGCCCGGAACCGGCCGACCGCACCTCGGCCGCGGGCCGGGCCCTGGGCGACTGCCTCGCCGACGCCGGCGAGGTGATCCCGGACGCTGCGGCCTACCGGCCGGGACCACTGCTGGCGGAAGGCGGCGACCAGGTCGTCCTGGGGCGCCGGGGCGACCGGGTGATCGTCTGCACCCGGGAGCCGGACTACTGGCGGCCCGGGACGCACGCCCGCGCTTACCCGGATCTGGCCGGCAACCGCCAGGTCCCGGCCCGGGTCCTGGCGGTGGACACGCTCGGCAGCCCCGAAGCGGGAGCGGCGCCGGATCAGGCTCGCATGCCGCTCGCCCTGGTGCTGCCCGCCTCGGCGACCGCGGCGGGCTTCGAGTTCGGCACCGGCAGCGGCGGCGACCTGGTGGTCACCGACGGGATGGCTCTCGGCTGGGTGCCGCGCGGCTACGCCGGGAAGGCCGACGCGAAGGTGCGCGTCCGGGCGTTCGACGCGCACGGCGAGGTCGTCTACGACGGGACGCTGCCGCTGGTGTGAGCCAGCCAGCCGGAGGCGTTCGCGCGCAGGGCCGTCTCGTACGTGCTCGTGACGTCGAACTCCTCCGGCAGGTTGCCGGTCAGCTCCAGCGAGACGAGCCCGTGCACGAACGCCCAGCAGGCGACCGCGACCGTCTCCGGCGGGACGTCGACGAAGACGCCGTCGGCGATGGCCTGGCGGATGATGAGCTCCAGCGGCTTGAGCGTCTCGCGGGCGAGTTCTTCGGCGTCCTCGTTGGGCTCGAACCCGGGGACGGACCTGGTGAACATGATCCCGTAGAGGTTCGGGTCGGCCAGCGCGCTCGCGCGGTAAGCGCTTCCCAGCGTCACGAGGTCCTCGATGGCGTCACCGGACAGCGGGGTCCCGGCCATCCGCGCGCCGAACCGGCGGAACCCCTCCGTGTAGAGCGCGTTCACCAGATCGGGTTTGCTGCCGAACAGGGAGTACACGGCGGTGGTCGACGTCCCGGCGTCGGCGGCCAGCTTCCGCAGGGAAAGCGCCTTCGGCCCGTCGGCGGCGATCAGCTCACCGGCGCGGTCGAGGAGCTTCAGCCGGAGCGCTTCGTCGTGCGTACGTGGTCGAGCCATGCACGCAGCGTATCGGAACGCTGTTATGAATGGCCAGAGCTCGGAGTTGACCTGGAGTGCACTCCAGGTCGTAGTGTCGAGGTCATGAGCTACTCGATAGCGGAAGCCGCTCGACGTAGCGGGCTGTCCATCGACACCCTCCGGTACTACGAGCGCATCAAACTGCTCGACCCGCCCGCCCGCGACACCGCGGGCCGCCGGGCGTACTCCGACGACGACCTCAGCTGGCTGGGGTTCCTGACCAAGCTCCGCACGACCGGGATGCCCATCAAGAGCATGCGCGAGTACGCGTCGCTGCGCCGCCACGGCGTCGCCAGCGCGGGCCGCCGCAAGGCGCTCCTGGTGGAACAGCGCCGGTCGGTCGCCGAGCGGATCGCCGAGCTGCAGGGCTGCCTCGACGTCCTCGACTACAAGATCGACAACTACGCGCAGATCGAGCGCAAGGCGTTCGGCGTCGAACCCGACATGGAGGGAATTTCCGCGTGAAGACCAGGAAGCTCGGCGGACTGGAAGTCGGTGCCCAGGGGCTGGGCTGCATGGGCATGAGCCAGGCGTACGGCGTCTTCGACAACGAAGACGAGTCGATCGCGACGGTCCACCGGGCCCTCGACCTCGGCGTCACGCTGCTGGACACGGCGAACGTCTACGGCGGCGGCGTCAACGAAGAGCTCGTTGGCCGCGCGATCGCCGGCCGCCGCGACGAGGTCGTGCTCGCCACGAAGTTCGGCATCGTCTGGACCGACGGCGCGATGAGCGCCCGCGGCGACGCCGAGTACGTCAAGCAGTCGTGCGACGAGTCGCTGCGGCGCCTCGGAGTCGACCACATCGACCTCTACTACCAGCACCGCGTCGACCCGGACACGCCGATCGAGGAGACCTGGGGCGCGCTGGCTTCGCTGGTGGAGGCGGGCAAGATCCGCTACGCGGGCATCTCCGAGGCGAGCGCCGCGACGATCCGCGCCGCGCACGCCGTGCACCCGGTGACCGCGCTGCAGAGCGAGTGGTCCCTGTGGACGCGCGGCATCGAGGGCGAAATCCTCGGCACGTGCCGCGAGCTGGGCATCGGCGTCGTGCCGTTCTCGCCGCTGGGCCGGGGGTTCCTGACCGGCGCGGTGACGTCGGTGAAGGACCTGCCGGAGGGCGACATGCGCCGCGGCCTGCCGCGCTTCGCCGAGGGCAACTTCGAGCGCAACATGGCGATCGTCGACGCGCTGCGCAAGCTCGCCGAGGAGAAGGGCGTCACGGCCGGCCAGCTCGCGCTGGCGTGGGTCCAGTCCCACGGCGAGGACGTCGTCCCGATCCCGGGCACGAAGCGGCGCAAGTACCTGGAGGAGAACGTCGCGGCGGCATCACTGGAGCTGACGGCGGCGGACCTCGAAGCCATCGAAGCGGCGGCCCCGGCCGACGCGGTCGCCGGGGAGCGTTACCCGGAACGCCTGGCCCGCGCGGCCGGCAAGTAGCGCACGCCCCGGCCCGTCGTGAGTGGTCAGGGCGGTTCTAACCGCCCTGACCACTCACGAGGCCGGCTGTTCCGTCCAGGACACGCCGGAAGGTCGAGATCCGCCACTGGCCACGAATTCGTGCGCGGCCCTCCTCACGACCTCCGCGGGGATCTCCGCGTCGTCAGGGTAGGGCCGTTCGTTGCGCATGTAGTAATAGGTGACTTCGCCTGTCTCGGGGAGCGGAAACGGAGCTTCGATGTTCCGGCTGAACGCGCCCTCCGGAGCGTCGTCGCCGACGTAGCGAAGAGTGCCTCGGTTGTCGTTCAGGCCGACCTCCAGCCATGGGTACTCGCCGTCGACATGGAGGTTCACCAGCGTGGGGCCGCCCACGGCGGCGATGTCGTCCAAGATGGGATCAAGCTCAGCGGCTGTCTCGATCACAACCGGCTCCTCGGCTTCTTCGTCGTACCAGGCTTCGATCACGTTTCGCCGTTCCTTTGCACGGGGTGTTGTTGATCGTAACGGCCGCGTGCGTGATCCCGTTCGTAGCCATGTGGACGGCCAGCTTCATTTCGACGTCGTACACAGCCGACGGCATCCCGCGTTTCACCAAGTCGTGTTCACGGAGGTACCGCTCCACCGCCTCGGACATCTCGTCCTTGCCACTCACGATCGTCTTTGCCTCGGCGTCGGGTGTGGGTGTCAGCCAGCGGCCGTGTGTTTTCTGTCCCGAGCCGTTCTTCTGTATCGGCGGCGGTAGCTCGTCCCGCAGGGCCTCTGCTCGCTCATCTTTCGGCGGACCGTCCTGGAGTCTTGTGGCGCCTACTCGAGGACGGCCACGATCGGGGCTGCTCGGTCCCGGGTGTGGGGCGCTCAAGACGCGCCCGAGACCGACCAGGTAGGTGCGGAGCCCGTCGGCTATCCGGCCGATCTGTTCAGTTTGCGTCTCCAGGGCTTGCCGAGCTTGATCGAACATCGCCGGAAGGTCCGCGATGGCGCTTCCGGTCGTCAGAGCAGCCAATGTGGTGGACGCTGCGTTGCGGCTTTTTGCAGCATCAGCGGCCGCTCGCTGTGCGGCTTCGATCGCGGAAATCCCCTGGGAGACCGCGTCGGCGAGGTCGTCGAGATCACTCACGGATCGATCATCGAGGATGGTTGCAAGGAGTGGGAACGATCAGGCCACTCGACCACTCCGTTGACCGGCATTCTCACCCAGCGCGACCGCGACCGGTGAAGCCGGCAAGTAGCACGCTGCGAGTTGCCTCTGAAGGTTTTCTGAGATCTCCGGGGAAGGCTCGGTCCCGATCATGCGGTCGGTGCCGAGCCTGGAGGTCTTCGTGTCCGAGGAAGTTCTCGACTATCTGGTCGTCGGCGCGGGGCCGGCCGGGTTGCAGCTGGGGCAGTTCCTCGGCCACGCCGGCCGCCGGTACCTCGTGCTGGAGGCGGGGTCCGCGCCCGGCACGTTCTTCGGCACCTACCCGCGGCACCGGACGCTCATCTCGATCAACAAGAAGTACACCGGCTGGACCGACCCGGAGCTGAACCTCCGGATGGACTGGAACTCGATCCTCGCCGACGGCGACGACGAGCCGGTGCTCTTCACCGACTACAGCGAGAAGCTCTTCCCGGTCGCCGAGGATCTGCTCCGCTACCTCGCCGACTACACGGCGAAGCACAAGATCAACGTCCGGTACGACACGCGCGTGACGCGCATCGGGCGGGACGGCGAGATCTTCGTGATCACTGCCGGTGACGCCGAGTTCCGCGCGCGACGGCTGGTCATGGCCACCGGCGTCAGCAAGTCGTACACCCCGGACATCCCCGGCATCGAGCTGGCCGACCAGTACTCCGACGTCTCCGTCGACCCGCAGGAGTTCAAGAACCAGCGGGTCCTGGTGCTGGGCAAGGGGAACTCCGCCTTCGAGACGGCGGACAACCTGATCGAGACGGCCGCGGTCGTGCACGTCGGCGGCCCGCGGCCGGTGAAACTGGCCTGGCGCACGCACTTCGTCGGCCACCTGCGCGCGTACAACGCGGGCATCCTCGACATGTACCAGCTCAAGCTGCAGCACGCGATCCTCGACGGCGACGTCCGCGAGATCCGCAAGGACGCCGACGGCTACCACGTCAAGTACGCCTTCGCCCGCGTCGACGAGGTCGTCAAGGAGATCCGCTACGACCGGGTGATCATCTGCACCGGCTTCCGCTTCGACGCCGACGTCTTCGACGACGACACCCGCCCGCAGCTCACCATCAACGACCGCTTCCCGGCGCAGACGTCCAGCTGGGAGTCGGTCAACGTGCCCGGCCTCTACTTCGCCGGCACGATCACGCAGGTCCGCGACTTCAAGAAGGCCACCAGCGCGTTCATCCACGGCTTCCGCTACGGCGTCCGTGCCCTGTCCAAGGTCCTCGGCGAGCGCTACCACGAGACGCCGTGGCCGAGCACCGAGCTGCCCGCGAAACCGGACGCGCTGACCGAGGCCGTGATCACCCGGATCAACCGGACTTCCGCGCTGTACCAGCAGTTCGGCTTCCTCGGTGACGTCCTCACGATCGACGGCGACACCGCGCGCTACCTCGAAGAGGTGCCGGTGGCGCGGGTGCTGGACGACCCGCCGGACAACGCTTTCGTCGTCACCCTCGACTACGGGCCGGACCACGACAAGATCGACCCGTTCGACTTCGTCGCGCGCGCCGGCCAGGACCAGGCCAACGACCACGGCGAAGGCCACTACCTGCACCCGATCGTCCGGCACTACCGCCGCGGCGAGCTGGTCGCCACCCACCACGTGACCGAGAACCTCGAGAACGAGTGGGACCGGGAAGTCCACATCGGACCGCTGACCGCGTTCTTCACCAAGGAGTTGTGATGCGCACGATCGCGGAGTTCGAGGCGGTGGCGCGGCAACGGCTCGAACCGGCGCACTACGACTACTACGCGGGCGGCGCGCAGGACGAGATCACCCTCGCCGAGAACGAAACCGCGTTCCGGAAGCTGCGGCTCCTGCCCCGCGTCCTGCGTGGCAGCGACAAGCGGGACCTGAGCATCGAGCTGCTCGGCTCCCAGGCGTCCATGCCGATCCTGATCGCGCCGACGGCGTTCCACCGGCTCGCCCACGCCGACGGCGAGCTGGCGACGGCCCGGGCCGCGGCGCTCGCGGGCACGATCATGATCGTCAGCATGGCCTCGACCACGGCCATCGAGGACATCGCCGCGGCGGCGCGGGAGGTCGCGCCCGACCCGGCCCTGTGGTTCCAGCTCTACCTGCAACCGGACCTCGAGTTCACCGAGGCGATCGTGCGCCGCGCCGAAGCCGCCGGTGTCAAGGCGTTCGTCGTCACCGTGGACTCGCCGGTGCTGGGCCGTCGCGAGCGCGACGACCGCAACGGCTTCCACGACCTGCCGTCGGGATTCGCCGTCGAGAACCTGCGCGACATCGGCGAGAACCGCAGCGGCGGCAACGCCAGCCACGTCCGCGACATCGTCATGTCGGCCGGGCTGAACTGGGAGCACATCGCCTGGCTGCGCTCGAAGACGAAGCTCCCGGTGCTGATCAAGGGCGTCCTGCACCCCGAGGACGCGCGCCTCGCGGTGCACCACGGCGCCGCCGGGATCGTCGTGTCCAACCACGGCGGCCGCCAGCTCGACACCGTCCCGGCCACCATCGACGTCCTCCCGGAGATCGCGGCGGCCGTCGGCGGGGCGATGCCGGTGCTGCTCGACGGCGGGATCCGCCGCGGCACCGACGTCGTCAAGGCGCTCGCCCTGGGCGCGGACGCGGTCGGCGTCGGCCGTCCCGTGGTGTGGGGCCTGGCCGCGGGCGGCCGCGAGGGCGTCTCGAAGGTGCTCGAACTGCTCCGCGACGACTTCGACCAGGCGCTCGCCCAGTGCGGCGGGGCGCGGCCGGCGGATCTCACTCCGGACCAGGTGCGCCGGTGATCGGGAAAGCGCTTGCCGCGGCGGCCTTGGCCACCGCGCCCGCGTGGCTGCCCGGCCGCGTCGTCGCGCTGCGGGTGAAGATCTTCTCGCTGGTCAACGGCGAGGACACGGTGACGATCCCGGGTGAGCAGGTCGGCGCCGAGGACTTCCGGCGCGTCTACGCCGACCCGGCGGCGAACGGCCGCAGCCGCGGCGCGGCGCTGTCGGACCTGTTCTGGTACTGGCTCGCGCCGGGCCCGGAGGTGCACCAGGAGCACCTCGAACCGGGGCCGCGCTACGACGAGGTCGCCAAGTGCACCCGGCACATCCTGGTGAAGTCCAAAAAGGACTCCGAGGAGCTGACCCGCCGCGTCGCGACGCACGTGCTGGACCGGCTGGACGGCGGCCTGATCCGGCTGCGCGACGAGATGATGCCGATCTGGGCCGAGCTGTACTACGAGCTGGTCTTCGAAGAACCCTGCCCACCGGAGGCGCGTGACCTCATCGTGGCGAACGCCGACGACGTCGTCTCGGCCCTGAAGTGCGTGCGGCCGCGGAACATGCGCCGCCGGGCCCGGCTGACGAAGTACCTGCGGCGGCGCCTCGACGACGTCCCGCACCCGCTGCCGGAGTCGCTGACGCCGCAGGAGCAGGTCTACTACCTGCAGGGCACGTTCTTCAACACCGCCGTCGTGCAGATGTCCGAGGCGATGGCGCACCTGCTGATGATCGTCGCGCAGCACCCGGACGTGCAGCGGCGCCTCGCCGAAAACCCGGACGACGACGCCTACTTCGACCGTGTCATCGACGAAGGCCTGCGGACCTACCCGCTCTTCGGCATCGCGCACCGGATCTCGACGGCCGACATCGAGCTGGCGAACCTGACCATCCCGGCCGGCACCGTGCTCTGCTTCAGCTACCCCGACTTCCACCACGCCGGCTTCGAGCACCCGGAGGAGTTCGACCCGGAACGCTGGTGCTCGCACGCCGTCCAGGCCAAGAAGGACGTCAACTTCGTCCCGTTCGGCATCGCCCAGAACCGCGCCTGCCCGGCGCGCGGGCTGGCGCCGCTGACCATGCGCGTCGTGGCGCGGGAGGTGCTGCGCCGGTTCAGCCTCGCCTCGACCGCCGGGCACACGCGCTCGATCCCCAACCGCGGCCCCGCACTGCTCACGCCCGTCGGCGCCCGCCGCCGGCGCGCGCCGCTGGTGTGGCTCGCGGTGCGCGACCGCTGGGAAGACGTCTGGCGCAGCCTCGCCCAGCTCGTGTTCGGCACGTACATGGTCATCGACGCCCGTCGCCAGGCCCTCTGCAGCACCTACTTCGCCGGAGGAAACTCATGACTCCCACCGAAGCGGCGCCGGCGTTCTTCCTCGCCGTCGCGGTCATCCTCGTGGTCTGCCGGGTCGTCTGCATGGCCGCGGTGCGGCTGGGCCAGCCGCCGGTCGTCGGCGAGATGATCGCCGGTGTGCTGCTCGGCCCGTCGCTGCTCGGGCTGGTCCTGCCGGCCGTGCAGACGGGGTTGTTCCCGGACGGCGTCCGCCCGCTGCTCTACGTCGGCGGCCAGATCGGCCTGGTCATCTACATGTTCGGCGCGGGTTACGAGTTCAGCCTGCGCAGCATCCGCGGCTCGGTGAAGTCGGTCGGCGCGATTTCGGCGGCCGGCACGGTCGTCCCGCTGGCGCTCGGCGTCGGGGTCGCGGTGTTCGGGTCGAGCTGGGCCGGCATCGGCAAGGACGGCGTTTCGCTGGTGACGTCGGCGGCCTTCGTCGGCGTCGCGCTGGCCATCACGGCGTTCCCGATGCTCGCGCGGATCATCACCGAACGCGGGCTCGGCGGTACGCGGTTCGGCTCGCTCGCACTGGCCTGCGGCGCCCTCGACGACGTCCTGGCGTGGGTCCTGCTGGCCGTCGTGCTCGGCATGCACGCCGACTCGGCCGGGCCGGTGGCCATCGCCGTCGGCGGCGGGCTGCTGTTCGCGCTGCTGCTGGTGCTCGTCGGGCGCCGGGTGCTCGCGAAGGCGATGGGCAGCGACCGGATCTCCGCCGACCAGAAGATGCTGATCACGGCGTTGACGTTGTTCGCGGCCGCCTGGTTCACCGACATCGTCGGGCTGTACGCGGTGTTCGGCGCGTTCTGCGTCGGGATCGTGTTCCCCCGGGTGCCCGCCGCGGACGCCGTGCTCGCGAAGATCATGCCGATCGGGCGGATCGTGTTCCTCCCGCTGTTCTTCACCTATTCCGGCCTGAACACCCGGTTCGCCCTGCTCGCCGACCCGAAGCTGCTGCTGTTCGCGGTGCTCTGCGTCGTGGTGGCGATCATCGGCAAGTTCGGCGCCTGCTGGGGCGCGGCCCGGCTGGTGGGGGAGTCGCAGCCGGTCGCGCTGCGCGTCGGCGCGTTGATCAACGCCCGCGGGCTCATGCAGCTGATCGCGCTCAACGTCGGGCTCGCGGCGGGGATCGTTTCGCCCGCTTTGTTCACCGTGCTGGTGCTGGTCGCTCTGGTGACGACCGTCATGACCGCGCCGGTGCTCAGCTGGCTCGACCGCCGCGATGCCCGCAGAGGGACCACCGAAGTGGTCCTGATGGCGGAACCGGTACCGCTAACCGGGAAAAGTTGAGGGTTCAATACCAGAAAATAACTGCCAGTATGAGGTCGTGCACGATGCGGCGGAGAAACCGAGAGTGCTCCTCGTCGAGGACGACCGCGAACTCGCGGGCCTGCTCGCCGAGCTGCTCGCGGACGAAGGCTACGAGACGGACGCGGCGTACGACGGTCAGCGGGGCCTGCACCTCGGCCTCACCGGGCGGTACGACGTGATGATCATCGACCGCCGGTTGCCGGTGCTCGACGGCCTGGAGCTGCTCGCCCGGCTCCGGGCCCGGGCGGTGACCACGCGCGTCCTGGTGCTGTCGGCGCTGAGCACGCTCGCCGACCGCGTCGGCGGGCTCGACGCCGGCGCCGACGACTACCTCGTCAAGCCGTTCGAGACCGAGGAGCTGCTGGCCCGGCTGCGCGCGCTGGGCCGCCGTGACCTCGACGGCGCCGAGTGCATCCCGCTCGGCACCGCCGCCCTCGACCTGCAGCGCCACGAGGTCGTGCTGCCGCGCGGCGAGCGGATCACGCTGTCCGGGCGTGAGTTCGAGCTGCTGCGGGCGCTGGCCCAGCGGCCGAAGGCGATCCACCCGCGGGCGGCGCTGCGCACCCGCGTGTTCGCCGACTCGACCGGAGAGTCCATTGTGGACACCTACGTCTACTACCTGCGGCGCAAGCTCGGCCGGGACGTCGTGCGCACCGTGCACGGGCTCGGCTACCAGATCGGCGCGGTGTGAGACCCCGCGGCGACCTCGGCGACCCCGAAGCCCGCGCCCTGCACCGGGCGCGGTGGGTGATCACCACGCAGATCGCCGTGGTGGTGTCGCTGCTGGTGGCCGTCGCGGGCGGAATCGCCTACGGGATGCTGCTGTCCGGTCAGCACGCCGACGCCGACCGGACGCTGGCCCGCACGATCGAGCTCGGCCCCACCGCGACCCCGCCCGGCTGCGTCTGGCTGTTCACGCCCGCGTTGCACGCGCCCGCCGGGCCCTCGCCGGCCGGGGTGCCGGTCGCCGGGCTGGCCGCGCTCACGCCGTCGCCGGGCGACGTCCACACGGAACGCCGCTCGCTCGGCGGCATGACGTACACGATCCGCGTGGAGAACCACGGCGGCGTCGTCTCGCAGGCGTACTTCGAGGAGCGGTACCAGATCCAGGACCGCTCGTCGCTGCTGTTCGGGCTCGGGATCGCCGAGCTGCTGGCGCTGCTGGCGGCGGTGGTGTGCGGCCGGGTGCTGGCGTGCCGCGCGATCCGGCCGCTGGCCGACGCGCTGCGGCGGCAGCGCACGTTCGTCTCGGACGCCTCGCACGAGCTGCGCGCCCCGCTGACCCGGCTGCACACCCGGGCGCAGCTGCTGGCCCGGCGGTCGTCGGAGCGGGACCGCGACGGGCTGGAGCAGCTGGTGCGCGGGACGCGGGAGCTCGGCGAAGTCGTCGAAGACCTGCTGCTGTCCGCGCAGGCGTGCGGCGGCCGGCCGGAGCTGGTGCCGGTGGAGCTGGGCGTGCTGGCCGAGGAAGCGGTCGCGGCCGAGGCGGTGCGCGCGGGGGCGGGCCAGGTCCGGATCGCGGTGACGCGCGAGCGCGGGCCGTACGTCGTCCAGGGCGTCCCGACGGCGTTGCGGCGCGTGCTTTCGGCGTTGCTGGACAACGCACTGGGCCACACCCCGCCGGGCGGCTCGATCGAGGTGTGGCTCGGGCAGCCGGACGACCGGTACGTCGAGCTGCGGGTCCGCGACACGGGCGTCGGCTTCCCGGCGGCGGAGTCGGACCGCATCTTCGAGCGCTTCGCCCGCGGCACCGAGGGCGACGGCCGCCGCTTCGGCCTGGGCCTGGCGCTGGTCCGTGAGGTGGTGACGGGCCACGGCGGCACGATCGCCGCCGTCGCCCGCCCCGGCGCCGGAGCGACGTTCACCCTCCGCCTG
Source organism: Amycolatopsis sp. WQ 127309 (assembly GCF_023023025.1). Classification (NCBI taxonomy): domain Bacteria; kingdom Bacillati; phylum Actinomycetota; class Actinomycetes; order Pseudonocardiales; family Pseudonocardiaceae; genus Amycolatopsis; species Amycolatopsis sp. WQ 127309. The sequence goes on from NZ_CP095481.1 coordinate 3,597,600, forward strand.
CTACGCGCCGACCTCGCGTAACCCACGCGATCAAGGCCGGATCCCGCGTGATCAAGGCCGGAACTCGCGTGATCAAAGCCGGAACTCGCGTGATTGAGGCCGGAACTCGCGAGTTACGGCTCCAATCACGCGGGATCCGGTCCCAATCACGTGGGATCCGGGTCTGATCACGCGAGTTACGTGCTGAATCCCAGTACGAGGCGGATCTCGCGGGCCAGCGCGGGGTCGAGGTCGGCACAGGCGGCCTCGAGGTCCGCGCGCACTTGCGCCGACGGTTTCGTGAAGACGCTCGTCAGGTGCTGCCGGCAGGCCCGCAGGTCCTGGTGCGCGTCGGCGCCCAGGTCCGGGTCGTGCAGCAGGCCGAGGTCGGTGTGCAGCCGCAGCCAGGTGTCCCGGTCGCGGAGCAGGGCCGCGGCCGCCCGTCGCGTGTGGACCGGGTGCTCCGGGCTCAGCAGGACCCGGAGCGCGGGCACGTCGACCAGCGCGGGCTTGCCGCGCAGGAACTCGACCACCTGCCGGGTCACCGCGGGGGACGGGTCGGTCAGCAGCGGTGACACCGCCGCCGACTCCGGCGCCACGCGGCGCAGGCCGCGGACGGCCAGGGCCCGCAGCCGCGGCCGCTCGTCGACGAGGTGCCGCTCCAGCCGTTCGGCGTCGGCCGCGGTGCCGGTCTCGCCGAGTCCCGCGAGCACCCCGGGCGTGACCGGCAGGGTGCGGTAGTGCGCGGCCGGGTCGCCGCCCGCCTTCAGCACCAGCGCCTGGGCCATGGAGCGCACGGCCGACGCCCGGTCGGCGAGGTGAGCCACCGCGGTGTCTTCGCCGAGAAGGGTCAGTGCCCGCATCCGGATCTTCGGCGTCCCGGCGGCGAGCAGCTCCTCGACGGCGTCACCGCGGTCGAGCAACGCGGAACCGCACAACGTCCGGATCCGGACGTCCCGGTCCCCGGCGGCGATGTCGAGCAGCCGCCCGGCCGGGAGCAGCCCGATCGCCTCGTGGTGGGCGAAGCGGCGGCTTTCGGTGTCCTGCAACGCCAGCGCGTCGTCGAGCAGCCGAGGGGTCAGCGCCTGGCGGAACAGTGTGGTCATCCAGTCGTCGACCTGCCGCCGTCGCAGCACGCCGATCAGCGGCAGCATCGCGCGGAACGCCGGTTCGTCCAGTTTGGACAGTGTCAGCGGCCGCGCGAGATCCCGGATCGGCCGCACCCAGTCGACGCAGCGGATCAGCAGCAGGGGCAGTACCTCGGGATCGGTGCGGACCGCGAGCCGTTCGACGGCGGCTTCGCGCAGGCGCCCATTCCCGTGGCACGCGGCCTCGGCCAGTTCGGCCCGCGAAGGACGGCGGCTCAGCTGGGCGTCGTGACCGGTCCACCACGACCCCCGGAACGCCAGGTCGAACTCCGCCCAGCGCCGGACGTCACCGGCCGCCAACTCGTCGAGATCCTCGACGGTCAGTTCTGTTTCCAGCATCCGGCATTCCCTCCTCGGCGCCCAGGATGCCCGGGCGCCGAGGGGGAGTGGAACCGATTTCAGGCCAGCAGCGCGGTGACGGCCGCCGGCGCGTCCGCGATGGCGACCGGGTTCTGCTCGCGCGTGGCGAGGCTGCGGACCGTCACGTTGCCGGCCGCCCAGTCCTCCTGGCCGACGATCACCACCGCGACCGCACCCGCCTTGTCCGCGCGGGTGAGTTCCTTGCCCAGCTTGCGGTGCTCGATCGGCGTCGACGTGCGCAGCCCGGCCTGGCGCAGCGACTGCGCGACCGTGCGGGCGGCGTCCGAGAGGTCTTCGGTGACCGGGATGACCATGACGTCGACCTCGCTGCGCGGGGCCGGGGTGAGGCCGTGCGTCTCGAGGAAGTCGATCAGCGTGACGTCACCCATGCCGAAGCCGATGCCCGGGATCTGCTGCGCGGTGAACATCGACGCGAGGTCGCTGTAGCGGCCGCCGCCGAACAGGGCGCGGCGGTTCTCCGGCGCGGTGTCGAAGACCTCGAACACGGTCGACGTGTAGTACGCCAGCCCGCGCACGATGATCGGCTCGTACTTGACCAGCGAACCGGCGCTGCTGTTGAGCACCTTCACCAGGTTCGACTGCTCCCGCACCGCCGCCGGCAGCTCCTCCAGGAGCGCCTCGCCCTTGTCGAGCGTCTCGGCCAGCTTGTCGAACTGCTTGTCCGACAGGCCGATCTCGCCGGCGCCCTCCGCCAGCTTCTCGCGGGGGTACTTCTCCCAGCGGTCGACCAGCGCGAACACCTGGGAGAGGTGGTCCTCGGAGACACCGGCGACGTCGGTCAGCGCCGACGTCAGCAGGTTCCGGTCGTTGACGCGCAGCACGAACATGTCCGGCGTCGCGCCCAGCGCGGCCATCATGTCGTGCACCAGCTCGAAGATCTCGATCTCGCAGTTGGCGCTGTCCGAGCCGAAGATGTCCGCGTTGATCTGCCAGTGCTCCCGCACCCGGCCCCGCTGCGGCGCCTCGTACCGGTGGCAGTTCGGGTGGCTGTACCAGCGCACGGGGAACGACAGCGACTTCGCGCTCCCGGCGATCATCCGCGCCACCGACGGCGTCATCTCCGGCCGCAGCGCGAGACGTCGGCCGCCCTTGTCGGTGAGGGTGTACAGCTGCTTGTCCGCGAGCTCCTGGCCGGACTTGCGTTCGTAGATCTCGGCGGATTCGAGGATCGGGCCGTCGTAGCGGAGGAAGCCGCGGCGCTCGAGGACGTCGTAGAGATGTCCGAACACCTGCGTGCGCACGGACATCTCGGCGGGCAGGAAGTCCCGGGTCCCCTTGTAGGGCGCGGTCGGCAGGTATTCAGGCACGTGACCAGCTTAACGACCGGTTTTGTCAGGGGAATGCGACCCCGTACGCGGTGAGCAGCGTCGCCGCACCGAGCAGCAGAGCACCGACGGACGTCACCCGCCCGCCGAGCTTCCCCCGGTTCGGGAGGAGGTGCAGGAAGAACCCGCCGGACTGCGCCAGGATCCCGAACAGCAGCAGGAAACTGCCGATCCACAGGGTGGTGTCGGAGAAGGTGGTGCGGCTCAGGATCTGCAACGCGACCAGGGCGAGGATCAGCAGAACGCCGGCGTGCGCGTGCCCGGCGCGGAACATCGCCCGCTGGTGCTCGGTGAGCTTCCGGTCGCGCATGACGCCCATCAGCGCGTAGCCGCCGTACATCACGGTGGGCAGTGAAACCAGGGCGATCACGGTGAAGAGCTGGGTGGGGCCGTGCATCGGGACTCCATTCGGGGTGGGGTGGTGAGGGTTACGGTAACACTGTTTTAAAACGGTGTCACGGAACTTGGGGTCCCTGATTGGGAAGTGGCTGGGGGTGACCTTGCCGTAGGGGAGAGGTGGGTGGCGGTGGTGGCGCGTGGGCTGGGGGCGGTTCCAGCCGGGTGGGTGATGTTGGGGGGCTGCGCGAGTGGCCCGTTCGCGCCGTAAGGGCGTGAGTGGTCCGTTCGCGCGCCAGTGCGACAGCGCGAGTGGCCCGCTGGCGTCGAGGCTGGGCCGAGTGGCCCGTTCGCGATGAGGGCGGCGCGAGTGGCCCGTTCGCGCCGTAAGGCGCGCGAGTGGTCCGTTCGCGCCCAGCGCGGCGGGAGCAGCCTGTTCGTGTCGCGCGGAGCGCGAGTGGCCCGTTCGCGGCGGAGACGGTGTGAGTGGCCCGTTCGTGGCGTAGGGGCGCGAGTTGACCCCGTAGTGCCGTGAACGGCACGAGTGGACCACTCGTGTTGCAGAGGTACGGGCGGCCAGTTCGTGACGTAGAGGGCGCGGGTGGTCCGTTCGCGCGCTCAGCGCTGCGGCGCGAGTGGCCCGTTCGTGCTGGAACGGGCGCGAGTGGCCCTTTTCGTGCCCAGCGAGCGGTCTGTTCGTGTCGTGTGGAGCGCGAGTGGCCCGTTCGTGCCGCGGAGGGCGCAAGGGGTCCGTTCGCGCGTTTGGCGAACCGGCGCGAGCGGGCCGTTGATGCCGATAAGGGTGCGAGTGGTCCGTTCGCGTCCGGCACGTCGGCGCGAAAAGTCCGTTCGCGCCGCGAACACAGGCGCGAATGGCCCGTTCGCGCCCTCGGTGAACTGGTGCGAGTGGCCCGTTCGTGCCGATAAGGGCGCGAGTGGCCCGTTCGCGACCGACCGACCGACCGACCGACCGGCCTACCTATGCGGCCGCGCGGCCCCGGGCCAGTACCAGCAACGGGTTCCGCAGCGCCGCGAGTGAAGCCAGCGGGTCGCCCTCGACCACCAGCACGTCCGCCGCCAATCCGGCCTCAAGCCGTCCGGTCACGGACGACAATCCCAGCCCCGCCGCGCTGTCCTCCGTCGCTATCTCCAGGATCCGGCGGCGGCCGAAGCCGAGCCACTCGTACAGCTCCAGTGCGCCGACCGGGTCGTCGAACACCGAGCCCGGCAAGCCCGCGTCCGTACCGGCCAGCAACCTGACCCCGTGCTCCTCCAGCCACGGCAACCGGCCGTACATCGCTTGTGCCACCTCGGGACCCAGCTTCTCGACGATCGTCCGCCAGTTGCGGCTGCTCGTCGAGCACGCCGAAATCCCCTGAGCGGCCATCGACGCCGCCACGGGGTCCCGGCGGTCGAACGTGCGGGGGCCCGTCATGAAACTGCAGTGCTCGATCGTCGACACGCCGGCCTCGACCGCCGCCTCGATCGTGTCGGCGCCGTGGGCGTGCGCGGCCACCGGCAAGCCGTGTGAAGCCGCGTGCGTGACGATCAGTGCCAGCTGCCGGGCGTCGAACTGCGGCTCCCACATGTCCGCGCCGCCCTCGGTGATCTGGCCGCCGGTGGCCATCACCTTGATGACGTCCGCGCCCGCCGCGGCGTTCTCGTCGATCAGGGACCGGATCGACGCGTCGGACGTCGTGGCGCCGCCGAAGAAGTGGCAGTGGCCGTCCGGCACCGTGATCGGCGGGCCGGACACCAGCAGCCGCGGGGCGGCCACGCCCTCCAGCGACGTCCGCACCGCCGCGCCCAGGTGGCCGCGGTCGCCCAGGTCCCGGACCGTCGTCACGCCGCTGCGCAGCATCGACGCCAGCCGCGCGCGAGCGTCCTCCAGGGGGGAGCCCGCGAGGAAGTGGGCCAGCATCTCGCGTGAGGCGTCGAAGGCCAGGTGCACGTGGGCGTTGAACAACCCCGCCAGCGCCGTGCCGGTCGGGAAGTCGTGCCGAACAGCGCCGGGCGCGGCCTGCGGCAGGACCTCCGCTCGCGGACCCACCGCCACGAGGACGCCGTCGCGCACCAGGATCGCGCCGTCCGGAACCGGCGTCGACGGCCGTGGCAGCACCCGGCCGGCCGTGATCAGGGTGTCCACGTCACGCGCCCATCGCGGCCGAGAGCGCGAGCAGCGGCCGGACGTCGGATTCGATGTCGTCGGCTCCCGCGGGCAGCACCTGCTTGGCGCGGCCGTCGCTCTCCTCGCCCGCCGCGTGCCGCCGCAACGCCGTCTTCAACGCGGCCGCCGCGGCGCCCGGGTCGGTGGCGACGACCTCGCCGAAGTCCGCGTCCAGGTACGGGGAGAGCTGCACCAGGCCGTCGCGGATCTCGATCACCCGGCGGTAGTAGACGCGGTGCACGGTGCGCGGCGAGAACCGTTCGCGCGGCGGCGTCCGCAGCACGATGCTGGGGAACGCGCCGACCAGGACCGTCCACAGTGGATCGAGGGCCTGGTGTTCGTGCCGGTGCCGCCGGCGCCGCCGCATCGCGGACAGCCGCGCCCGGACGCCGGGGTAGGTGACGCCGGCCAGGAACAACGCGCCGCCGATGATCACGAACGGCACCCCGAGCAGCAGCAGGATCCGGACGACCGGCCCGAACGCCCACGCCACCACGATGTACAGCGCACGAAAGATGCTGCCGACGGCCGCGCTCGCGAGGCCGACCGCGCTCATCCGCAGCCCGATCCGCAGGTTCCGGTCGGCGACGCGCAGGTAGCGCACGATCCACGCCGTGCAGGCGATCAGGCCGTAGATCAGGTACAGCCCGGCGCCCAGGTAGAACAGCGCGACGCCGCTGTCGTGGATCGTCGCCGGCCCGAGCGCGGCGCCGCGCAGTTCCGGCGGCGTCAGGTCCATCGCGACGATCATCAGCGCGATCGCCGCGGCCAGCGGCACCAGCTCGACGACCACGCGCCCGTAGCGGCGGACCGGCCCCAGCGCCGAGCCGAGGAAGAACAGGACCAGCGCGCAGACGGCGCAGGCGAGCAGCGCGTTGTTCGCCACCCGCGCGCCGCCGAGGCCGAAGACGGCGTCGAAGTCGTCCGAGATCACCTGTTGCTGGAGGAGGAACGCGGCGGCGAACCCGGCGATGCACGCGGTGACGGACCAGTTGGGCAGGGTCGGCGCCCGGACCAGCTGGTAGATCCGCCACGCCAAAGCCGCGGCGAACAGCACCATCGCGAGAACGTTCACGGGGCTGAAAAGTGTGCTCACAACCACCCTTGGTGATCGCCGAGCGCCCCCTGGATCCGGCGAAGATCCCGGTCCGCAGCGCGCCGCGGGATCGTGTAGTTCAGGACCGACGCCCACTCGAGGATGATGGTCGCGACGGTCTCGGCTTCCCACTCGTGGGCGTCATCGTAGGACGTCCGGCGCAGGGCGCGGTGTACTGCATCCGGGTCAAGATCCGGAGCCGGGCCGCGCAGGAAGTCCGCCGGCTCGGCGTCGCCCTGCGGGTGGTGGTCGGCGAGCATGTGGCCGAGCTCGTGCAGGATGATGTGATCTTGGTGGGGCTTCGTCGTTTCGGCCTGGTAGAAGATGTAGTCGGCCGCCGACGTCGCGATCCAGCAGCCGAACGGCCCGGGGACCTCCAGCGGGTAGGGCATCAGCCGGATCGGCTTGCCCCGCTGCTCACCCAGCCGCGCGCACAGCTGCTCGACGTCCAGCGGCGGCCCGATGTCGAGGTCCTTCAGCAGCTTCCGGCACCGGCGGCGCAGCTCGCGTTCCTTCATCGCGGCGCGTCCTCCGGATTTCGGCCGTCGCGTTCGGCCCGCTCGTAGCGTTCGACCAGGTCCAGCAGGTCCATCACCTGCCGGCGGCCCTGCGGCGACAGCTCCTGCGCGCGCATCGCCATCAGCTGGGCCTCGCCGGTCGGGGCCGGGCCGGTGGCTTCGGCGTCGAAGAAGTAGGTGACGGGCACGCCGAACAGTCTGGCCAGTGCCTCGACGTAGTGGATCTTCGGGTTCACGCGCTTGCCGGTCGCGAGCTGCTGGAGGTAAGCGGGCGACATCGCCGGCCCGCCGGCGCGCTCGACGGCCGCCGAGATCTCGCGGTAGCTGTGCGGCGCCTGGCCGTCGAGGCGGGCCGCCTCGATCAGGGCAGCAAGGCGTTCCGCGAAGGTGCGTTCCTGTGCCATCCCCGCCCCCTAAGTTTCCACCGTGAAAATTCTAGCCGGGAAACCACTGTACGCACATGTTGACAGCTATCGTATGCAGTGGTTTACAGTTGCTTCGCCTCTCGCCTTGCTCTTCCGTACCCTGGGGGTGTACAGAACCACAAGGCGAGAGGCAAGCGCGCCTCCGACTCGTCATGATCGGCCGTCTGTAGTACGCTTCATAGCACCAAGGTCGATCGCCTCACGGCGAACCCTTGGCACGGCCTGTTGCCGGAGGTCGACCCCCAGGGCTTCCGGTGACAGGCCTCTTACTTTCTCCGGGACAATCAGCAGCGGCAGTCAGAGCAGCGACGTCTCAGGGCATGAGCGTCGCGGCCAGCGTGCCGCCCAGCTCGGCGCACGCCGCCAGCACCGTCTTGTCCGGCTCGCCCGTCGCGATCACCGGGTCCGCCGCCTTCGCCCAGGCCAGCCCCGTCGTGATGGCCAGCAGCTGGCGTTCCGTCCCCGACGTGTCGCTGTTCCCGTGGATCCAGTACCCGAACGGCCGGCCCCGCGTCTCGTCGAGGCACGGGTAGTAGACCGTGTCGAAGAAGTGCTTCAGCGCGCCGCTCATGCTGCCCAGGTTCGCCGGCGTCCCCAGCAGGTAGCCGTCCGCGTCGAGGACGTCGGAGACCGTGGCCGCCAGCGCCGCGCGGCGGACCACCTCGACCCCCTCGACGTCCGGGTGGGCCGCGCCCGCCAGCACGGCCTCGAACATCGCCTGGGTCGACGGCGACGGCGTGTGGTGCACGACCAGCAGCTTCGGCATCAGGACAGCAGCGCCGCCACGTCGGTCCGCAACGCCGTCAGCCGGGTGCCCGCCGCCGCGCGCGCGTCCGCCAGCGAGTCGCGCACCGGCTCGACGACCTGCAGGTACGCCTTCAGCTTCGGTTCGGTGCCGGACGGGCGCACCACGATCCGGACGCCGTCGCCGGTGAGGCGCAGGACGTCCGCGTCGGGGAGCAGGTCCTCCAGCGTCACCGCGACGCCGCCGACCTCGGCCGGGGGCGCCTCGCGCAGCTTGCCCATCAGGCGGCCGCGCACCGACAGGTCCGTGACGCGCAGCGAGACCTGGTCGGTGACGTACACGCCGTGCCGCTGCGCCAGCTCGTCCAGCACGTCCAGGGGCGTGCGGCCCTCGGCGCGCAGCCGCGCGGTCAGCCCGGCCGCCAGCGTCGCGGCGGCGATGCCGTCCTTGTCCCGCACGAACCCCGGGTTCACGCAGAGGCCGAGCGCCTCTTCGTAGGCGAAGACGAGGTCGTCGCCCGCGCGGACCAGCCACTTGAACCCGGTGAGCGTCTCCGCGTAACGGGCGCCCTCGGCCTTCGCGATCTCGCCCAGCAGCGACGACGAGACGATCGTCGTGGCCACCAAGGGATCCGGCATCATCGTGCGGTCCACAGTGGACAGGATGGCCGAGCCGAGCAGCACGCCCGTCTCGTCGCCGCGCAGCATCCGCCACGAGCCGTCCCGCTCGCGCACGCCCAGCGCGCAGCGGTCGGCGTCCGGGTCGAGCGCGATGGCCAGGTCGGCGTCCACCTCGGCCGCCAGCGCCAGCAGCAGGTCGGTCGCGCCCGGCTCCTCCGGGTTCGGGAACGACACCGTCGGGAAGTCCGGGTCGGGCGCGGACTGCGCCTCGACCAGGTGCAGGTCGGTGAACCCGGCCCGCTCGAAGGCCGCGCGCAGCGTCTCGGCACCGACGCCGTGCAACGCCGTCGCGGCCACCCGCACGACGCGCTCGGCGCCGAGCGGGAGCGCGGCGATCTCGTCGAGGTAGCCGCCGAGCAGGTCGACGACCCCGGCGCCCGGCTCGCGCGGCACGTCGACCGCACCCGGCGCGGCCTGGATGGCCCGCTCGATCTCGCCGTCGGACGGCGGCACGATCTGCCCGCCGGTGGCGTCGTAGAGCTTGTACCCGTTGTCCGCCGGGGGGTTGTGCGACGCCGTGATCTGGATCCCGGCCACCGCGCCGAGGTGCTTCACGGCGTAGGCGAGCAACGGCGTCGGCAGCGGGCGGGGCAGCGCCTGGACGGTGAACCCGGCGGCGGTCAGCACCTCCGCGGCGGCCGTGGCGAAGTCCTCCGAGCCGTGGCGGGCGTCCCGGCCGACGACGACCAGCGCGCCCGCGTGCCCCTGCGCGGTCAGCCAGGCCGCGACTCCCGCGGTGGTGCGCGTGACGACGGCCACGTTCATCCCGTTGGGCCCGGCGCGCACCGGCCCGCGCAGCCCGGCCGTGCCGAACTCCAGCGGCCCGGCCAGCCGGTCGGCCACCTCGTCGGCGGCCGCGGCGTCGCCGCCCAGCGCGCGGGCGACGACCTCCTGCAGTTCGGCGCGGGAGGCGGCGTCCGGATCGTCGGCGATCCAGCGGAACGCGGCGTCCCGCAGCGTGGAGGTCAAAGTCACCGCGTCAGCCTACGGGCTAGGGTCGGGCGGGTGCGCTTGCTGTTCACCTCACTGGGGTCCTTCGGTCACACGTTCCCGCTCGTCCCGCTGGCGCTGGCCGCGCGGGACGCGGGCCACGACGTCGTGTTCGCCACCTCGGAAGACTTCCTGCCCCAGCTGCGGAAAGCCGGGCTCGAGACGGCCGCCGCCGGGCTCGCCATGAAGGACGCCTTCGGCCAGGCGTTCGCCACGTCCGGCCCGCCCGGCCCGCGGCGGCAGCCGGGTGAGATCCCGCCGGAGGTCCTCGGCCCGATCGTCGCGAAGGTCTTCGGCGACCTCATGCCGAAGCGGTTCGTCGCCGACCTGCTGCCGCTGTTCGAGCACGCGCGGCCCGACCTGGTCGTGAGCGAGGCCGGCAACTCCGGCGGTGCGTTCGCCGCGATGCAGGCCGGGATTCCCGTGGTGGCGCACGGTTTCGGCCGGGTGTCGAGCGACGACCCGATGGTCACGCACATCCGCGACGCGATCCGGGCGCACGCCGCCGGCCTGGGCATCACCGTCGGCGACGACCTTTCGTTCGGCGGACCGTACATCGACATCTGCCCGGAATCGGTGCAGGAACCGGGTTTCCGGGCGCGGGCGCGGCGCGTGCCGCTGCGGCCGGTCGGCTGGAGCGAGCCCGGGGAGCTGCCCGCGGGCGTGCTGGACAAGCGGCGCCCGCTCGTCTACCTGACGCTCGGCACCGCGATGGGCCACGCCGGTGTCCTCGGCGCGGCGATCGCCGGGCTGTCCGGGCTGGACGTCGACGTGCTGGTCGCCACCGGCCCGACCGTCGACCCGGCGGCGCTGGGCGAAGTGCCGTCCAACGTGCGGCTCGCGGCGTGGGTGCCGCAGTCGGCGCTGCTGCCGCACGTCGACCTGGTGGTGCACCACGGCGGCAGCGGCACGACGCTCGGCGCGTTCGGCGCGGGTGTCGGGCAGCTGCTGCTCCCGCAGGGCGCCGACCAGTTCAGCAACGCCGACGCGGTGCTCGCGGCGGGCGTCGGCGCCCGCCTGCTCGCCGCCGAGGTCAGCCCGGACGCCGTCGCGGAGCAGGCCCGCCACCTGCTCACGGACTCGGCCGTCCGCGACGCGGCCCGCGTGCTGGCCGCGGAGGTCGCGGCGATGCCGTCCCCGGCCGAAGTGGCCGCCGAACTCCCCACGTTCGCCTAACCCCCACCAAAGGTTACTTTCATCGGGAAAGTGCCGCCTAGAACGTTTCAAAGCCGAGCTTTCTCTGGGAAAGATGCGTCTGAAGGGCCCTCCGACGCATCTTTCCTGGAGAAAGTGACGGCTTGCGGGTCAGGCGCGGGCGACCAGGTCGCGCAGGAGGGAGCCCATGCGGGTCGCGGCCGCGCGGCCGGCTTCCAGCACCTCTTCGTGGTTGAGCGGCTCGCCCGTCATGCCCGCGGCCAGGTTCGTCACCAGCGAGAGGCCGAAGACCTCGACGCCGGCGGCGCGGGCCGCGATGGCCTCCAGGACCGTCGACATGCCGACCAGGTCCGCGCCCAGCGTGCGCAGCATGCGGATCTCCGCCGGCGTCTCGAAGTGCGGCCCGGTGAGGCCCGCGTAGACGCCTTCCTCGAGCGACGGGTCGATCTCGCGGGCCAGGGAACGCAGCCGCGCCGAGTAGAGGTCCGTCAGGTCGACGAAGTTCGCGCCGACGATCGGGGAGCGGGCCGTCAGGTTGAGGTGGTCGGCGATCAGCACCGGCTGGCCGACCTGGAACCCCTGGCGCAGCCCGCCCGCCGCGTTGGTCAGCAGCACCGTCCGGGCGCCGGCGGCCGCGGCGGTGCGCACGTTGTGCACCACCGGGTCGATGCCCTTGCCCTCGTAGAAGTGCGTGCGGCCCAGCAGGACCAGCGCCCGGCGGTCGCCGACGCGCACCGAGCGCACCGTCCCGCCCTGCCCGGGCACCTTCGGCGGCTCGAACCCGGGCAGCTCGCCCAGCGGGATCTCCGCGTCGGCCTCCCCGATGACGTCCGCGGCCGGGCGCCAGCCCGAACCGAGCACGACGGCGATGTCGTGCTTGTCCACCCCAGTGCGGTCGGCGATGACGGCCGCGGCTTCCTGTGCGCTCATGCCCGCGAGCGTATCCGGACGCTCCGCACGACCAGGAAAGCCACCAGCCCGAACGGTGACAGGAAGATCGTGAGCAGCAGGATCGGGCTCACGATCCACGGCGAGACGTCCAGCGAGCGCGCCTCGAAGTACATCCACCGCGCGATGAACAGGTCGAACGCGATGAGGTGCGCCCAGACGAGCCCGGCGCCCCACGGCGTCGCCAGCAGCGTCTGCAGCACGCCGAGGTCGGGCCGCAGCATCGCCCGCCCCCACTCCGCGAAGTGCGGCAGCGCGAGCCCGAAGTAGCAGACCAGCGGCAGCAGCGGCACCCACGGCGACCGCATGATCCGGGCCGTCCGGCGCCACTTCGGCAGCAGGACCATGAGCGCCCAGAACGGCGTCGCGAGCGGGAACGCCCAGGAGAACAGGGCCATCACACGGCCACCCGGTCAGGGGTCCGCACGACGGCCCACGCGCTCAGCCCGACGGCGGCCGCGAGCGTCGCGGCCGCGCCCAGCGTCACGGCGTCCGGGTGCACGATCGACTGCGCCCGCAGCGCCTGCCAGGTGACCAGCCCGATCAGGCCCGTGTAGCCGGCGGCGCCGATCAGGACCAGCCGCGCGCGGACGACGTCGTCGCGCAGCCGCGGGAACCGCGAGGTCAGCGCGAGCAGTGCGATCGCGAGCAGCGGCAGCGCCTGCAGCGCGTGCATCCCGACGAAGTGCGGGATCCGCAGGTCGCCGCCGGCCGTGCTCCAGCCGAGGATCGGCAGGCCGGGGCCGCCGTCGGCGAGGCCGACGGTGTGCGCGCCGACCACGTCCTGCGCGCCGCCGGCTTTCCACTGCGCGAGCTGACGCGCGGTCGGGCTCGTCATCAGCATGCCGAGCGCGAGCCCGGCGAGCGACAGGACCGTCCCGGCTCGCACCGCCCAGTAGGTGCCGCGGTCGGCGAGCTTGGTGAGCATGACCAGCACGGTCAGGACCAGGTTGAGCACCCAGAGCGTCACGATCAGCTTGCCCATGGCGTCCCAGATGGTCGCGTCCAGCGGGGTAGCGGTGTTGAAGTGGCTCGCCCGGTCCCGGGCCGCCTGGAACACCATCAGGACGTACTCGGCGGCGAAGAGGACGACGAGGCCGTTGGTCAGCCAGTTCGCCGTGCGGCGGAAGCGCGGCAGCAGCGAGACGAGCCAGCTCCAGGTGAAGAAGTACAGCGTGCCGGACACCGCGAACTTGAGCGGCTTCGCCCAGATCGGCGCACCTTCGAGGGTGCGCTGGTCGAGCAGCAGCGCGGCGACGCACAGCACGGTGACGCCGGCCAGCGCCGCGGCGGCGTACAGCGAAGGTGGGTGCCAGCCGCGGGTTCTCGTCCGGAGATCGGCAAGGATGGTCATGGTTCCTCCCAGGATGGATAGTTAAGCTCTCCGTTATGGGAAGTTAAGGTATCCATGCTGAGAAGTCTTCAGGGTTGCCCCGGAGACCCACCCTGGGATCGGAGCGGAAACGCATGCGGATGGCCGAACTGAGCGCCGGGTCGGGGGTGCCGGTCGCGACCGTCAAGTACTACCTGCGCGAAGGCCTGCTGCCGCCGGGCGAGCGCACCAGCCCCAACCAGGCGCGGTACTCGGCGACGCACGTCCAGCGGTTGCGGCTGATCAAGGCCCTCACCGAGGTCGGCGGGCTGTCGCTGGCTTCGGTCGGCACCGTGCTCGAAGCGATCGACGGCGACAAGACCCCGCACCGCACGATGGGCGTCGTCCAGGAGGAGCTGGCCGGCCCGGCGCCGCAGGTGTCCGACGAGGCCGCCGACTGGGCGTGGGAGCTGCTCGACGGGATCGTCCGCCGCAACGGCTGGGGCGAGCTGAAGCGCGAGCACGTCGCGGTCGAGAACCTCGTCGCGGCGCTGGCCACGGCCAAGGAGCTGGGCCACGACAAGCTGGCGGAGCACCTCGAGGAGTACGCGCACCTGGCGATCCGCGTCGCGGAGCTGGACGTCGACACGGTGACGGGCCTGACGTCGTACGACAAGATCATCGAGGCCGGGCTGGTGGTGACGGTGCTGGGCGACCGGATCTTCGCGGGCCTGCGCCACCTCGGCCAGGAACTGGTGTCCCGCGAGGTCCTCGGCGACCTTCCCGGCTAACCGAGGCCCAGGAGCCGCCGAAGCTCTTCGACGCTCAGCGAGCCCGGCCGCAGTCCCGCGCGAGCCGCGTGGCGGGCCAGGGCCGTGAGCTTGGCGTTGACCGGCGCCGGCTGCCCGGTGCGGCGCCCGAGCAGGGCGATCTCGCCGTTGAGGTAGCCGGTTTCGATCGTGCCGGTGCCGCGGACCAGCGACTGCCAGCTCGACCCGCCCAGCTGAGCGGGCTCACCGGGCACCGGCTCGAACGACAGGCCACCCCAGTCGGCGTCGACCTCGTCGTCGCCGGCGTAGGCGATCCCGGCGCTCGCGAGGACGGCTTTGCCCTCGTCCTCGGCCGCTCGCCGCAGGTCGTCCGCGCCCGTGGTGTCGCCGAGCAGCGCCTGCAGCGCGTTGCTCAGGTTGGACAGCAGCTTCCGGTACTTCCACCGCATGACGTCGGCCGCCGGGATGACGCCGAAGCCGGCCGCGGCCCAGTCCGCGGGGAGCGCACCGAGGTCGTCGTCGCCGGCGCCGTACCGGCCGATGTGGAAGACGCCGCGGGGCGCGCGGGTGCGGACGATGACCTCGCCGGGTTCGGTCAGCACCGTCGGGAACCACACGCACACGCCGAAGACCCGCTCGAAGGCGCGCAACGCGATCTCTTCGCCGGCGACCCCGTTCAGCGCGGTGAAGATCGGCAGCAGCTCGGCGGCGCTGCCGGCGACGGCTCCGGCGTGGTCGTGCACCGGCACGTCCGCCCACTGCTCGACGGCGGCTTCGGCCTGGTGCGTCTTGGTCGTCAGCACCAGGACGTCGTCGACCGTCAGCCGCACGCCGTCGGGCCCGGTCGCCACCGGCACGTGGAGCGTCGACGTGCCGTCCGGGCACCGCAGCGTCAGCCCGCCGGTCGTCATCGCCGCCGCGTGCGCGCCGCGGGCGACCAGCAGGACCGAGCTACCGCGCTGGGCGAGGAGACCGCCGAGCGCGCTGCCGATCGCGCCGGCGCCGACGAGGACGTACCGGGTCATCAGTCGGAGATGGTCAGCGACTGGGCGACGGGCTCGAAGACGTCCTTGCGGGTCGCGTCCTCCTGCTCGGTCGGGGCGGTGACCGAGAAGATCCAGAGGCTCGAACCCGCCTTGAGCAGGTTCATGAACGTCACGCGGGTGACGCTGCTCGAGGCGCCGCTGTCGGTCGTGCGGAAGGTCAGCGTGGTCCCGTTGGCCAGGGGCTGCGGCGGGAAGAGCTGGAACCCGTCGGACGGGTAGAGCTGCTTCAGCTGGTCGATGTAGGGCTGGTCGCCGGGGTAGTCGCCGAAGTAGTTCGTCAGCCGTTCGAGCCGGATCGCGCGGCGGCCGTCGTCCGAGACGTACTGGACGACCGTGCTCAGCCCGAACCGGGTGTCGTGCGGGGCGACGAACTTCTGCCAGCCCTTCGGCACGCCGAGACCGAACTCGCCGCCCTTCACCCCGGTCGCCACGTTCGCGTCGCCGGACTGGCGCACCAGCTCGGGCGGCGGCACCTCGGTGGGCCCGTTGGCCGGCGGCCGCGGCTCGGCGGCCGGCGGCAGCAGCGACTCGCCGCCGACCGTCCTGGCCAGTGCGAACCCGCCGCCGGCGGCGACCAGGAAGAGCAGGATCGCCACGCCGATGAGCACGGCGGTGGCCTTGCCGGTCCGCCGTCCCGAGCGCGGCAGGGGCGGCGGCGGGACGAACACCGTGGCGGCCGGCGGTGCTGGGGCCGGCGCGGCGGGTGGCGGCTTCAGGAACGGCAGCGGGCCCGGGTCCGACGCCAGCTCGGCGCTCTTCTCGGCCTGCTTCTCCACCTTCTCCGGCAGGACGGTCTTGATCACCTGCGTGTCGGTGGCGTCCGGCTGGGCGGACGTCTTCTTGCCGTCCGGCGTGCGGAACAGCTCGGGCCCGAACAGGTCGAGCGCGGTCTTCGTCTGCAGCGGGTACAGCCGGTGCCGGACGTCGCGCAGCGTGATCCGCTTGTTCGGCTCCTTCTTCATCAGCGCCGAGATGACGTCGGCCAGCGGCCCGGCCTTCGGCTTGGGCACCTTCCCGTTGACGACCTTGCCGACGGTCTCCAGCGGGTCGCCGTCGGCGTCGTACGGCGGCGCGCCCTCGACCGCGGCGAACAGCGTCGCGCCCAGGCCCCACAGGTCCGCGGCGGGGGTGACGGCGCCGCCGGAGGCGACCTCCGGCGCGATGTAGGCGGGGGAGCCGAGCATGATCCCGGTGCGCGTCATGGTCGCTTCGGAGACGTTGCGGGCGATGCCGAAGTCGGTCAGCTTGATCCGGCCGTCGCTGGCCACCAGGACGTTGCCCGGCTTGACGTCGCGGTGGGTGATGCCGGCGGCGTGCGCGGCCTCCAGCGCGGAGGCGACCGCGATGCCCATCGCGGCGGCCTGCTCGAAGGTCAGCGGCCCGTGGTCGCGCAGGATGTGCGCCAGGCTGCGCGAGGGCAGCAGCTCCATCACCACGAACGGCTGATCGTTCTCGCGGGCGACGTCGTGCAGGATGATCACGTTCGGGTGGGACAGCACGGCGATCGCGCGGGCCTCGCGCAGCGTGCGTTCCCGCAGCTCGTCCGCCTGCGACGACGGGATGCCCGGCGGCACCTTCATCTCCTTGACGGCGACCTGGCGGTGCAGGAACTCGTCGTAGGCCGACCACACGGTGCCCATGGACCCCGAGCCCAGCACCGAGCGCAGCCGGTAGCGACCGGCGACCAGTCGTGTCTCTTCGCTGGAGGGGGGCACGGGCCAATTGTGTCGTACCCCGCTCCGACCCCTACCACCCCCACGGGGCGACCAGACTCACAGGCTCTCCGTGTCGAGTGCCTCTACCATCACTGGGTATGACTGAACTGGCCGGTCCGGAGTCAGCGCCGATCTCCGAACTCGACTTGGCGGCCGAGTTTCCGCAGGCGACGCGCGAGCAGTGGCAGGAGCTCGTGGCGGGCGTGCTGCGCAAGAGCGGCAGGCTGCCGGAGGACTTCACAGGCGCCCCGGAGAGCAAGCTCGTCACCCGGACCTACGACGGCATCGAGATCCAGCCGCTCTACACCGCGGCCGACGTGCCGGGCGACGCCGGCTTCCCCGGCCTGTCGCCGTTCGTGCGCGGGGCGAGCCCGGAAGGGCAGGTCAGCACGGGCTGGGACGTCCGGGCCCGGTTCGCCGGCACCGATCCCAAGGCCGTCAACAAGGCGATCCTCGCGGACCTCGAAGGCGGCGTCACGTCGATCTGGCTGACCGTGCCGCCCGCGGCCATGGCCGACGCGCTGAACGACGTCTACGTCGACCTGGCGCCGGTGGTCCTCGACGCGGGCGCCGGGTACGAAGCCGCCGCGGCCGCGTTGTTCGAGATCTTCGACGAGCGTGAGATCCCGGCGAGCGAAGCCACCGCGGTGCTGGGCGCCGACCCGATCGGGCTCGCGGCCCGGACCGGCGCCGACGTCGCGCTGGAACCGGCCGCCGCGCTGGCCGCGCGTGTCGCCGGGAAGTACCCGAAGGTGCGCACGATCGTCGCCGACGGCCTGCCGTTCCACGAGGCGGGCGGGTCGGACGTGCAGGAGCTGGGCGCGCTGGTCGCCGCCGGCGTCACCTACCTGCGTTCGTTGACGGACGCGGGTCTCGACGTCGAAGCCGCGGCCGGGCAGCTGGAGTTCCGGATCGCCGCGACCGCCGACCAGTTCTCGACCATCGCCAAGCTGCGCGCGGCCCGCCGCCTCTGGGCGCGCGTCGCCGAGGTGTGCGGCTTCTCGTCGCCGATGCGCCAGCACGCCGTGACGTCGCCGGCGATGCTGACCCAGCGTGATCCGTGGGTGAACATGCTGCGCACGACCGTCGCCTGCTTCGGCGCGGGCGTCGGCGGCGCGGCCGCGGTCACCGTCCTGCCGTTCGACGCCGCGATCGGCCGGCCCGACGCGTTCTCCGCGCGGATCGCCCGCAACACGCACGCGGTGCTGCTGGAGGAGTCCAAGCTGGCCGGCGTGGTCGACCCGGCGGGCGGCTCCTGGTACGTCGAGAAGCTCACCGAAGACCTCGCCCGCGTCGCGTGGGCCGAGTTCACCGCGATCGAAGCCGCGGGAGGCCTGGTCGCGGAGCTGGCGTCCGGCGCGCTCGCCGGCCGCCTCGCCGAGACGTGGGACAAGCGCGCGAAGCGGCTCGCCACCCGGCGCGACCCGCTCACCGGCGTCAGCGAGTTCCCGAACCTGACCGAAAAGCCCGTGAAGCGGGAGTCGCTGGAGTCCCCTGTGGACGGTGGGTTGCCGCGGCACCGGTACGCCGAGGGCTTCGAGGCGCTGCGCGACGCGTCCGACGCGTACCTCGCCGAGCACGGCGAGCGGCCGAAGGTCTTCCTGGCCACGCTCGGCCCGGTCGCCGCGCACACCACGCGGGCCGGGTTCGCCGCCAACCTGTTCCAGGCGGGCGGGCTCGAGGTGGTCAACCCGGGCGCGACCGACGACCTGCCCGGCGCGTTCCGCGCGTCCGGCGCCAAGATCGCCTGCGTCTGCGGCACCGACGACGCCTACACGGCCCAGGCCGCCGAAGTCGCGGCATCGTTGGGCGCCGAACACGTACTACTGGCGGGCAAGGGTTCTTACGACGGTGTTGACGGCAACGTCTTCGCCGGCTGTGACGCCCTGGAAGTCCTCACCGGTCTGCACACTCAGCTGGGAGTTGCGCGATGACGATCCCGAACTTCGCCGACGTCGACCTCGGCACGCCCGAGCCGGGCGACCGCGAGGCCTGGGCCAAGGCCGTGCAGGACGCCACCGGCAAGGGCCCGGACGCGCTGGCCTGGGAGACGCCCGAGGGCATCGGCGTCAAACCGGTCTACACCGCGGCCGACCTGTCCGATGTGGACTTCCTCGGCACGTACCCCGGCATCGCGCCCTACCTGCGCGGGCCGTACCCGACGATGTACGTCAACCAGCCCTGGACCATCCGCCAGTACGCCGGGTTCTCCACCGCCGAGGAGTCGAACGCCTTCTACCGCCGCAACCTCGCGGCCGGGCAGAAGGGCCTGTCGGTCGCCTTCGACCTGGCCACCCACCGCGGCTACGACTCCGACCACCCGCGCGTCTCCGGCGACGTCGGCATGGCGGGCGTCGCGATCGACTCCATCTACGACATGCGCCAGCTCTTCGACGGCATCCCGCTCGACAAGATGTCCGTGTCGATGACGATGAACGGCGCGGTGCTGCCGGTGCTCGCGCTCTACGTCGTCGCGGCCGAGGAGCAGGGGGTGAAGCCGGAGCAGCTCGCGGGGACCATCCAGAACGACATCCTCAAGGAGTTCATGGTCCGCAACACCTACATCTACCCGCCGCAGCCGTCGATGCGGGTCATCTCCGACATCTTCTCCTACACCTCGCAGCACATGCCGAAGTACAACTCGATCTCCATCTCCGGCTACCACATGCAGGAAGCCGGCGCGACCGCCGACCTCGAGCTGGCCTACACCCTCGCGGACGGCGTCGAGTACATCCGCGCGGGCACCGAAGCCGGGCTGGACGTCGACAAGTTCGCGCCGCGCCTGTCGTTCTTCTGGGCGATCGGGATGAACTTCTTCATGGAGGTCGCGAAACTGCGCGCGGCCCGGCTGATCTGGGCGAAGCTGGTGAAGGGCTTCGACCCCAAGTCGCAGAAGTCGCTCTCGCTGCGGACGCACTCGCAGACGTCGGGCTGGTCGCTGACCGCGCAGGACGTCTACAACAACGTCGTGCGCACCTGCGTCGAGGCGATGGCCGCGACCCAGGGGCACACGCAGTCGTTGCACACCAACGCGTTGGACGAGGCGCTCGCGCTGCCGACCGACTTCTCCGCGCGCATCGCCCGCAACACGCAGCTGCTGCTGCAGCAGGAATCCGGCACCACGCGGGTGATCGACCCGTGGGGCGGCAGCGCCTTCGTCGAGAAGCTGACCTACGACCTCGCGCGCAAGGCGTGGGGTCACATCAGCGAGGTCGAGCAGGCCGGCGGCATGGCCAAGGCGATCGACGCGGGCATCCCGAAGCTGCGCATCGAGGAGGCCGCGGCTCGTACCCAGGCCCGGATCGACTCGGGCCGGCAGCCGGTGATCGGCGTCAACAAGTACCAGGTCACCAGCGATGAAGACATCGAAGTCCTGAAGGTCGACAACGCCGGCGTCCGGACGCAGCAGCTGGAGAAGCTGCGGCGGCTGCGTGAAGAACGGGACGGCCAGGCCACCGAGGACGCGTTGCGGCGCCTCACCGAAGGCGCCGGAAACGGCGGCAACCTGCTGGAACTGGGCATCAACGCGGCCCGGGCGAAGGCGACCGTCGGCGAGATCTCGGACGCGCTGGAGAAGCTGTGGGGCCGGCACTCCGGCCAGATCCGCACGATCTCGGGGGTGTACCGCGAGGAGGTGGGGAAGTCGCAGAACGTCGAGAAGGCCCGCTCGCTGGTCGAGGAGTTCGCCGAGGAGGAGGGCCGCCGGCCGCGGATCCTCGTCGCGAAGATGGGCCAGGACGGCCACGACCGCGGCCAGAAGGTGATCGCCACCGGCTTCGCCGACATCGGCTTCGACGTCGACGTCGGCCCGCTGTTCTCCACCCCGGCCGAGGTCGCCCGTCAGGCGATCGAGGCGGACGTCCACGTCGTCGGCGTGTCCTCGCTGGCCGCCGGGCACCTCTCGCTGGTGCCCGCGCTGCGCCACGAGCTCGCCGAGCTGGGCCGCGCGGACATCATGGTCGTGGTCGGCGGCGTGATCCCGCCGCAGGACTACCCGGCGCTGCGCGAAGCCGGGGCGGCGGCGATCTTCGGGCCGGGCACGGTGCTCGCGGACGCGGCCATCGACCTGCTAGGCCAGCTCGCGGCGCAGGAGTCCTGAGCGTTGCCGCGCAAGATCGACGTCCCCGCGTACGCGAAGGGCGTGCTGGCGGGTGACCGCGGCACGCTGTCGAAGGCGATCACGCTGGTCGAGTCCCAGCGCGAGGACCACCGCGCGCAGGCGCAGGAGCTGCTCGTCGAGCTGCTGCCTTCGGCGGGTGGCGCCCGGCGCGTCGGCATCACCGGCGTCCCCGGTGTCGGCAAGTCGACATTCATCGACCAGCTGGGCACGGATCTGACCGCGGCCGGGCATCGCGTGGCCGTACTGGCCGTCGACCCGTCGTCGACGCGCACCGGCGGGTCGATCCTCGGCGACAAGACCCGAATGGCGCGCCTGGCCGTCGACGAGCGGGCGTTCATCCGCCCGTCGCCGACGTCGGGGACGCTGGGCGGCGTCGCCCGCGCCACCCGCGAGACGATCGTGCTGATGGAAGCGGCCGGCTACGACACCGTCCTGGTCGAGACCGTCGGGGTGGGACAGTCCGAAGTGGCCGTCGCGAACATGGTCGACTGCTTCATGTTCTTGACGCTCGCGCGCACCGGCGACCAGCTGCAGGGCATCAAGAAGGGCGTCCTGGAGCTCGCCGACGTCATCGCCGTCAACAAGGCCGACGGCGACCACGAGAAGGACGCGCGCCGCGCCGCGCGGGAGCTGGCCGGCGCGTTGCGGATGATCTACGGGCCCGACGCGGCGTGGACGCCACCCGTGCTGACCTGCAGCGGCCTGCACAACCTGCGGCTCGACGAGGTCTGGGGCGCGATCGAGGAGCACCGCGCCGCGCTCTCGGCGTCCGGCGAGCTGGCCGCCCGGCGCCGGCAGCAGCAGGTCGACTGGACGTGGTCGATGGTGCGCGAAAATCTGCTGAGTCGGCTGGCGGCGCATCCGGACGTGCGAACGGTCGTTCCCGACGTCGAACGGGCGGTGCGCGACGGTGAACTGACCGCTACCCTCGGTGCACAGCGGATCCTCGACGCGTTCGGTCCACCACGTGGTGGCTGACCCGCGGGTCCCGCGCGGGCAGAATGCCGGTTGACCGCCGGTCGTGGCGAAGGGATGACATGGCGATACTGCGTGCTCTGGTCGTTGCCGGCCTGCTGGGGGCGGTGCTGTTCACCGCGTCGCCCGCCCAGGCCGCACCGGTGCGGCCGGTGGGTGTCACGGTGACCGTGGCGCACGCCGGCGCGGCGCCCGTGCTCACGCAGACCCAGGCGCCCGGACCGGTGCTCGACCCGGCCCAGACCGACAAGGCGAACGCCGAGAAGACCAAGACCAAGCTGATCGCCGGCCTGGTCGCGGTGGTCCTGCTCGGCATCGTCGTCTGGGGCCGGCGGATCCGGTCGAAGAAGGCCAAAGGGTCGTAACCCTGCGTCCGGACGGGCGAGCAGCCGTCGGCGTTCGCCTTGGCCGAACTACTGCACACCGTTCAACGCAGATCAGCTACCGGCCGTCTAGGACGCCTCGTTTCGAGGCGCGGCTTGCCTCCTGCATGGTGCACGATCGTCTGCAAATGCGTACGAAAGAACGATCGGCACGTTGCGTGACCCCAGCCGCTGCGCGGGTTACCCGTGTTGCGGGAGGAGGTGCGGCGTGACGGTGCTCGACTCACGACCGGACGTTCCAGGCGACCCCCACGGGCGCATCATCACCCCTATCGAGGGGCCGGAGGCGCTCATTTCCGAAGCCGGCGTAACCATGGCTCCCGTGGAGGACCTTGGTGCGGGCCGTGGCCCGTTCTGGCTTGACGACTGGCTTCGCGCCAACGCGACCGACGTGCTCGCGTGGCGCAGGCACATCCACGCGCACCCGGAGCTGTCGCGGCACGAGTTCGCGACCACGGAGCTGGTCGTCACGCTGCTGCGTGCCGTCGGCCTCAAGCCGTGGGTGCTCCCCGGCGGCACCGGTGTCGTCTGCGACATCGGCCGCGGCGAGCGGTGCGTCGCGCTGCGTGCGGACATGGACGCGCTGCCGCTCACGGAGGCGACGGGGCTGCCCTACGCGTCGACTGTGGAGGGTGCGGCGCACATGTGCGGCCACGACGCCCACACGTCGATCCTGCTCGGCGCGGCCCGGGCCCTGGCCGGCGCGCCGGAGCTGCCCGGCAAGGTGCGGCTGATCTTCCAGGCCGCCGAGGAGGTCATGCCCGGCGGCGCGCTGGACATGATCGCGGCGGGCGCGCTGGAGGGCGTCGACCGGATCTACGGACTGCACGTCGACCCGCGGCTCGAGGTCGGCAAGGTCGGCATGCGCGTCGGCGCCCTGACGTCGGCCGCGGACCTGATCGAGCTGCGCCTGACGTCGCCGGGCGGGCACACGTCCCGCCCACACCTGACGGCCGACCTGGTGCACGCGCTCGGCACGGTGATCACGTCACTGCCGTCGGTGCTGTCCCGCCGCGTCGACCCCCGGTCCGGCACGGTGCTGGTCTGGGGTGCGGTCCACGCGGGCCAGGCGGCCAACGCCGTCCCCCAGGACGGCGTCCTGCGCGGCACCCTGCGCACGGCCGACCACGAGGTCTGGACGGCGCTGGAGCCCCTGGTGGCGTCGTCGGTGGAGTCCCTGCTGGCCCCCACGGGCGTCGGCTTCCAGTTGGACTACCGCCGAGGCGTCCCCCCGGTCGTCTCCGACGCGGACTCCACGGCCCTGATGCGCGCGGGCGTCGAGGCGGCCCTGGGCGAAGAAGCGGTGGCCGGCACCGAGCAGTCCTCCGGCGGCGAAGACTTCGGCTGGTACCTGGAGCACGTCCAGGGAGCCTTCGCCCGCCTGGGCGTCTGGCCAGGCGACCCGGCCCCGCAATCGGACATCCACCGCCCGACCTTCATCCTCGACGAGCGGGCCCTGGCCTGCGGAGTCCGAACCCTGGTCCACACAGCCCTAGCCACCCTCGCCTGACGAGTTCCGTCTCCAATCACGCGAGTTCCGTCTCCAATCACGTGGGTCACGTCTTCAGTCACGCGAGATCGGGCTAACGCTGTACCCAGAGTTATCCACAGGCTGTGCGAGTTGTCCACAGGTCGAGAATGAGGCCCTTCCCTTGATCATCGAAGGGCCTCATTCTCGATTCTGTGATCACTTGGGGAGGACGCCACGGCGCAGTCTCGCGTCGCGAGGCTGACGAAGTTCTGGGGCGAAGAGCGGTACTCGAAGGGCTCGCGACCGGCGTGCTCGCGCAACCCTGGCGAGGCGTGGTCATTCACGCGGCCGATGCGCTCAATCTGGCGACACGGGCGCAGGCCGCGCTGATCGCCGTAGGTCCACCTGCCGCTCTGTCGGGAGCCACATCCCTTGCCCTGCATGGGATTTCGGCCGCGCACGACCCTGCCGTACACCTCACGGTGCCTTACTCCCGACGGGTGGAGTCCAGGGCCGGCCTGGTCATCCATCGGGCCGAATTTCTGCCGTCCGACGTGATCGAACTCGACGGGCTGGCGATGTTTTCAGTCGATCTCGCCTTGGCGGATTTCCTCTGCGACGGGGACAAGCGAACGGCCTTCGCCGCCCTGGACGAGGCGATGCACGGGCTCGCCCCGGACCACTGCCGACGGCTGCGCGAGAACGTCCGTGACCGTGTTCTGGACCGTCGGAGCAGGCGAGGTATCCACAGGGCGCAGATGCTGCTGGCCCTCGCCACGGGGAAGGCCGAATCGCCGCCGGAGAGCATCCTGCGACTGATCGTGGTCGAGGCCGGGTTCCCGGCCCCGGAGGCCCAGTACGAGGTCGCGACCATCGACGGGCGCACGTTCTACGTCCTCGACATCGCCTGGCCCGAAGTGCGGATCGCGCTCGAGTACGACGGGTTCGCCGCACACGAGGAGCGGCAGGAACGCGACGCCGAGCGAGACGGCAGGCTGGCCGGTCGAGGGTGGGTCACGATCCGGGCCACGGCGGCCGATCTGCGCGATCCGAGCCGGGTGCTCGCCGAACTGCGGGCGCAGTTCACCCGACGAGCCGCGCGACCCGCGTGATCCAAGCCCGCGACTCGCGTGATCGAGGCCGTGACCCGCGTGACTGGGGACGTGACTCGCGTGATTGGAGCCGTGACTCGCGTGACTGGGGACGTGACTCGCGTGATTGGAGCCGTTAGCCGGTGATGCCGGAGCAGGGGCGGGTTCGGAGGTCGTCGACGTAGTCGGCGGGGGCTCCGGCCGCTTCCGCGGCGTCCGCCAGGACGCCCAGGTAGCGGGCCGAGGGCAGGCCGCCTTCGTAGGCGTCCAGGACGTAGAGCCAGGCCAGGACCGAGCCGTCCATCGTCTGGACTCTCAGGCGGATTTTGCTGTGCATCCCCAGCTCGCCGCCTTCCCAGCGGTCGAGGCCCGTCTCGTCCAGGGACGTGACGTCGTAGAGGACGACGAAGACGCGGGAACCCGCGTCTTCGACGATCGTGGCCAGGGCCCCTTCCCAGCCGAGGTCCTCGCCGCCGAAGGTCAGGCGCCACCCCTCCAGCCAGCCGGAGCCGGCCATCGGTGAGTGCGGCGCGCGCTCCAGCATCTGGGCGGGCTCCATGTTGGATCCGTAAGCGGCATACAACGGCACGCCGACAGCGTAGCGACCCACAGCTCACCCGAGTGGACGCACTCGGCGTGTTCGCCCACTTCAGTGTCCGGCCACCTTCGCCGCGTACGGTGAGACCACCGTTATCACGCACTTCGAGGAGGACCCAGGTGACCAGGATCGTGATCATGGGCGGGGGCCCGGCCGGCTACGAAGCCGCGCTGGTCGCAGCCCAGCACGGCGCCGACGTCACGATCGTCGAGCGCGACGGCCTGGGCGGCGCCTGTGTCCTCTACGACTGCGTCCCCTCGAAGACGTTCATCGCGAGCTCGGGCGCGCTGGCGAAGATGCACGACCTCGGCGAGCTCGGCATCAACACCGACATGGCCGACACGAGCATCGACCTGCCGACCGTCCACGGCCGCGTCAAGGGCCTCGCGCTGGCGCAGTCCGCCGACATCCGCGCGCGCGTCCAGCGCGAGGGCGTCCGCGTGATCATCGGCGAAGCCCGCTTCTGCGACGAAGAGCCCGGCCTCGCCACGCACAAGGTCTCCGTCACCAAGCAGGACGGCGAGACCGAGAAGCTCCCGGCCGACGTCGTCCTGATCGCCACCGGCGCCACCCCGCGCGTGCTGCCCGGCGCGGTGCCGGACGGCGAGCGCATCCTCGACTGGCGCCAGCTCTACGAGCTCCAGGAGCTGCCGGAGCACCTCGCCGTGATCGGCTCCGGCGTCACCGGCGCCGAGTTCGCGTCCGCCTACACCGAGATGGGCGTCAAGGTCACCGTCGTCTCCAGCCGCGACCGCGTGCTGCCGCACGAGGACGCCGACGCCGCCGCCGTGCTCGAGGAGGTCTTCTCGCAGCGCGGGACGACCGTCGCGAAGCAGGCGCGCGCCGACCGCGTCGAGCGCACCGACAAGGGCGTCGAGATCCACCTCGCCGACGGCCGCGTGATCGAAGCCAGCCACGCGCTGATGACCGTCGGCTCGGTCCCGAACACCGCCGACCTCGGCCTCGACAAGGTCGGCATCTCACCCGGCCCCGGCGGGTTCATCACCGTCGACCGCGTTTCGCGCACCTCCGTTCCCGGGATCTACGCCGCCGGCGACTGCACCGGCGTGCTCATGCTCGCCTCGGTGGCGAGCATGCAGGGCCGCATCGCGATGTGGCACGCGCTGGGCGAGGGCGTCGCGCCGATCAAGCTCAAGACCGTCGCCGCCAACGTCTTCACCCACCCGGAGATCGCGACCGTCGGCATCAGCCAGCACGCGATCGACTCCGGCGAGGTGCCCGCGCGCACCATCATGCTGCCCCTGGCCACCAACGCGCGCGCGAAGATGGAGGGCCTCCGCCGAGGCTTCGTGAAGCTGTTCTGCCGCCCCGCCACCGGCGTGGTCGTCGGTGGTGTCGTCGTGGCGCCGCAGGCGAGCGAGCTCATCCTTCCCATCGCGCTCGCCGTCCAGAACCAGCTCACAGTGGACCACCTGGCACTGACATTTTCGGTGTACCCGTCGCTGTCGGGCTCGATCACCGAGGCCGGGCGCCAGTTGATGCGCCACGACGATCTCGACTGATCCACGACGCAACCCCTTCGCGCCCGTCGCGTCTTGTCGGTTGTAAGGCTGAAGGACGCGAAGGGTGCGAAGGTGCGCAAGACGTTGGTTTTTGTTGCGGCAGCGGTGATCGGGGCGACGACGCTGGCGGCGCCGGCGACAGCGCAGAGCACCGGTCCGGCCCCCGCGCCGGCGCCGAGCGCCGGCAGCGTCCAGCTCAACGTCAACACCGCGATCAACCAGTCGCTCGTGGACAAGTACGTCCGGGACGCGCCGAACGTCGCGCTGGCCAAGTGCGAAGGCGCGGCGCCGGCGTTCTCCTCGCCCGCGTTGACGTTCGCCAACTACACCCCGGGCCCGTTCATGGGCGCCGACGCGAACATCAGCGCCGACGCCACCTTGAAGCCGGGCACCGCGGCCGGGACGTACCCGCTGACCGTGACGTGCGGCGACAAGTCCTACAGCACGCAGTTCTCGGTTCCCGCGGCTCAGGTCGCGAAGGTGCCGTCCGGTGCGGCGAAAGCGGGCGACGGCAGCATGGCCGGCTGATTTCCAAGCTCGAAAGCACCACCTCGGAGCCGCGCTCCGGGGTGGTTTTTCATGAGTTTCCCGCCGTCGGTTTCGCGACCTTTTTGTGACCTTTGGGCGCAACCGATCGCAGGTGGAGACGTCTTTTGGTGCGTAGGTGAACGGATGAGGCCGATGCAGGGGGAACTGCGAACGGCATCCGTTTCCCATTGTTTCCGAGTGTAATCCACAGGGGAGAAAGAATGAAGAACACCATTGCCGTGGCGGGCGTCGCCGCGGCTTTCCTGGTTCTCGCGCCGACCGCCGCGCTCGCGGCCGCACCGACCGCCGCGCCGTCCGCGCCGGCCACCTCGGCTTCGCCGTCGCCCTCGGCGCGGCCGACCGTGCCGGAGTACCCGGACGGCCCGATGACCCGGGTCAAGAAGCAGCTGTCCCTGTCGCCGGGCAAGGGGCTGCCCGGGGCGCGGGTGAACTTCGACTTCGGCTGCTCGGCCTGGCCGGGCGAGAAGGTCAGCATCCGCTCGGCCGCGGTCGTCGCCGACACCCCCGGTCTCGAGTCCGGCACCGTCGCGAACGTCAAGCCGGGCAGGTACGCCGTCACGCTGC
This sequence comes from Amycolatopsis sp. WQ 127309, assembly GCF_023023025.1. Lineage (NCBI taxonomy): Bacteria > Bacillati > Actinomycetota > Actinomycetes > Pseudonocardiales > Pseudonocardiaceae > Amycolatopsis > Amycolatopsis sp. WQ 127309. Next base: position 3,625,610 of record NZ_CP095481.1, read on the forward strand.
ACTGCGGCATCGAGGCCTCGACGGCGTACTTCCAGGTGCTCCCGGCCAAGGGTCCGGCTCCGAAGCAGGTCGCCAAGGTGCCCGCGGGCGCCCCGCAGACCGGCGGCACGGACGGTCCGGCGGACGGTTCCGGCGCACCCCTCGCGGCCGCGGCCGCCATGGGAGTGCTCGCGGTCGGAGGCAGCGGTCTCGTGGTGGCCCGACGGGCACGACGCCGCTGATGCTCCAGGGCCGCTCCGGAACGGGGGTTCCGGGGCGGCCCGCCCGCGGAGGTACCGTCGGGACCCAACCGAACGGGCCACCCGGACGTGTGAACCGCAGGCGCCAGTCACGGGGGAGACATGACCACGAGGATCAAGAACAGACGGGGCTACCTGATCGCGCTCGTCGTCGCGCTGCTGGCCGCACTGGCGGTGCTGGCGCTGACGCTGGGTGGTGGGCCGTCGCCGTCGACGGCGCAGCCACCGGACCCCCACCCGGTCGCGATCCAGCCACAGCCGACGAGTGCCGCGCAGGACGCCGTCGCGGCGCTGCCCAAGTCCGAGCCCGTCTCGATCGACATCCCGAAGATCGGCGCGCACTCGTCGCTGGTCCCGCTCGGCCTCAACCCGGACGACACCATCCAGGTCCCGCCGGTGACGACGCCGTTGCAGGCCGGTTGGTACACCTACGCGCCGACGCCCGGCGAGGTCGGCCCGGCCGTCGTCCTCGGGCACGTCGACGGCAACCACCAGAAGGGGATCTTCTTCCGTCTCAAGGAGCTGGCCGCCGGCGACCGGGTTTCGGTCGCCCGCAAGGACGGCACGACGGCGCTCTTCGAGGTGACGAAAGTCCACCAGGTGCCCAAAAAGGACTTCGAAGCCGAAGGCGTGTACGACGACACGGCCGGCCCCGAGCTGCGGTTGATCACCTGCGGCGGCGTCTTCGACCGGAGCGCGCACAACTACGTGGACAACATCGTCGTCTACGCACGCCTGGTCCAGAGCTGATTTTCCGTTTTTGTCGGACCCCGGTGCTTCACTGTGTCGGCCGTCACCAAGGCGGCGCTGACGAGGGTAGGGAGCCGACATGTTGTTCCGCGACGAGCCGTGGCCGGACGGGACACCCAGCTGGGTGGACCTGATGGTGCCCGACCAGGCGAAGGCGATCGCCTTCTACAGCGGCCTGCTCGGCTGGGACGTGCGGGCGGGCAGTGAGGAGACCGGCTTCTACGGCATGGCGACGCTGGGCGGGCGTCCCGTTGCCGGGATCGGGCAGACGCCGCCGGACCAGGAGATGCCGGCGGTCTGGACGACGTACCTCTCGGTGTCCGATGTGGACAAGACGGCGGCGGCGATCACCGAGGCGGGCGGGCAGCTCGTGGTGCCGGTGATGGAGGTCGCGAAAGAGGGCCGGATGGCCGTCGCGGTCGATCCGGGCGGTGCGGCGTTCGGCCTCTGGGAGCCCGGTGAGCACCAGGGCACGCAGGTCATGGCGGGGCCGGGCGCACTGGCCTGGAACGAGTGCATGAGCCAGGACTACCCGGCGGCCGAAGCGTTCTACGCGCAGGTGTTCGGCTACGCCTTCGAAGACGAGACCAGTGGCGGCTCGACGTACAAGGCACTGCTGGCGAGCGGGCGGCCCGTCGGGGGAATCGGCGTGTCGGCCGTGGAGGTGCCGTCGAACTGGCGGGTGTACTTCTGGGTGGCGGACGCGGACGCGAGCGCGGCGAAGGCGGTCGAACTCGGGGGCCGGGTCCTGGGCGAGCCGGTCGACTCGCCGGAGGGCAGGCACGTGCTGCTCGCCGACGACCAGGGCGTGCCGTTCTTCGTCATCGCGCCGACGGAGCAATCCGGCAAACCGCGGGGCTGGGACGACTGACCGAGGGCGCTGTGCGCAGCGCCCCCGGCCCTGACGGTCAGTCCTCGTCGTCGACCCAGTCGAAGGTCTTGGTGACGGCCTTCTTCCAGTTGCGGTACTCGGATTCGCGGCGGGCGTCGTCCATCGACGGGTCCCACTGCTTGTCCTGGGCCCAGTTGGTGCGGATGTCGTCTTCGGACTTCCAGAACCCGACCGCCAGCCCGGCGGCGTAGGCGGCACCCAGCGCGGTGGTCTCGTTGACCACCGGGCGGATCACCGGCACGCCGAGGATGTCGGCCTGGAACTGCATGAGCAGCTCGTTGACGACCATGCCGCCGTCCACCTTGAGCGACTTCAGCGGGACACCGGAGTCGGCGTTCATCGCGTCGATCACCTCACGCGACTGGAAGGCGGTCGCCTCCAGCACCGCGCGGGCCAGGTGTCCCTTGTTGACGAACCGGGTGAGCCCGACGATCGCACCGCGAGCGTCGGATCGCCAGTAAGGAGCGAACAGACCCGAGAACGCCGGGACGAAGTACGCGCCGCCGTTGTCCTCGACGCTGCGCGCGTGCTCTTCGATCTCGGCCGCGGTCCCGATCATGCCGAGGTTGTCGCGCAGCCACTGCACCAGCGAACCGGTGACGGCGATGGAGCCTTCCAGCGCGTAGATGGTGTCGTTCGAGCCGATCTTGTAGCAGACCGTGGTGAGCAGCCCGTTCTGCGACATCACCTTTTCGGTACCGGTGTTGAGCAGCATGAAGTTGCCGGTGCCGTAGGTGTTCTTGGCTTCGCCGGGCGAGAGGCAGGCCTGGCCGAACGTCGCGGCCTGCTGGTCGCCCAGGATGCCCGCGATCGGCACGCCGGCCAGCGCGCCCTTCTCGCGGACCTTGCCGTACTCCTCGGACGAGGAGCGGATCTCCGGCAGCATGGACAGCGGAATCGTCATCTCGGCGGCGATCTCGGGGTCCCACTGCAGCGTGTCGAGGTCCATCAGCATGGTGCGGGAGGCGTTGGTCGGGTCGGTGACGTGCACGCCGCCGTCCGGTCCGCCGGTCATGTTCCACAGCACCCAGGTGTCCATGTTGCCGAACACCAGGTCGCCGGCCTCGGCCTTCTCGCGCGCGCCTTCGACGTTGTCGAGGATCCACTTGACCTTCGGCCCGGAGAAGTACGTCGCGAGGGGGAGGCCGACCTTCTCGCGGTAGCGCTCCTGGCCGCCGCCGAGGTTGCCGAGCTCGGTGACGATCCGGTCGGTGCGGGTGTCCTGCCAGACGATCGCGTTGTACACCGGCTTGCCGGTGGACTTGTCCCAGACCAGCGCGGTCTCGCGCTGGTTGGTGATGCCGACGGCGACGATGTCGCTGGTGTGGAGGTCGGCCTTGGCGAGCGCGCCCGCGGCGACCGCGCGGGTGTTCTCCCAGATCTCCTCGGCGTTGTGCTCGACCCAGCCCGCCTTCGGGAAGATCTGCTCGTGTTCCTTCTGGTCGACGGCGACGACCCGGCCTTCGTGGTTGAAGATCATGCACCGCGTCGAGGTGGTGCCCTGGTCGATCGCGGCTACGTACGAAGTCATCTGTGCTCCAGGAATTCCGTGGGGGGAGGCGATCAGGTCAGGTTGTGCACGAGGAGGTAGACGAGCGCGGCGAGAGCGCCACCGATGAGCGGGCCGACGACCGGGATCCACGAGTAGCCCCAGTTGGCGTTCGCCTTGTTCCGGATCGGCATCAGGAACGCGTACGCGATGCGCGGGCCGAGGTCACGAGCCGGGTTGATGGCGTAGCCCGTCGGCCCGCCGAGGGAGGTACCGATCACGAGGACCACGAACGAGACGCCCGCGTAGCCGAGCGCCGAGTTGCCGAAGTTCGGCGTGCCGCCGTCCCCGGTGGTGGCGAAGGTCGGGCTGAGCAGGATCCAGGCCACCAGGACGAAGGTGCCGATGATCTCGGTGACGAGGTTCCAGACCCGGTTCGGGATCTGCGGTGCCGTGGAGAAGATGCCGAGCGTGTTCTCCGGCTCGGGGTGGTCGTCGAACTGGAGCTTGTAGGTCGCCCAGCACAGGAGGGCGCCGATGATGGCGCCGGCCATCTGCCCGATGAAGTAGAAGGGCACGTCGGCCCACTTGGTCTTGTCCGCGATGGCGAGCCCGAGGGTCACCGCGGGGTTCAGGTGCGCGCCACTCGGCGCGGCGATGCTGGCACCGGTGAAGACGGCGAACGCCCAGCCGAAGTTGATGAACAGGATTCCGCCGTTGTTGCCGTTGGTCTTGCGCAGCACGTGGTTCGCGACCACACCGTTGCCGAGCAGGATCAGCGCCGCTGTTCCCAGTAGTTCCCAGACGATTATTGCTCCAGCACTCACCGCTGTACCTCCACACTGGCCACACTGGACACTCTGCGCAAGGTCGATCACGGCGTGCCACGGCACCGTTGCCGACCCACGTCCGGGCGACGTTACCCGGGCGTATAAGCCCGGTCCAAGGACCGGCTAGCGCAATCTTTTCAAGATCGCGGAGGGTTACGCCACATGTGTCCTCCGCGAACGGGCGGAGTATCACCAGGTCGTGCGATGCTGGAAGCCTCGCCGGCTCGAGGAGGACTGTCACGTGGCAAGCGCGCAGCACGCAGCGGAGACGAACCCGGCTCGACTGGGCCCGCGCAAGCGGGAGGAGACCTGGCAGCGGCTGGGCAAGGAGACCTTCGACGTCGTCGTGATCGGCGGCGGCGTGGTCGGCGCGGGCACGGCGCTGGACGCCGCCACCCGCGGGCTGCGGGTCGCGCTCGTCGAGGCGCGGGATCTCGCGTCGGGCACGTCGAGCCGGTCGAGCAAGCTCTTCCACGGCGGCCTGCGTTACCTGGAACAGCTCGAATTCGGGCTCGTACGGGAAGCGCTTCGCGAGCGTGAGCTGATGCTGACGACGATTGCACCCCATCTGGTGAAGCCGGTGAGTTTCCTCTACCCGCTGACGCACCGCGTGTGGGAGCGGCCGTACACCGCCGCCGGCCTGCTGATGTACGACACGATGGGCGGCTCCAAGAGCGTCCCGGGGCAGAAGCACCTGACCCGCGCGGGCGCGCTGCGGATGGTGCCGGCGCTCAAGCGGTCCGCGCTGATCGGCGGGATCCGCTACTACGACGCGCAGTCCGACGACGCCCGCCACACCATGACGGTGGCGCGGACCGCGGCGCACTACGGCGCGATCGTGCGGACGTCGACCCAGGTGGTCGGGTTCCTGCGCGAAGCCGACCGGGTGTCCGGCGTGCGCGTGCGCGACGTCGAAGACGGGCGCGAGACGGAGATCTCGGCGGCCGTCGTGATCAACTGCACCGGCGTCTGGACCGACGAACTGCAGCGCCTTTCGGGCGGCCGCGGGCGGTTCCGGGTGCGGGCGAGCAAGGGCGTGCACATCGTCGTCCCGCGCGACCGGATCGTGTCGGAGTCGGGGATGATCCTGCGCACCGAGAAGTCGGTGCTGTTCGTCATTCCGTGGCGCAATCACTGGATCGTGGGCACCACGGACACGGACTGGAACCTCGACCTCGCGCACCCGGCGGCGACCAAGCACGACATCGACTACCTGCTGGAGCACGTCAACAGCGTCCTGGCGACGCCGTTGACGCACGACGACATCGAAGGTGTGTACGCCGGCCTTCGCCCGCTGCTGGCGGGGGAGAGCGAAGAGACGTCGAAGCTTTCGCGCGAGCACGCGGTGGCGCGGGTGGCGCCGGGCCTGGTCGCGATCGCGGGCGGCAAGTACACGACCTACCGGGTGATGGCGGCGGACGCCGTCGACGCGGCGGCGGTCGACCTGCCGGGCCGCTCGCAGCCGTCGATCACGGACAAGGTCCCGCTGATCGGCGCGGACGGCTACCACGCGCTGGTCAACCAGGCCGACCACCTGGCCGCGGAGCACGGCCTGCACCCCTATCGGGTGAGGCACCTGCTGGATCGCTACGGCTCGCTGGTGCACGAGGTGCTGGCGCTCGCGGAGGGCCGCCCGGAGCTGCTCAAGCCGATCGAGCACGCGCCGGACTACCTGGGCGTCGAGGTGGTGTACGCGGCCGCGCACGAGGGCGCGCTGCACCTCGAGGACGTCCTGGCCCGCCGCACGCGCATCTCGATCGAGTACGCCCACCGCGGCGTCGACTGCGCGGAACAGGTCGCGGACCTGGTGGGCGAAGTCCTCGGCTGGTCACCCGAAACGGTGAAGCACGAGGTGGAGGTCTACCGGGGACGGGTCGAGGCGGAACGCGAGTCCCAGTCCCAGCCGAGCGACGAAGCGGCGGACGCGTTGCGGATCGCGGCCCCGGAGGCTCGTTCGGGCATCGTGGCGCCGGTCAGCTGACCACGGCTTCCCGTGGTCGAACCGCCTGCGGCCTGGCTGTCAGGCGGTTCGCCACGGCAGGCCGTCAGGCGGCTGGCCATGGCGTTGTCCACAGGGTCCCCGCCTTGTGGGCAACTCGGGCGCTGGCGTCCTTCTGGGCGGGTTTCGTCCGAGGGCGCCGATAGACTGGCCTAGGGGCCGCCCCCCAGGGAAGGGTGGGGGGAGTTTCGGCCGGCGGCGGTGATGGCAGGCGAGTTGGATGGCCGGTGTGGCTAGGACGTGCGGTGCCAGCGGATCAGGCGCTCGCCTGTCGGGGCCGGGTGGTCTTCGGGGCCCAGCAACGTGAATCCGCAGCGCTCCGCGACTATTGCCGACGCCGTGTTGCTCTCCTCGTAGCGGTAGCTGACCTCCGTCAGCCCCAAGCCGCCGAAACCGAAGCGCAGGGCCGCGTTCAACGCCGTTGTCGCTATGCCCTTGCCGCGCTCGGCGGGGTGGATCCAGATCGTCGCCTCCGCGTACTCCGCGTCCAGGCTCAGCTCGCGCAGGCCCACCTCGCCCAGTAGCCGTCCTGACGTCGGCTCGGCGATCGCCCACGAGCAGCGCTCGTCGCCCGCCCACTGGGCCGCTCGCAGGGCCACGTACTCCGTCGCCTCGTCCAGGGTGCGCAGGCGGTAGTTCAGGACGTACTTGCGGTGCGTCGGGTCGGCGAACGCCTCCATCAGCACCGCGCGGTCGTCGATGTGCCGGTCGGCGCGCAGCTGGCGCAGGTAGTAGGTGCCCGCGTTGATCTCCACCGGTTCCACTCCGCCCAGCCTAGCCAGGCCGGTGGCACACCGCCCCCGGCCTGGCGATCACGGCGCGGTCAAGGCAAGAAGACTGCCCGGTTACGCAGGCAGCAGGCGCCAGATCACCGGCACCCCGCCCGCGTCCCGCGATCCGTTCGTGGCGAACCCGGCCAGCGAGCCGTCGTCGGCCGCGACGCGGGTTTCGAACACGGCGTAGCCGCTCGGGCCCCGGACGACGCCCGGGGTCGTGCCGCGCCACACCGCGCCGTTCCCGACGATCACCGGGCCCGACGGGTTGGGCACGAGCCCCGCCGTCAAGCCCCCGGAGTTGACGCTCAAGGCCCGCCCGCCGCCCTCGAGCCCGACGGTCGTGTCCGGCGTGGTCCAGCGGGCCGCTTGCTCGCCGCCCCAGTTCCGGATGCCGACGACCACGCCCTTGCGGATCGCCAGGGCGGTCGCCTGGGAGGACGGGCTCGGCGACAGCCGCCGGAAGACGCCGTCCTTCCACAGGCCCGAGCCGGTGCCCGAGTTCACCAGGATCGTGCCGTCGTCGTCCAGGTCGCGCGCGGACGAGACGTCCGCCGACTGCGGGATGACCACCGGCGCGCTCCCGCCGGCCCGCCACAGGACGACGGCGCCGGGCCCGTTGTCGGCCCGGTAGGCCTGGCCCAGCAGGTCGCCGTTCGTGTTGATCGCGAGGCCGAACACGTAGTCGTAGCCCGCCGGGACGTCCTTGAGGTGGAACCCGGTCGCGTCCAGCACGAACGCCCGGCTGACCATCGTCTGGTAGTCGTGCGCGGTGCCCGCCACCTGCCCGGACGGGTTTTCGTCGTTGGCGTCGGCCCGCTCGTACCCGCTCGGCAGGCCGCGCACCACGGGCTGCCCGCCGCGCCAGCTGACGACCTGCGTCACGTCGTTCACCCGGAACGTCCCGGTGTACTCGCCCTTCCCGTCCGAACCGGTCAGGAACCCGCCGCTGCTGCCCGGCGGCAGCGGCAGGACCGTCGGCTGCCACGGGAGGCGGCTCGTCACGGCTTCGGCGGGCTGCGCCAGCGCCGCCACGGTGAGCGTGGCGACGACGGGCGCCACGGCCCGCACCCAGAACTTGCTCTTCATCGGCTTTCTCCCTTTCCCCCGACCTGCAAGATCACCACGTCGCAGGCCGGGGTCCGGTTGCCCGGCGAAAGGAGCAATCCGCCGAAACGGGTCAGCGCGAGGAGTACCGCCACACCGCCGGCCGGCCGGTGTTCGTCGTCGGCTCGCTGTCGGCCACGGTGCCCGCGACGACGCCGTCGTCGCCGACCACCTCCGCCCACGCCGCCGCGAAGCCCGGGGCCGGCGGCAGCGTGCCGTACGGCTGCGTGCCCAGCCAGACCCGCAGCGGGCTGAACCGGCCCGTCGAGACGTCGCCGTAGCCGACGACCAGGCCGGTCCGGTTGACGCCGAACGCCGCGCCCGAACCGGGCAGCACTACCGGGTCGGCCGGGGTGCGCCACTGGACGCCGCCCGGGGTCTGGTCCGCGGTGGCGAAGTTGCCGACCACCTGGCCGGTCCGGACGGCGGCCGCGTGCACGGAGCCGGCGCCCGGCGGGGCCGTCAGCCTGGTGAACGTGCCGTCCTTCCACAGCACGGCGCCCGGGAACGAGTCGGCCAGCACGCTCCCGTCGTCGTCGACGTCGGTCGCCAGCAGGTACGGGTCCCCGGTGATCACCACCGGGTGCTCCCGGTCTTCCGCGCGCCAGAGCAGCACCTCCGGGTCTTCGGCGGACCACCCGGACGCGGTGGCGACGACGTCACCCCGTTCGTTGATGGCCGCCGCCGACACGTACGGCCGGTCGGCGGGCCGCGGCAGCAGCCGGAACTTCCCGGCCTCCAGCAGGAACACCTGCCGCTGGAACGAGGCGTCGGCGACGTCGCCGAGGACGGTCCCCGCGGAGTTCTCGTCCGCGACCGCGGGCGACCGGAGCCCGGCCGGCAGCGGGTGGACCGTCGCCTGCGTGCCCGACCACGTCACGACCTGCGATGCCCCGTCCAGCACCAGGTTCCCGGCGAAGCCGCCGTGGCTGTCGGTGCCGCGCACCCAGCCCGTCGCGCCCGGGTACCCGGCCGGCGACGGCAGCAGCTCCACCCGCCAGGTGCCGGGCGAGGCCTCCGCGGACTGGGTGAGCGTGGTGGTGAGCAAGGCCGCGGCCGCCAGCACGGCGACACGTCTCGCGAATCCGAAAGTCATCCGATTCCCTCCCCGGGTTCGATGTGACCGACACGCGCCGGCACCGCGACGGGTTTAGGGCGGGGTTCAGAGCAGGCCGCGGCGGTAGGCCTCGCCGACCGCCGCCGCGCGGTCGTTCACCCCGAGCTTCGCGTACGCGTTCAGCAGATGGGTCTTCACGCTCGCCTCGCTGACGAACAGCTGCCGCGCCGCCGCGCGGTTCGTCGCCCCGGCCGCCACCAGGCGCAGGACCTCCAGCTCACGGCGGGTCAGCGGCCCGGCCTCGCGAAAACCGCCCAGCACCCGGCTCGCGACGCTCGGCGCCAGCACCGGCTCCCCGCGGGCCGCCGCGCGGACGGCGTTCAGCAGGTCCGCGACCGGGGCGTCCTTCAGCAGGTAACCCGTCGCGCCGGCCTCGATCGCCGGGAGGACGTCCGTCTCCGCGTCGTACGTCGTCAGCACCAGGACGCGCACCGCGGGATGGGAGACGGCGAGCCGGCGGATCGCGCCGACGCCGTCCAGCTCCGGCATGCGCAGGTCCATCAGCACGACGTCGGGGTGGTGCCGGGCCACGAGGGCCAGCGCCTCCACCCCGGACGCCGCTTCGCCGACGACCTCGATGTCGGCCTCGCCGGTGAACGCGCCGCGGAGGCCGTCGCGGACGACCGGGTGGTCGTCGGTGACGACGACCCGGATCACGACGCCGCCGGCAGCGCCGGGACCTGGGCGTTGACCGCCGTGCCGCCGCCCGGGGTGCTCTCGACCGACAGCGTCCCCGCCACCCGCTGGACGCGGTGGCGCATCGCCGCCAGCCCGAAGCCGGTGCCGTCGCCGCGGTCACCAGGGCTGAACCCGACGCCGTCGTCGACGACGTCCAGCAGCACGACGTCGTCCGAATAGGACAGTGTCAGCCCGATCCGGGATGCCTTCGCGTGCTTCTCCGCGTTGGCCAGCGCTTCCTGCGCGACGCGGTAGAGCGTGACCTCCACTTCGGGCAGCAGCGGCCGGACGTCGCCGGTGGTTTCGGTGCGCACGGCCACCCCGGACGTCTCGGCGACGCGGCCCGCCAGGTCGGAAAGCGCTTCCGGCAGCCGGGACTCGGCCAGTGGTTCGGGGCGCAGCGCCTGCACCGCGCGACGCGCTTCGCTGAGGCTGTCGCGCGCCAAGGTGCGCACCTGGGCCAGCCGGCGGTCGCGGCCGGGGCCGTCCTCGCGGTCGGCGGCCTGCAGCTGCGTGACGATCCCGGTCAGGCCCTGGGCCAGCGTGTCGTGGATTTCGCGGGCCATCCGCTGCCGCTCGTCGAGCACACCGGCCTCGCGCGCCCGGCTCAGCAGCTGCGCGTGCAGGCCCGCGTTCTCCGCCAGCGCCGCTTCCAGCCGCGTGTTCGTCTTGCGCCGCTTCTCGCTCTCCGCGCCGACGAACCAGGCCGCGTACAGCAGCGGCCCGACGACCGAGGCGACCAGCACCCAGGTCGGGCTCCGCGGGTCCGAGCCGTTGACGAGCATCGGCAGCACGGCGGTCGCCGCCACCGCGAAGAACCCCCAGCGGGCCGGGAACAGCACGAACGCGAGCGGGTAGCCGAACGACGCGAACCCGGTGAACAGGTCGTTGCGCGCCACCAGCACGAGCGCGCCCGCGAGGACACCGGCGTAGTAGCCGGCGGCCAGCCACGGGTGCGCCTTCCGGCGCGGGAACAGCGGGATCAGCAGCGGCAGCCACAGCGCGGTGACCACGACGACGACCAGCGTGGCGCCCCAGTCCGCGTCCCGGCCGGCCGCCCAGAACGAGCACGCGACGAGGCCGGCCAGGCCGACGAAGGTGAAGATCGGCCCGGCCAGCCGCTCACCCCGGGCGTCCAGCGCGCCCGGAACCACGCCCATCACGGGGCCGATTCTCGCAGGTTCAGCGCCGGCGGCGGAGCCCCGCGAGCATCGCGATCACCAGTGGCAGCGCGATCGAGATGATCAGCAACCGCCCGCGGCTGAGGATGAGCACCGCGATCGCGACGACGATGGCGATCGGCACCGCGCTCGCGTTCAGGAACCGCGTCACGGTGCTTTCCCCGGTCACCACCGGGACGCCGGGCGCGGCGGCGCCGCCCACCAGGGCACTGGGCCGGGGTGAGGGCAGGTCGTCGAACAGCGGGATGAGCTCGCTGACCCGCTTGGCCGCGGCGACCTGCGCGGAGCGGGTGCCGTACTCGTCGATGTCGAGGCGTCCGGTGCGGACGTGTTCTTCGAGGACGTCGAGGGCGTCCTGACGCTCGGCGTCGCTCAGGCGGATGTCGCTCACGACGGCGTCAGCGGCCCAGTTCGCGCCGGCGGTCGCGGTAGGAGTCGCGCACCTCGCGCCGGCGTTCCCGGCCGTGCAGGTGCCGCTCGTGGTGGTCGTGGTGGTCGTGGTGGTTCTGGTCGTGGTTCCAGCCGTGGCCCCACATCGACTTGCCGACCACGGTCAGCCCGATCGGGACGAAGATGATCGGCCAGGCCAGCGTGCCGGTGGCGATCAGCGCGATCGCCGCGATGAAGGCCAGCGGCACGATCGCGGCGAGGAACCGCTGCGCCGGCGCCCAGTGCTCGGGCGAGCCGGACCGCTGCTGCGCGGGCACGGCCTGCTTGTCCGGCTCGGGCGCGGCCACGGCGGCCTGCGGCGTTTCGTCGTAGTGGGGGTGGGGCGAGGGCAGATCCGCGAAGAGCTCGGTGAGCTCGCCGCGCGTCTTGGCCGCGGTGATGCGGGCCGAGCGCTCGCCGTACTCGTCGATGTCGATCCGCCCCGCGGTCATGTGCTCACCGAGCGCGGTCAACGCGGACTCGCGGTTCTGGTCGCTGATCCGCAGCTGCGGAGACGGGACTTCGGTCACCTTGCCGATGGTAGGCCGCCTCGGGGGCGGCCCACCACGACATCCGTAACGAACTGTCCTACTTGATCTCGAGAAGCTGCGTGCCCTGCGTCACGGCGGCGCCGACTTCGACCGAAAGACCGGTGACGGTGCCCGCTTTGTGCGCGGTGACCGGGTTCTCCATCTTCATCGCCTCGAGGACGACGATCAGCTCGCCGGCCTCGACCGACTGACCCTCTTCGACGGCGACCTTGACGATGGTGCCCTGCATCGGCGCGGTGACGGCGTCACCACTCACCGCCGCCTTGCCACCACCGGCGCGCTTGCGCGGCTTCGCCTTGACGGCCGTGCCGCCGCCACCGCCGCCTTCGAGCGCGAACCCGCCGGGCAGCGACACCTCGAGGCGGCGCCCGCCGACCTCGACGACGACGTTGTGCCGGGGCTCCTCTTCGGGCGCATCGACGTCCGGCGCCACGAACGGCTCAATCCGGTTGTCGAACTCCGTCTCGATCCAGCGGGTGTGCACGCTGAAGCCGTTTTCGTCACCGATGAACGCCGGGTCGTCGACGATCACGCGGTCGAACGGCAGCACCGTGGCCATGCCCTCGACGACCATCTCGGCCAGGGCGCGGCGGCTGCGTTCGAGGGCGTTGTTGCGGTCCGAGCCGGTGACGATCAGCTTCGCCAGCATCGAGTCGAACTGGCCGCCGATCACGCTGCCGGACTCGACACCGGAGTCGACGCGGACGCCGGGGCCGCTCGGCGCGAGGAACTTCGTGACCGTGCCCGGCGCGGGCAGGAAGCCGCGGCCGGCGTCCTCGCCGTTGATGCGGAACTCGATCGAGTGACCGCGCGGCTCGGGGTCCTCGGTGATCCGGAGCTTCTCGCCGCGCGCGATGCGGAACATCTCGCGGACCAGGTCGAGGCCGGTGGTCTCCTCGGAGACCGGGTGCTCGACCTGCAGCCGCGTGTTGACCTCGAGGAAGGAGATGGTGCCGTCGGTGGCGACGAGGTACTCGACCGTGCCGGCGCCGTAGTAGCCGGCTTCCTTGCAGATCGCCTTCGCCGACTCGTGGATCCGGGCGCGCTGGTCGTCGGACAGGAAGGGCGCGGGCGCCTCTTCGACGAGCTTCTGGTGCCGCCGCTGCAGCGAGCAGTCGCGGGTGCCGACGACGATCGCGTTGCCGTGCTGATCGGCCAGCACCTGCGCCTCGACGTGACGCGGCTTGTCCAGGTAGCGCTCGACGAAGCACTCGCCGCGGCCGAACGCCGCGACGGCCTCGCGCGTGGCCGACTCGAACAGCTCCGGGATCTCTTCGCGGGTGCGCGCGACCTTGAGGCCGCGGCCACCGCCGCCGAACGCGGCCTTGATGGCCACCGGCAGGCCGTGCTCGTCGGCGAACGCGACGATCTCGCTCGCGTCCTTCGCCGGCTCCTTGGTGCCCGGCACCAGCGGCGCGCCCGCGCGCGTCGCGATGTGCCGCGCGGTGACCTTGTCGCCGAGGTCGCGGATGGCCTGCGGGCTCGGCCCGATCCAGGTCAGCCCGGCGTCGATGACCGCCTGGGCGAAGTCCGCGTTCTCGGAGAGGAAGCCGTAGCCCGGGTGCACGGAGTCGGCGCCGGAGTGCTTCGCCGCGTCGAGCAGCTTGTCGACGGACAGGTAGCTCTCGGCGGCCGTGGTGCCGCCCAGCGCGAAGGCCTCGTCGGCCAGGCGCACGTGCGGTGCGTCGCGGTCCGGATCGGCGTACACCGCGACACTGGCGAGGCCAGCGTCCTTGGCGGCTCTGATCACGCGTACCGCGATCTCGCCCCGGTTGGCGACCAGGATCTTGGTCACCGGACCACCGGTGGATTCGCCGACCTGCTCGGCCACCCCGCACCTCCTGCGTCCCGACAGCTGCATTGCTGACCGCTCACGCGGTACGGGGGAGTCTACGGACAGGACGGCACGAGTCTCCGGAGTGAGAGCTGAACCACGCTCAGACGAGCGTCGGGCTGTGGCGCAGGTCGTCCGGCAACGGCGAGTCGAGCACGATCACGTCGTACGGGTTCGCGGCGTGCACCTTCGGCAGGTGCTCGGTGCTGACCAGCACCCACGGCTGGTGCTCGCCGCAGCAGTCGATCAGCCGGTCCAGCGCGGTGAAGGCGACCAGCGCCGTCCGGCCGTCCGGCGTGCGGCGCAGCTCGATCGACGCGCCCTGGGCTTCGCGGCTGGCGGGGCCGGTGGGGAGGTACAGCGCGGGGGGAAGGCTGGGGTTCGTCACCCGGACAACATAACCGGACACTCTCCGCTGTTCATGCCCCCTTCGGGGCGTCCCCCTTTCGTGGGGTCGCGGTGAGGTGGTGCACCCCCGGGGGATTTCAGCCACACCCGCCGGGGCGCTGCCCACGCACGGTGGCGAAGCGGCTTACGCTCTGTCTTATGCGGACTTCGGCAGTGCGGACGCCTCGGTCGGCGCTGCTCACCGCCGTGCTGGCCGCGGTGATCACGCTCGGCGCGATCGGCGCCGTGTTCCTGCTGCGCCCGCGCCCGGACGCGCCGGCGGACACCGTCTCCGAGCCCGCGACCGGCACCGAGCCGCCCGCCGTGACCTGCGGCGGCGGCCCGTGCCGCCAGCTCGCGGCGATGACCGTCGGCGGGACGCCGGTGGTGCTGCTGACCGACGCGGCCGGCGGTTCGGCGCAGGTGCGCGTCGGCCCGGAGCCGGGCACCGTGTTCGACCTGTCGCTCGCGCAGCTGGGCGCCCGGCTCGACGCGAACTCGCTGACCTGCATCGACGGCGTGGCGCCGACGTGCCTGATCCGCGGCGACGTCGGGGACGACGGCACCGGCGCGTACGGCGAACTGCTCGTCCGCGGCGGCGGAGTGTGGCGCGACCCGGGCAAGCCGTACTTCGCCGACGCCGGGACGCTCACGCTCTACGACGTCACGGCCGACGGCCGCCCGGACGTGATCGTGGTCCGCCACGACTGCCCGGACGCGGCGTCGGGCACACCCGAGTGCCAGGCGTCGCCGGTGCTGGGCGAGGTGTACGACGTGACGGGCAAGTCGCTCGGCTGCACCCGGAAGGTGACCGCGCCGTCGGACCTGCGCGGCTGGCCGGCCGTCCGCCTCACCCGCGCCGACCTGCGCGCCTGCCCCTGAAACGCCGTGAAGGCCCCCTTCCCGGCTCTTATGGCCGGTAAGGAGGCCTTCACGGCTTTGCGGGGTTAAGCGTTGGCGGGCTCGGTCTGACGGGCGGTGGTGCCGTCGTCGCTGTGCTCCGGGTTGTCGGTCGGGGCGTTGAGGACCTCGTCGTCGAGGAGTCCTTCGCCGCGCGCCACGATCACCGGCACCGCGATCTGGCCGGCGACGTTCGTGGCGGTGCGCATCATGTCCATGATCGGGTTGACCGAGTAGATCAGCGCCAGGCCGACGGCCACCTGCTTGGCGTCGAGGCCGATGAACGACGTCGTCAGCGTGAACGCCGTCAGCCAGCCGGTGGTGCCGGCCGTCGCCAGCGCGCCGACCACCGCGACCACCACGATGCCGGCGTACTGCCAGAAGTTGAGCGACACCCCGGCCAGGTTCGCGACGAAGATCGCCGCGATCGCCGGGAAGACCGCCGCGCAGCCGTCCATCTTGGTGGCGCTGCCGAGCGGCGTCGCGAAGGCCGCGTACGCCGGCTGGACGCCGAGGTTCACCGCGGACTGGCGGGTCAGCGGCAGCGTCGCGGCCGAGGACTGCGAAGCGAACGCGAACTGGATCGCCGTGCCCGCCTTGGCGAAGAACTTCAGCGGGCTGACCTTCGCCACGAACCGCAGCAGGATCGGGTAGACGACGAACAGCACGAGCAGGCAGCCGACGTACACCGCGAGCGTCGTCGAGAACAGCGGGCGGAACAGGGCGTCGCCGTAGTTGGACACGGCCGCGCCGATCAGGCCGATGATGCCGAGCGGGGCGAGCCGGACGATCCAGCCGAGGTAGCGCTGGATGATCTCGAAGACGCTCGTCGTGAAGTCCACGAACGGCTTCGCGCGGTCGCCGAGGCTGTACGCGGCGGCGCCGATCACCAGCGCGAGGAACAGCACCTGCAGCGTCTCACCGTCCGAGAACGCCGAGAAGAAGTTCTCCGGCAGCAGGCCCTTGACGAACGCGCTCCACGAGCCCCAGCTGTCGACGCTCTTCGCGGCCCGGTCGGCGTTCTTCGCCGTCGCCTCGACACCGCCGAGGCCACCCGCGCCGGGGTCGAAGAGCCGGCCGACGGCGATGCCGATCAGCGACGCGATGAACGACGTGATCGCGAACCACAGCACCGTCTTGCCGCCCAGGCGCGCGGCCGTTCGGCCGCCGCCCAGCCCGCGCAGGCTGGTGATGCCGACCACGATCGCCGTGAAGACCAGCGGGATCACCGCGACCTGCAGCAGCGTGGTGAAGATGGTGCCGATCTGGTCGAGGAGATCGGTCAGCCAGCCGGCCTCGGTCTGCCGTGCGACGACGCCCAGGAGGGCGCCGACGACGAGCGAGCCGAGAACCGCGGCCGCGAACACCCGCGGTTTGGTGTATGTCCGTACGAAAGACACGGGGCGACTCCGGTGCTCGAAAGTTTCGGTCCTGCCTGGTGAGGACGACGTCAGGCCGAACCGAACTCTTCCAAATCACCCCATCGTGTGGCGTGTTTCTCAGGATGCGGGAGGCCGCCAGAGATCCACGACACTCACGCCGACCTCGGCCAGCAGGCGGCGCGTCAGCGGGAGGCTGAGGCCGATGACGCTGGTGTGGTCGCCGTCGAGGCCTTCGATGAACCACCCGCCCAGGCCGTCGATCGTGAACCCGCCGGCCACCCGCAGCGGCTCCCCGGTGCCGACGTAGGCGTCGATCTCCGCTTCGCTCGGCGTGCCGAACCGGACGGTCGTCGACATCGAGCCGGACGCCTCTTTCGCGCGCACGCCGCCGTCGAGCCGGATGACGGTGTGCCCGGTGAAGAGTTCACCGGTTGTCCCCGCCATCGCGGCCCAGCGCTGCCGCGCGATGTCCGGATCGCCCGGCTTGCCGACCATGGTGCCGTGGATGTTCAGCATCGAGTCGCAGGCGATCACGACGGCGTCCGGGTGCGCCGCGGCGACCTGGTCCAGCACCGCTTCGGCCTTGGCCGCGGCGAGCGCCATGACCAGCTCGGCGGGCGTCGGATCGGGCAAGGCCGCGGCGACGGCGTCCTCGTCGACGCCGGAGACGAACACGGCCGGGTCGAGACCGGCGGAGCGCAGGAGGGCGAGCCGGGCGGGGGACTGCGAGGCGAGGATGACCGAATGCACCCCCGGAACGTACCGGGGCGCCCGTCGTGACCGAATTGTGACCGGCGCCACACCTCGGGACGAGTTATTTTGTTGTGGCTCGCAACATATGCGCGGAGGTGGCTGATGACCGTGCGCGTGACGGACTCGCCCGCGACGTCGCGAGCGCCGTGGTGGGCGAAACGCCGGACCTCGAAGTCCCGGACGGCTCGCTCGTCGCCGGGCTCGGTGCCCGCGGCGTCGCCACCCGCGACGACCTGACCGACAGACCACCGCTCCCGCGGTCCGTGTGGGCCTCCGCTCCGGAACCCGACCTCCGGAACGGAGGCCCACACGGTTTCTCCCCCGGAACCGACCGGAGGCCGGCACCTTCCCCCGCGGGATGCCGGCCTCCGGACGTTCCGAGCCTCAGGCGGTCGCGGCGGTCGCGGCCTCGGCGGTCGCCGGGGCCGGGGTTTCTTGTGGTGGTGCCGGTGTCTCGGTCGCGAGTGGCCCGTTCGTGCCGCCCGGCTGCGTCGAGAAGGGGCCACTCGCGCCACCTGCGTCGCGAACGGCCCGCTCGTGTCCCGCTGTTCGCGTCGCGAACGGGCCGTTCGCGCTCGCCAGGCTGCGTTGCGAAAGGGCCATTCGCGCCACCGGCGGTGCGAATGGCCCGTTCGTGCTCCACTGGTGCGCCGCGAGTGGTCCGCCAGGGCAGCTGCTGTGAGCAGGTCGCGGCCCCGTTCGGTGCTGCTGACTTTGTCGCGAAGGGACCGTTCGTAACACCTGCGTCGCGAACGGCCCGTTCGTGTCCCGCTGCTCGTGTCGCGAACGGCCCGTTCGCAACCCGGAAACGTCCGGAGGCCGGCACCCCGCGGGATGCCGGCCTCCGGACGGACGTTCCGAGCCTCAGGCGGTCGCGGCTGTCTCGGCCTCGGCGGTCGCCGGGGCCGGGGTTTCCCAGCGCGGCTTGACCTTTCGCAGCATCGACGCCGAGATGACGCCCAGCAGCAGCACGCCCATCGGCAGCAGCATCGTCGCGCGGGCCGCGTCTGTCAGTCCACTGTGGACCGCTTCGGTGGCCAGCCGGCCGGCCTGTGCGGCGATCTCCGCCGGCAGTCCCGGCATCGGCGACGGGCCGCCCGACGAACCGAACTCGCCCGTGTTCGCCGCGGCCTTGGCGATGCCCTCCGCGAACGGTGCCCGGTACTGCTCCGGCAGCTGCGAAGCCGCCTTCGTGGCTTCGTCCGCGATGGACGAGCTCACCTGCGCCTGCAGCATCACGCCGATCGCGGCGCTGCCGAGCACGCCGCCCACCTGGCGCGACGTGTTGAAGATGCCCGACGCCGTGCCGGCCAGCCGCGGCTCGACCGAGCCCATCGTCATGTTGCTCATCGGCGAGAAGATGCAGCCGATGCCCAGGCCGCACACCAGCAGCGCCGGGACGAAGCTCCACGGGCTGCTGTCCGGCGACGCCTGCAGCGCGATGATCCCCAGCCCGGCCGCGAGCGCGGCGAGCCCGAACATCACCAGGTACTTGCCGTTGACCTTGTCCGACGCGCGCCCGACGAACGGCGCCGCGATCCCCGACAGCAGCGACATCGGCGCGGTCAGCAGGCCGGCCATGGTCGGGGTCAGCCCGAGCACCGACTGGATGTAGATGACCAGCGGCAGGAACATGCCGGTCATCGCGAAGCCGACGGTCGTCGCGGTGAGCGTCCCGGCCGAGAAGTTCCGGTTCGAGAACACCTGCAGCGGCAGGAGCGGCTCGCGCTTGTTGAACCGTTGCCACACCACGAAAGCCACCAGCAGCAGCACACCCGCGCCGATGATCTCGAACACGGTGATCCCGCCCCAGACCGTGCCCCAGTCGTACTGCTGGCCGTTCTGGACCCCGAACACGATCAGGAGCAGCGCCAGGCTCGAGAGCACGATGCCGACGACGTCGAACGCGTGCGAGTGCTTCGGCTGCCAGTCCGGCACCAGCAGCACCGTCAGGACGATGGCGATCACGCCGATCGGCACGTTGACGAAGAAGATCCACTCCCAGCCGAGGTGGTCCACCAGCACGCCGCCGAGCAGCGGGCCCGCGATCGTCGCCAGCCCGGCGACGCCGCCCCACATGCCCATCGCCGGGCCGCGCTTGGCCGGCGGGAACAGGTGCGTGATGAACGCCAGCGTCTGCGGCGTCATCAGCGCGGCGCCAAGACCCTGCACGGCGCGCGCGGCGATCAGCATCTCGACGTTGCCGGACAGGCCGCACCACAGCGACGCGCCGGTGAACACGACCAGGCCCGCGAGGAACACGCGTTTCGGGCCGAAGCGGTCGCCGAGGCGGCTGGTGAACAGCATCGGCACGGCGTAGGTGAGCAGGTAGACGCTGATCACCCAGACGACGGCGTTCAGCCCGGCGTTCAGCTCGCGCAGCATGGTCGGGATCGCGATCGACACGATGGTCGTGTCGAGCAGGATCATGAAGAAACCGAGGCACAGCGCGCTGAGCGCGGCCCAGGGGTTAGCTTGTCTTGCGTTCATCGTCGTCTTCCCTGGTGATGAGCGTGAGGTGGGGTGCGTCGCACTCCTGGAACGGGATCCGCCCGGAGCGCAGGTCGTCGCGGAGCCGTTCGGTCCACTCGAGCTCGAACTTGCGGTGGTCGCAGCTGTAGCGCCAATCCAGCCAGTAGATCTCCGGCGTCTGGTCCTCCACGAGGCTCCGCACGACGGCGTCGTCCGCGGCGACCGCGGCGCGCAGGTGCACCAGCCGGTTCTCGAGCTCGATGAGCGACGTCTCGCGCCCCAGTTCGTCGATCACGGCGAGCCCGGAGAGGTACGCGGGGAACTCCTGGGCGAGATCGCCCAGCAGTTCGCGGCCACGCTGGTTGAACACGTCGAGCCCGGTCGGCGTCATGCCGTAGACGGTCCGTTCGGGCCGCCGGCCGTCGCGCTGCGTGTCGACGACCTGGATGTAGTTGTCCCGCTGGAGGCGCTCCACGGTGTGGTAGAGCGAGCCCGCCTTCACGTTGACGCGGGTGCTCACGTACCGCTCACGCATGAGCTGGGCCATCTCGTACGGGTGCATGGGCTTCTCGTGCAGCAGTTCCAGCACGGCGAGGCCGAGGGGGGTCAGCTTGGCCGAAGCCATGATCGTTGGTCCCTCCGGGTGACTCCTGGTCGGTTATTCCACGTGGACTATACGGCGCAGACTATCCGGCAGTCCACGCCGATTTCTGTGACCGTGCGTACACGGTCCGAGAAGCTTCTGCCTGTACTATGGTACGGATAGACGTATTATAGTACGGGTACTGGAGAGGGTGCCGATGGAGCTGAGCAGGCCACTGGCCACGGTGACCCCGACGTTGGACGGCGACGTGCTCGCCGCCCTGGCCGGCTACGAGGGCACGTTCACGACCGGTCAGCTGCACCGGGTGCTGGGCGCGCATTCGGAGGAGGGGATCCGGAAAGTCCTGCGACGATTGGTGCTGCAGGGAATCGTGAGCGCGGACCGCGTCGGCAACGCGTTCGCCTACCGGTTCAACCGCGAGCACCTCGCCGCGGAGCACGTCATCGCGTTGGCGGGGCTGCGCGGGAAACTGCTCCAGCGCATCGAGGCCGCGCTGGACTCCTGGCGGCCGCAACCGAAGTACGGCGCGCTGTTCGGTTCGGCCGCGCGTGGTTCGATGACCGTCGAGAGCGACATCGACCTCGTGCTGATCCGACCGGACGACGTCGACGAAGATCGCTGGGCCCTTCAGGTCGGCGGTCTGGCTGCCGATGTTTCCCGCTGGACGGGTAATGACGCCCGGATCCTCGAATTCACCGTGACCGAGGTCGCCACCCGCGGCCGCGACGAGCCGGTGCTCGCCGACGTGCTGCGCGAGGGGCTCACCGTCGCCGGTCGTCACTCGTGGCTGGCCGGGCAGGTGCGCAAGGGAAAGAGCTGACGTGCGCACGAAGAGATGCACCCCGGAGATCCTCGGCGCTCTGCTGCGCCGGGTTGGGCGAACACGCCCAGGGGGAGAGCCACAATGACGCGGTGGAACTCCTGGCCGGGGTGGACAAGGATGCCGGCCGGGCGTTGCGGGCGCTCTTGGCGCTGAAGACGAAGGCGGGCTACAGCCACACCTCGGCCACGGTGGAGGAGTTCAAGCGGGCCGGTCGGAACGCTGAAGCCCTTGTGCTGCGTGCCCGTAAGCGGGGCTAGATCTCCGGGCCGGTGACGCCGTCCAGCTGCTCGCGGATGATGTCCGCCTGGCCGGCGTGGCGGGCCGTCTCCTCGATGACGTGCACGTAGATCCAGCGCAGCGTCACCTCGCCCAGGTTGTGGTGCACGCCCGTGTCGGACAGCTCGTGCGCGGCCGCTATGCGTCGTGAGATCTCGCACTGTGCGTCGTACTCCGCGAGGAGTGACTCGACCGTGTCTTCGTTCGTGGGGAAGAACTCGCCCGCCGGGCGGTCCGGGAGGTTCGGTTCGCCCGCCAGGACGCGCTGGAACCACGCCTGCTCCATCCAGCGCAGGTGCTTGAGCAACCCGCCGATCGACGTTCCGGTCGGCACCGGGCTGCGGCGGGCGTCCGCCTCGGACAGGCCCGCGACCTTCGCGCGGAAGATCGCCCGGTAGTTGTCGGCGAACGCCGAGAGCAGGGCGCGCTCGTCGGCGACACCCGCGCGCGCCGCCAGGTCCAGGTGGGGGTCGGTCATGCGCCCCACGTTAGCGGCTGGGGCAATCCGTTTAGTGGAAGTTCGTGGTAAGAACTATGTATAGTCAGTTCGTAGCACGAACTAACAACTGGGAGGAATCATGGTGCTCTTCGGCATCGGCGGCTCGACGGCGGTGACGTCGGCGCGAAGCACCCTGCGGCAGGCCGTCCTGGCGGATCGGGGTGGGCTCGACCTGTTCAGCGTCTCCGATCACCCCTACAACGCCGACCGCCTCGACGCCTACGCCGAGATCGGCGTCGTTCTCGGGCGCACCGAACGGATCTCCGGGCTGGTCAGCGTGACCAACCTGCCGACGCGGCCCGCGCCGATGCTCGCCAGGGCCGTCACCTCGCTGTCCGCGCTGAGCGGTGGGCGGCTCGTGCTCGGCATGGGCGTCGGCGGGCTCTGGGACGACATCGCGCGGCTCGGCGTGACCAAGCTCAGCCCGGGACAAGCCGTGCGCGCCTTCGAAGAGGGGATCCGGCTCGTCAAAGCGCTCGGCGGTGGCGGGGCACCGGTGACCTTCGACGGTGAGTTCTACCAGGTCACCAACCTGACGCCGGCGGAGGAAGCGATCCCGCCGGTGTGGACCGGCTCGGTCGGGCCGAAGTCCCTCGCCGTCACCGGGCGGGTCGCCGACGGGTGGATGCCCGGCCACGCCGCGGACTGGCTCAGCGAGCGCTACCGGACGTCGCGGCCGGTGATCGATCAGGCCGCGAAGGAAGCGGGCCGCGAGCCCGCGGACGTCGTCACCGTTTACAACTTCCCCGGGCGCATCACGGCCGAGCCGCTCACGAAGACCCGTGACGACGACGGCCGCTGGATCGGCGGTTCGCCGGCGCAGTGGGTCGAGGAGCTGACCGGTGCGGTGCTGGACCACGACGCGAAAGGCTTCGTGCTCTTCGGCCCGGGTGGTCGGCCGCCTGCCGACGACGACGTCGCGCGCTGGGCCGGGGAGATCGCGCCCGCCGTGCGCGAGGCGGTCGCGAAGTAGGGTGGCCAGATGGAGGCTCTCGGTGTGGTGGCCGGACTCGTGCGGTCGTCGTTCCTGGTGAACGCCGTCTACGCCGAGTCGGCGCGCGAGTACGGGCTCACCGTGCAGCAGGGGCAGTTGTTGTGCGTGCTGATGGCGCAGCCCTACGGCATGGGCGACCTCGGCGCGACGCTCGGCCTCGAGAAGTCCAGCCTCACCGGCCTCGTCGACCGCGCGGTCCGGCGCGGGCTCGTGCGCCGCGAGCCCGTCCCGGACGACCGCCGCGCGGTGCAGGTGGTCCTGACCGGCGAAGGCCGCGAACTGGCGGCGGACTTCTACGCGTCGACGTGCCGCCGGGTCGAGGAGCTCGCGAGCGGTCTGCCGCCCGCCGAACGCGATCTGCTGGCGACGTTGCTGGGGCGCGTGGTCCAGGACAACGAGGTCCCGACGGTGTTCCTCGACGTGCGCTGATCCCGACTTTCGTCGGGCCGTGGCGGGGGTACGTTGCCGGAAGTTCACCGGCCGGTCCGCCTGCCGCCGGGAGGACCTCTTCTCCGCTCGTCACCGTGATGTCACCGATGCCGTCCAGGTCCCCATCGCCGAGGAGCACCATGAAGCGCCTCATTCCGCTCGCTGTCGCCACGCTCGCCGCGGGTCTGCTGACCGCCGTTCCCGCGCACGCCGCCGTCACCCACCGGATCCTCTTCGACAACACCAAAGCCGAGACCGCCGGCAACGCCGACTGGATCGTCGGCACCTCGCAGCCCGACCCGGCCGGGCAGAACTCCTCGCCACAGAAGGAAAGCGACTGGACCGGCGCGCTCTCGGCGTGGGGCGTCGCACTGCAGAAGACCGGGCAGTACAGCCTGAAGACGCTGCCCGCGGGCAACACGATCACCTACGGCACGTCGAACGCGCTGGACCTCAAGAACTTCGACGAATTCGTGCTGCCGGAACCGAACGTCGTCCTGAGCACCGCCGAAAAGACGGCGATCATGAAGTTCGTGCAGAACGGCGGCGGCCTGTTCCTGATCTCCGACCACACCGGCAGCGACCGCAACAACGACGGCTGGGACTCGCCGAAGATCATCAACGACCTGCTGACGAACAACGGCGTCGACAACACCGATCCGTTCGGCTTTTCGGTCGACCTCAAGAACGTCGCCAGCGATCACCCGGTGGCCATCACCGATTCCTCGAACCCCGTGCTGAACGGCTCGTTCGGCGCGGTCAAGAAGAGCCTGATCGCCAACGGCACGACGTTCACCCTCAAGCCCGCCGACAACCCGAACGTCAAAGGTCTCACGTTCCTGAGCACGTCGTCTCCGGGCAACAGCAACGCTTTCTTCGTGACGAGCACCTTCGGCTCGGGCCGCGTCGCGATCTGGGGTGACAGCTCGACCATCGACGACGGCACCGGCCAGTCCGGCAACACGCTCTACAACGGCTGGAGCGACACCACGGCCGACAACGACGCGCTCGGCCTCAACGCGACGGCGTGGCTGGCGGGCAGCGGCACGACCACGCCGCCGCCGACCGGCTGCACCGCCGGCCAGCTGCTGGTCAACCCGGGCTTCGAGTCGGGCAACACCGGCTGGACGGCGTCGGCGAGCGTCATCGGCCAGCACGCCTCCAACGCGCCCGCGCGCAGCGGCTCGTGGAACGCCTGGCTCGACGGCTACGGCACCGCCCACACGGACACCCTGAGCCAGACCGTCACGCTGCCGACCGGCTGCTCGTCGTACACGTTCTCGTTCTGGCTCAGCATCAATACCGCCGAAACGGGCACGACGGCGTACGACAAGCTGACCGTCAAGGCGGGCAGCACAACGCTGGCGACGTACAGCAACCTCAACGCGGCCAGTGGGTACCAGCAGCGGACCTTCTCGCTGTCCGCGTTCGCGGGTCAGTCCGTGACGCTCGCCTTCAGCGGCGTCGAGGGCTCGCAGCTGCAGACGTCGTTCATCGTGGACGACACCGCGCTCAACGTCAGTTAGGCAGACCCGAGGCGCGCCAAGCGCCTTCGCCGGGGTGGTGCGGCCGACGCAGCGAAGTCGCGTGGTCGCCCCACCACGACGTCCGCGGCGTCGGCTTCCCGGGACCCCGGGCGGCCGACGCCGCGGCGACGACCGCCGTCAGCGCCGCCAGCTCGGCGTCGCTCGGGTTGCCCCGGACCACGCGCAGCAGGGGCCGCACCTCGTCGTTCACGGAGTCGTTCACCGAGTCGCTCACAGCGGGATGTTCCCGTGCTTCTTGGGCGGCAGCGACTCGCGTTTGTTGCGCAGCAACGACAACGCCCGCGCGACGTGCCCGCGCGTGTGCGCCGGCACGATCACCGAGTCGACGTAACCCCGCTCGGCCGCCGCGTACGGGTTGAGCAGCGTGTCCTCGTACTCCTGGAGCAGCTCGGCGCGCAGCTCGTCGACGTCCTTGCCCTCGTTCGCCGCGTTGGCCAGCGTCTTGCGGTGCACGATGTTCACCGCGCCCTGCCCGCCCATCACCGCGACCTGCGCGGTCGGCCAGGCGAGGTTGATGTCGGCGCCGAGGTGCTTGGAGCCCATGACGTCGTACGCGCCGCCGAACGCCTTGCGCGTGATGATCGTGACCAGCGGGACCGTGGCCTCCGCGTAGGCGTAGATCAGCTTCGCGCCGCGGCGGATGATGCCGTTCCACTCCTGCTCGGTGCCCGGCAGGAAACCCGGGACGTCGACGAAGGTGAGCACCGGGATGTTGAACGCGTCGCAGGTGCGGACGAACCGCGCGGCCTTCTCGGACGCGTCGATGTCGAGGCAGCCGGCGAACTGCGTCGGCTGGTTCGCCACGACGCCGATGCTCTGGCCGTCGACGCGGCCGAAGCCGACGATGATGTTCGGCGCGAACAGCTCGTGGACCTCGAGGAACTCGCCGTCGTCGACGACGCGGTTGATCACCTCGTGCATGTCGTACGGCGTGTTCGGCGAGTCCGGGATGAGCGTGTCGAGCTCGCGATCGGCGTCCGTGACGTCTTCGAAGAACCCTGCCGGCGCATCCGACGGCTCGAAGACGGGCGCGTCCGAGAGGTTGTTCTGCGGCAGGTAGGAGAGCAGTTCCTTGACGTAGGCGATGGCGTCCTCGTCGTCGGAACCGAGGTAGTGCGCGACGCCCGACTTCGTGTTGTGGGTGCGGCCGCCGCCGAGCTCCTCGAAGGTGACGTCCTCGCCGGTGACCGTCTTGACGACGTCCGGGCCGGTGATGAACATCTGCGACGTCTCGTCGACCATCACGACGAAGTCGGTCAGCGCGGGGGAGTAGACGTGCCCGCCCGCGTTCGCGCCCATGATCAGCGAGATCTGCGGGATGACGCCGGAGGCCTGCACGTTGCGGCGGAAGATCTCGCCGTAGAGGCCGAGCGAGACGACGCCCTCCTGGATGCGCGCGCCGCCGCCCTCGTTGATGCCGACGATCGGGCGGCCGGTCTTGATCGCCAGGTCCATCACCTTGACGATCTTCTCGCCGTACACCTCGCCGAGACTGCCGCCGAAGATCGTCACGTCCTGGCTGAACACGCACACCGGACGGCCGTCGACGGTCCCGTAACCGGTGACGACGCCGTCGCCGTACGGCCGGTTCTTCTCCTGGCCGAAGTTGGTCGAGCGGTGCCGGGCCAGCTCGTCGAGCTCCACGAACGAGTTCTCGTCCAGTAGCAGCTCGATCCGCTCGCGGGCGGTTTTCTTGCCCTTGGCGTGCTGCTTCTCCACCGCGCGGGCCGAGCCCGCGTGCACCGCCTCGTCGTACCGGCGGTACAGGTCGGCCAGCTTCCCGGCCGTGGTGTGGATGTCCGGTTCATCCTCGGGCGGCGTCCCGAGCGGCTCCGTCGCACTGCTCATGCCACGGGAGCTTAGCTACTTGCCGGTCACTTCGCGTGTGGCGTAGGCAACGTCCATGACCTTCCCGCTGATCCGGCTCCTGGGCCCCGCCGACCTGCCTGCCTGCGCCGACCTGGCCGCGGCCGTCGTCCTGGAGTCGTTCGATCGTGTGGCGTCGATCTCGACGGTGCTGGTCGCGCCCCGGTCCGAGCGGCGCGGCCTGGGCCGGGCGATCACCCGGCACCCCGGCTGGTCCTCGACGGCCGGCCGCTCCCCGGCGACCCCGCGATGAGGTTCGCCCCGTTCACCCGGGCGGTGGGCTGACCTACGCGGTGGCCGGGATCGGGTACTCCGGCAGCGTGATCGCCTCGGCCGGCGGCGTCATGAACTTGCCCGCCACGCCCGAGACCCGGCCGAGCAGCGGCGACGACGCCACGCGCACGGCGGTCCGGAACGCGGCGAGCTGCAGGCGGCTGCGCGGGTGGGCGATCTGCGGCGCCCCCGGCGGGAGCTGCTGCGCCTTCGCCACCAGCGGCCGCAGCACCTGTTCGTAGCGGGTGAAGGCGTCGCGCGGATCGTCGTGGCCGGCGAGCTCCCCGGCCAGGACGTACGCGCCGGCCAGCGCCAGGGTGGTGCCCATGCCGCTGACCGGAGACGCGCAGTAGGCGGCGTCGCCGAGCAGCGCGATCCGGCCGCGGCTCCACTTGGCCAGCTTCGCCTGGCCGATGTCCTCGAAGTACAGCGAGCCGTTGTCCAGTTCGGCGAGTACCCGCGGGGCCGCCCAGCCGACGTCGGCGAAGGTCGCCCGCAGGACCGCGGCGACGTCGTCGTGGCCGAGCGGGTCCAGGCCGCGGACGTCGGAGGTGAAGCTCAGCGACGCCTGGGTGGTGCCGAGGTTGTCCGGGCGCAGCGACAGCATTCGCCCGTGCCCGCAGGGCAGCACGCGCCACCGGTCGGTGTCGTCGCCGGTGCGCGGGATCGCGAGGAAAGCGTTGTAGAGGCCCAGTTCGTGGATCCGCGCGTCGGGCATGACCAGCGCCCGGCTGCGCGAGCGGAGGCCTTCGGCGAGGACGACGGCGTCGAACCGGCGGCGCGAACCCCGCTGGAACTCGACGTCGACGCCGGCGCCGTCGTCGTGCAGGGCGGTGATCTGGTCGCCGAAGACGTACTCGGCGTCGTCCTTGGAGTGGGTGTAGAGGATCTTGGCGAACTGGCCGCGCAGGATCTCCAGCTCGGCCGTGCCGCCGGAGGTGTCGTCGGTGCCGCCCGCGAAGGCGGCGATCGCGCGGCCGTGCTCGTCGACGAAGTCCGTGCCGGTCTCCCCGGTGTGGGCGGCGCGGACGGCGTCCTCCAGGCCCATCCGGCGGATGACCTGGCGCCCGACCCCGCGGACGTCGATGTTCTGGCCCTGCTCGCGCACGTGGTCGAAGCGCTCGACGACGGTCACCGCCCAGCCCGCCTTCGCGAGCCAGTGGGCGAGGGTGGGCCCGGCGATACTGGCCCCGGAAATCAGGATGCTGCGACTCAAGGTGTACCTCCCTCGACCCACCGTAGCCGTCAGGCGGTGCGGACGAGCCCCGACTCGTAGGCCGCGATCACCAGCTGGGCCCGGTCCCGCGCCGCGAGCTTGTGCAGCAGCCGGCCGATGTGGGTCTTCACCGTCGCGATGCCCAGGTGCAGCCGCGCGGCGATCTCGTCGTTCGACAGGCCGCGCGCGATCAGCGTCAGGACCTCCTGCTCGCGGGCCGTCACGCCGTCCAGCCGCGTCACCGGACCCGACGGCAGCCGCGCGAACTCCGCCACCAGCCGGCGGGTCACCGACGGCGCCAGCAGCGCGTCGCCGCCGGCGATGATCCCGATCGCCGCCAGCAGGTCCGCCGGGCGCGTGTCCTTGAGCAGGAAGCCGCTGGCGCCCGCGCGCAGGGCCGCGTAGACGTACTCGTCGAGGTCGAACGTCGTCAGCATCAGCACCCGCACCTCGGTTTCCGCGCAGATGCGGCGGGTCGCCTCGATGCCGTCCATCTCCGGCATCCGGACGTCCATCAGCACGACGTCCGGCTTTTCGTACCGGGCCAGGGCCACCGCCTCGACGCCGTCGGACGCCTCGCCGACCACCGTCAGCCCGGGCGCGCTGTCGACGAGAACGCGGAAACTGCCGCGCAGCAACGCCTGGTCGTCGGCGATGAGGACGCGGGTCACCGGGCCACGGCCGGTTCGTAGGGCAGGCGCGCGAAAACGCGGAAGCCGCGCTCGCCGGGACCGGCGCTGAACTCGCCGCCGTAGACGGCCACGCGCTCGCGCATCCCGATCAGGCCGTGGCCGGGTTCCGCGGTGCCGCCGCGGCCGTCGTCGCGGACTTCGATGCGTACCTCGCCGTCCTCACCGGTGACGCGGATCCGGCACGTCGTCGCGCCCGCGTGCTTGACGACGTTGGTCAGCGCCTCCTGCACGATCCGGTACACCGACTGCCCGACGCCGTTCGGCAGCTCGTCGAGGCCCTCGACGACCAGGTCGACGGCCGGGCCCGCCTGCTCGGCGCGGCCGGCGAGCGCGCGCAGGTCGGCGAGCGTCGGGGCGGGGGCCAGCGCCGGGACGCCGGTGCCGTCGCGCAGCACACCGAGCATCCGCCGCAGCTCGGCGAGACTCTCGCGGCTGGTCTCTTCGATGACGCGCAAGGCTTCCCGCGCTTCGCCGGGCTGGTCGAGGGCGACGTGGTTGCCGACGGCCGCCTTCACCGCGATCAGGCTCATGCTGTGCGCGACGACGTCGTGCATCTCGCGCGCGATCCGCAGCCGTTCCGCCGAAACCGCCTGCTCCCGTTCGCTGACGGCGTGTTCCCGGCGGGCGCGCACGGTGAGGCCGAACGCGTACCCGGCGATCAGCGCCCCCGCGCCGATGTTCACCGCCTGCGACACGCTCGGCGTCGGCAGCGCGAACGGGAGCCCGCCGACCACGGCCAGCCCGGCCACGAATCCGATGCGGACGATCCGGTTGTCCAGCCGGATCACGACGATGTAGAGCGCGCACGCCGCACCCACGACGGCGATCCCGAGCACCGGCCCGCCGATCGGGACGGCCGCCGCCGTCAGCACCAGGGAGCCGCCGTAGGTGACCCGCGGCCACCACCGGCGCGTGACGATCGGGACCACGCTGGAGACGAGGATCGTCCAGCCGAGCCAGGCGGGCAGCCAAGCCGGCAGCGCCCACGCCCCGGCGGCGAGGTTGCCGCCGGCGCCGAGCCCCAGCAGGACCGCCGCCAGGACGTCCAAGACCGTCCGAAATCGCATGAACCGACGGTAATGCGGCCGCCCGTGCCGCGCGTCAACCCTGAGTCGGACGCTCCGCGTAGTGCTTGCGCACGGCCTCGACGCGCTCGGCCGGCCAGTCCGGCAGCTCGACGCCGTGGGTGGCGGCGAACAGCTTGTCGAGCTGCTCGTGCCGCCGGGCCAGCTGCGCGGCGACGTCGGTTTCGGGGGCCTCCGTGAACTCGACGCGGGTGCCTTCGAGCGGGTCGTGGACGACGTGCCAGCCGGGCTCGCCGGGCAGCAGCGCGCGGACCTCGTCGACGGGCTTCCAGACGAGGTCGCGGCGGAAGCGGATCGTGCCGTCTTCGAGGACCTCGCCGTCGCCGAGGCCGAAGTCGTCCACATAGGACGCCATCGGGGCGTGCCAGTCCGCCGGCGGCTCGTGCTTCTCACCGGCGAGGCGGGCTTCGAGGGTGTCGAGGCAGACGTCCCAGCCCGCGGCCGTGCGGCCCGCGGCGAGCTTCGCGATCGCCGGGTCGCCGCGGCCGAAGGTGTGCGTGAACTCCAGGAGGCTGCCGTCGCCGTCCGGGGAGATCAGCCAGCGCAGGGTGTCGTCGTTCCAGGTGAAGGTGAACTCGCGCGGCGGGTCGACGGTGCGGACCTGGCCCGTGGTGACGTCGTCCGCGCTCGGGAAGGTGAACCGGATCGCGCCGCCGTCGCGCAGGTCGACGTCGACGGCGACCGGGAACCAGTGCGCCAGCTCGGCCGGGTCGGTGATGGCGTGCCAGACCTTTTCCGGCGCGTGCTCCAGGCGGCGTTCCAGCCGGAGCGCGGGGCGGTCGTCGACGGTCTGCAGCTTCGCGGGCACGGCGTCCTCCTGGTAGGTTGCCTGTGCCGGTATATAACCACTGCGGAATATGAGGGTCAAGCGCCGCGGACGGCAGAGACCGCCGTGGCCAGCTCCGGGTCGCTCGCGGCCTT
The DNA here is from genome assembly GCF_023023025.1 of Amycolatopsis sp. WQ 127309. Taxonomy (NCBI): domain Bacteria; kingdom Bacillati; phylum Actinomycetota; class Actinomycetes; order Pseudonocardiales; family Pseudonocardiaceae; genus Amycolatopsis; species Amycolatopsis sp. WQ 127309. The sequence continues at coordinate 3,656,598 of NZ_CP095481.1, forward strand.
GTCGAGCGCGGTGCGCAGGACGTCGCCGTAGGTCGGCTCGGTCTCAGCGTGGCGCTTGCGGCCGGCGTCGGTGATCACCGAGTAGACGCCGCGGCGGTCGTCTTCGCACAGGTCTCGGACGGTCAGTCCGGCGTCTTCGAGGCGCGCGCACATCCGGCTGACCGAGCTCTGGTTGAGCCCGATCGCCTCGGCGAGCTCCTGCATCCGCAGCTCGCCCTTCGGGCTCGTGGCCAGCTTGCCGAGCGCGCGGTACTCGGACAGGCCGAGCCCGTGGCGGCGGTGCAGCGCCTTGCCCAGCTCCTGCTCGATGCGGGCGTGCAGCACCAGAACCCGGCTCCAGGCCTGTTCGTCGACGGTCATCTCGCGACCTCCTCTTGACTTCAGGATACCTGTAGGGACACTCTTTATATGTACATGCAAGTAACTGGAGGGACCTGATCATGAGCGACCGCAGCTTCCTGTTCCTGGTCGGCGCCGCGCGAGCCGGGGGCAACACGGAGATGCTGGCCCGGCGGGCCGCGAAGGAGCTGCCGCAGGACGCGGACCAGCGCTGGATCCGGCTGCCCGAGGTGCCGCTGGCGCCGTTCGAGGATCGCCGTCACGGCGCCGGCGAACACCCGGAGCCCGGTGCGAACGAGCAGCTGCTGATGGACGCGACCTTCGCCGCGACGGACATCGTGATCGTGTCGCCGGTGTACTGGTACTCGGTCGCGGCGAGCGTGAAGCTGTACCTCGACTACTGGTCCGGCTGGATGCGCCTGCCGGTCGAGTTCAAACCGCGGATGCGCGGGAAGTCGTTGTGGGGCGTGAGCGCCCTGAGCGAGACGGCGCGCGAGGCCCAGCCGCTGATCGGCACCCTCGAGCTGTGCGCGGAGTACCTGGGCATGAACTGGGGCGGTGTCCTGCTGGGCAACGGCAGCCGCCCGGGCGACGTCCTGCTGGACGACGCGGCCATGACGGCCGCGTCGACCTTCTTCACCGGCGCGGACCTGGTCACCGCCTAAGCCAGGACGTCCTTCGTGAGCAGGCGCAGGCCGTGGATCAGGTCGGCGCCCGAGGGGGCGTGGTCCGGGTCGGCGAGCCACTGCAGCACCACGCCCGAAAGCAGGGCCTGGTGCACGGTGCCGACGGCCCGGGCCTCGGGGCTGCCGTCGTCGAGGCCCTGGAAGAGGTTCGCCAGCCCGAAGCGGGCCAGTTCGAGCGCCTTCGCCAGCTGCGCGCGGACGGCCGGGTCGAGATCCGGCTGCGTGTAGGCCTCGAACGTCATCGCCCACATCCGCCGGTGCGCGGGGAGCGACTCGATCACCCGCTGCCAGATCAGCTCGAAGCGCTCGGCCGGCGACGCGTCCGGCGGCGTCTCGACCTGCAGGGTCTTCGCCAGCGTGTCGCCCCACTCCGCGTTCGCCTCGATCAGCGCGGTGTTGAGCAGCGCCTCGCGGGAGCCGAAGTGGTAGCCGATCGCGGCCATGCTGACGTTCGCCGCCGAGGCCAGGTCCCGCACGCTCGTGCGGGCGTAGCCCTTCTCGTTGAGACAGCGCTTCGCGCCCGCCAGCAGTGCGTCCTTGTTGCCCATGTCCCGAGACTAGCACGAACGTCTTAGGCGATCGCCTTGCGCGATCGCCCAAATCCGGGTTACCGTTGCCGGCATGCAGAACAGACGAGTCCTCATCTCCGGCGCGAGCGTCGCCGGCCCCGCCCTGGCCTTCTGGCTCCGCCGCTACGGCTTCACGCCGACCGTGGTCGAGCGCGCCCCTCGGCTCCGTGAAGGCGGCTACGCCGTCGACTTCCGCGGCGCTTCACTGCGCGTCCTCGACCGGATGGGCCTGCTCGGCCAGGTCGAAGCGGCGGCGACGAACATGGGTGAAGTGACCTATGTGGACGAAGGGAACCGGCCGCTGGTCGTCACGCCGCCGACGTTCCAGAGCGGTGAGCTGGAGATCCTGCGCGGCGACCTCTCGCGCATCCTGTACGACGCCACGAGCGGCGACGTCGAATACGTCTTCGGCGACTCGATCACCGGCGTCACCGAGCACGGCGACGGCGTCACGGTCACCTTCGAACACGGCGCGCCGCGCGAGTTCGACCTGGTCGTGGGCGCCGACGGGCTGCACTCGAACGTGCGCTCGCTCGTCTTCGGCGACGAGTCCCGGTACCGCCATGACCTCGGCTACTACGTCTCGATCTTCACCGTGCCGAACCACCTCGGTCTCGACCACGTCGGCCGGTTCTACAACGAGCCGAACCGCACGATCGGCGTCTACAGCGCCCGCGACCACGCGGAAGCGAAAGCCTTGTTCTGGTTCGGTTCCGAGCCGCTCGCGTACGACCACCGCGACGTCGAAGGTCAGCGCCGGATCGTCGAGGAGACCTTCGCGGACGCGGGCTGGGAGGCGCCGGCCCTGCTCGACGGGATGCGGCGGGCGCCGGACTTCTACTTCGACTCGGCGAGCCAGATCAAGCTCGACACGTACTCGACCGGCCGGGTCGCGCTGGTCGGCGACGCCGCGTACTGCGCCGCGCCGCTCTCGGGCATGGGGACGAGCCTGGCGGTCGTCGGCGCGTACGTGCTGGCGGGCGAGCTCGCGGCGGCCGGCGGCGACCACGCGACGGCGTTCACCGCCTACCACGAAGAGATGCGCGAGTTCGTCGCCGTGTGCCAGAAACTGGGTGAGGGCAACGGGAAGTGGTTCGTGCCGCCGACCCGCGCGTGGATCCGGCTGCGTAACCTCAACCTGCGGCTGCTGCCGCACCTGCCGTGGCGCAAGGTGATCGAGCAGCTGCCGCTCAAGGCGGGCAACGCGATCACGCTCAAGGAGTATGCGAAGGTGCCGGCGTGACGCCCCGGCGCCGAGCGATGCCGGCCATGTTCTCCTCGCCCCAGTCGCCCAGCGGCAGCAGCGCGGTGTTCAGCCGCTGACCGAGGCCGGTCAGCGAGTACTCGACCTTCGGCGGGACCTCGCGGAACACCTCGCGGTGCACGAGCTCGTCCGCCTCCAGCTCCCGCAGCGCCTGGATCAGCATCTTCTCGCTGATCCCCGTCACCTTGCGCCGCAGCTCACCGAACCGCAGCGGCCCGGCGTGCAGCGCCCACAGGATCAGGGCCTTCCAGCGGCCGCCGACGACGTCGATCGCGGCGTCCAGCCCGCACCGGTAGCTTCGGGTCAGCATGCAGGATCCTTACGTTTTGGTGAGTACCCGACCAATTAGTCGGTACTTGTCCAGTGTAAAGCGCTTCAGCAGCATGATGGGCATGGGAGAAAGCAAGAAACAAGTGGGCGTGCTCGGCCTGGGGCGGATGGGCGCCGCCCTCGCCGGCGCGCTCTTGGGGGCGGGCCACGACGTCGTGGTGTGGAACCGGTCGCCGCTCAAGGCCGGCCCGCTGCTGGACCGCGGCGCCCGGCTCGCGGCGACGCCCGCGGAGGTCGCCACGGCCGACGTCGTGCTCAGCTGTCTGTCCACACACGACACTCAACAGCCGGTGCTGGAGGAGCTGACGCCGGCGGTGCTGGTGAACCTCACCTCCGGCACACCGGAGCAGGCCCGCGACGTCGCGAAGTGGGCGGCCTCGCGGGGAATCGACTACGTGGACGGCGTGATCATGGCCGTCCCGCAAGGCATCGGCACGCCGGCCTCGCGGATCCTCTACGGCGGCTCGGCCACGGCGTTCGAGGCACACCGCGAGGTGCTGGAAGTGCTGGGGGAGCCGGTGTTCCTCGGCGAGGACGCCGGGCTCGCAGCGCTGTACGACCTGGCGCTGCTGGGCATCATGTGGTCGACGATGAGCGGCTACCTGCACGCGCTCGCGCTGGTCGGCACCGAGGGGATCACGCCGGAGCGGTTCACGCCGATGGCGTTGCCGTGGCTCTCGGCGGTCGGCGGGTTCCTCACCGGCATGAGCGCCCAGGTGGCGAGCGGCGACTACACGACGGACGTCTCGGCCCTGGACATCAACGCGGCCGGGCTGGAGCTGCTGGTCGAGACGAGCCGGGCGCAGGGCATCAGCACGGTCGTGCCCGCGACGCTGGCGGAGTTGTTCACCCGCGCGGTCGACGCGGGCCACGGCGCGCACGCGATCGCGAGTGTCATCGAGGAGATCCGGTGAAGTACCTGGGAAAGAAGGCCGTCGTCACCGGCGGCACGCACGGGATGGGCCTGGCGGTGGTCCGCGCGCTGCTCGACGGCGGCGCGGAGGTGCTGCTGACCGGCCGCGACGTCTCGTCGTCGCGCGGAAAGCTGCCGGGCAAAGCTCACCTGCTGTCCTCGGACGCGGCCAGCCTGGCCGACATCGACACGCTGGGCACGGTCGCCGCGGAGACGCTCGGCGAGCTGGACCTGGTGTTCGTCAACGTCGGTTTCGCGACCTTGACGCCGTACGAAACGGCGACGCCCGAGGTCTACGACCGCACGTTCGACGTCAACACCAAGGGCGCGTACTTCACGGCGCAGCGCTTGGCGGGCCTGGTGCGGCCCGGGGGTTCGTTCGTGTTCACGACGTCGGTCGCGGCGGAGGCGGGGATCGCCGGCATGGGCCCGTACTCGGCGGCGAAGGCGGCGGTCCGGTCGTTCGCCCGGACGTACGCGGCCGAGCTGGCCCCGCGCGGGATCCGGGTGAACGTGGTCAGCCCGGGTTACACGGATACGCCGACGATGGGTGTGACCGGTGTCCCCGCGTCCGTCCTGGCCGCGTTCAAGGCCACAGGCGACGAGGTGACGCCGTTGAAGCGCCACGCGACCGCGGAGGAGGTGGCGACGGCGGTGCTGTTCCTGGCCTTCGACGCGACGTTCACCACGGGCGCGGACCTCCCGGTGGACGGCGGCCTCGGTCAGCGTCTGACCCTGCCCGCCTAACCGCCGTGAAGGGCACCCTCAGGGACTTCAAAGCCCTGAGGGTGCCCCTCACGGCACGTCAGCCGAGGTGGATGGCGAGGCCGGTGCCGCCGGGCGCGTGGGCGGGGCGGAGGACGAGGTCGTCGTCGTAGTCGCCGCCGTTCTGGGTGCGGAACCCCAGTGGCTCCGCGGTGTCCAAGGTGGACAGTCGCGTGCGCAGCCGGTCTTGGGACTCGGCGAACTCCGCCGGCGACACGCGGTCCGCGCCGTACACCGCGACCGGGGGCAGGACCGCCATCCCCGCGTAGAACAGCGTCCCGTGGTGCAGCGGGAAGAGGATGTCGTTCAGCGGACCGTTGATCCCGCGCGGGCCGAGGGCGGGTTCGCGGGCGCCCGCGCTCAGGACCACCATCGCGCGTTTGCCCGCGAGCCTGCCTTCGCCGTAGCGGAGCGTGCGGCCGTCCCCGGCGCGGACGCCGTAGCCGAAACCCTTCACGAACACCCGGTCGAACCAGCCCTTGAGGATCGCCGGCATGCCGTACCACCACAACGGGAACTGCACGACGACGGCGTCCGCCCAGGCCAGCTTTTCGTGCTCGGCCACGATGTCCGCGCTCAGCTCACCACCGGCGTACGCGCGGGCGGACGTCGCCCCGACGACCAGCCGCTCGTCCCCGGCTGCCGCGCCGAAGTCGTCCGCGTCCACGACCGGGTTCCACTTCATCGCGTACAGGTCCGACTCCCGGACGTCGTGACCTAGCTGTTTGAGCGTCCGGAGCCCGTCGTCGCGGAGGGCCCCGCTCAGCGAGCGCGGCTCGGGATGCGCGAATACCCACAAGACGTTCATGACCTCGATCATCACGCCGCCCGCGGGCGCGATCGAGTGGCCCGATGGCCAACCTGTGCAAGAATCGAGCCATGGCCGAATTCACGCACCCCGAGCGTCACCACGTCGCCGTGCTGGTCCGGCACGGCATGCTCGTGATGGAGCTCGGCATCGTCCACCGCCTGTTCGGGCAGGCCCGCTCGGCGGCGGGCGAGCCGCTGTACGAGGTCGTGACCTGCGCACTCGAGCCGGGACTGGTCCGCACCGACTCCGACTTCACCATCCCGGTCGACCGCGGCCCGGAGGTCATCGCCGAGGCCGACACGGTGATCGTCCCGGCGTCCCGCGCCGAGTACGAGCCCATGGCGCGGGTGCTGACGCCGGCCCTCGAGGCCGCGCTGGAGCTGATCCCGGCGGGCGCGCGGATCGCGTCGATCTGCACGGGCGCGTTCGTGCTCGCCGCGGCCGGCCTGCTCGACGGCCGCCCGGCCACCACGCACTGGCGCTCCGCCGAGGAGCTCCAGGAGCGGTTCCCCGAGGTCCGGGTCGACCCGTGCGTGCTCTACACCGAAGACGGCAACGTGCTGACGTCCGCCGGGGTCGCCTCCGGGATCGACCTGGTGCTGCACATGATCCGCCGCGACCACGGCGCGGCCGTCGCCAACGAGGTCGCCCGCGGCACGGTCGTGTCCCCGCACCGCGAAGGCGGCCAGGCCCAGTTCGTCCGGCGGCCGGTGCCCGAGCCGCGGACGTCGTCGACCAAGGCCGCCCGCGCGTGGGCGCTGGAGAACCTGCACCGGCCGCTGACGCTGCGCGAGCTCGCCGCCCGCGAGGCCATGAGCACCCGCACGTTCACCCGCCGCTTCCGCGAGGAGGTCGGCATCTCGGCGCTGCAATGGCTTACGCAGCAACGGGTCGAGCGCGCCCGCCAGCTCCTGGAGGAGTCGGACCTGCCGGTCGACCGCGTCGCGGCCGAAGCCGGTTTCGGCACGGCGGCGTCCCTGCGCCAGCACTTCCAGGCCGCACTCGGCGTGTCACCGAGCGCTTACCGCGGCACGTTCCGCGGCGAACTGGCCGCGCAGGCCGGCTGAATCCCGCCGGCGTGGCCGGCGAGTGCTACGTCAGCCACAGCCGGTTCACCGACCCGGGCCCGCATGCGGGCCGGCTCGACGGAACGCCGGCCCGCCACGACGACGTGGCGTTCGACCTCCTCGACGTCCCCCGCGACCGCTTCCTGGTCGGCGCGGCCGCGTGGACCGCCGCCCGCGCCGGCGACGTCGACCCGGCCCGGCCCGGCCCGGCCGAGCCGGCCCGCGCGGCCGAGCTGCCGGCCGACCCGGACGTCGAGCAGCTGCGGGTGGTCTTCGAAGCCGACGACGTCCGCGTGCCGCCGGTGATCCGTTCGGTCATCCCGCCGGGGCCGGTTCCGGTCGAAGTCGTGCTGCGGTGACCAAGGTGATCCGCAGCGCCGCCAGCCGCGCCGGGTCGGCGACCACGTCGTAGCCGGCCACCCGCTCTCCCTCGATCGTCACCAGCAACGCGAGCGTCAGCCGGCCGCGTGGGGCCACGACCACGCCGACGAAGCCGTCGATCAGCGCCGGTTCCGCGAAGTACGCCCGCTTGCCGAACACCTGCGTCTCCTCCGCCACCGCGCGGGCGCCGCGGACTTCGAGCGGCGCGCCGACCGGCAACGCGGCCGCGTCGGCGCGGCGGACGACGTCCGGGGCCAGTACCGCGAGCAGCTCGCCGAGGTCGCCGCCGCGGGCCGCGGTCAGGAACGCGTCGACGACCCGGCGGTGCCGGGCGAGGTCGGTGGCGGGCAGGGGAGACGTGCCCCGGACGCGGTGCCGCGCGCGGCTGGCGAGCTTCTTCGCCGCCACCGGCGTGCGGTCCAGCACCGGCGCGATCCGGTCGAACGGCACCGCGAACAGGTCGTGCAGCACGAACGCGACCCGTTCGGCGGGGCCCAGCGCGTCGAGCACCACGAGCAGCGCGCGGCCCACCGAGTCGGCCAGCTCCACCTCGCCCGCCGGGTCGGCGTCGGCGGCCGGCTCGGGCAGCAGCTCGACCGGGTCCTCCCGGCGCGCCTTGCGCGAGCGCAGCGCGTCGAGACACACGCGGGCGACGACCGTGGTCAGCCAGGCCGCGACGTTGTCGACGCCGTCTGCCCGGCTCAGCCGCAGCCAAGCCTCCTGGACCGCGTCGTCCGCCTCGGCCGCGGAGCCCAGCATCCGGTGCGCCAGCCCGCGCAGCCTGCCGCGCTCGGCCTCGAACCGTTCCGCCAGCTCGTCCATCGGTCACCTTCCGCTCGCCTCAGCCGTCGCTCTCCTGACGAATCCCCGCGACCCGAGGTGACCGATGAGCTTGCTGACCCCGGCCGACCTGGGCGACTGGCGCCTGCCGAACCGCGTGGTGCTGGCGCCGACGACCCGCGCCCGCGGCCGCGTGCCCACGGACCTGCACGCCGAGTACTACGCGCAGCGTGCGAGCGCCGGGCTCGTCATCACCGAGGGGACCTGGGTGAGCGACCGGGCCGTCGGCTTCCCGGACGTGCCCGGGGTGCACACCGAGGAGCAGGTCGCCGGGTGGCGGCGGGTCACGGACGTCGTGCACGCGCTCGGCGGCCGGATCGTGCTGCAGCTGTGGCACACCGGCGCGGTGTCGCACGCGGAGTTCCTCGGCGCGCGGCCGGCGGGGCCGTCCGCGGTCGATCCGGCGGAGTCCGTGCACACGCCCAGCGGCCGGCGGCCCACGGTGACGCCGCGGGAGATGAGCGCCGGCGAGATCGAGCGGACCGTCGAGGACTACCGGACGGCGGCCGGGAACGCCCGGCGCGCCGGGTTCGACGGCGTCGAGGTCGCCGCGCACGGCGTCTACCTGCTCGCGCAGTTCCTGCACCCGCGGCTGAACCGGCGCCGCGACGCGTACGGCGGTTCGGCGCAGGCCCGGCGGAAGCTGGTGCTGGACGTCGTCGACGCCGTGGCCGGTGCCGGGATCGCCGTGGGCGTGCGGCTCGCGCCGTACTGGACCGGGGGACTGTTCACTGTGGACGATGGTGTCCGGGCCGACCTCGACGAGCTGGTCCGCGAACTGGGCTCGCTCGCCTACCTGCACCTGCGCGGACCGGACACGGGCCCGGACTTCGCCGCCTTCGCGCGTTATCGGCGGCTGTTCGACGGACCGCTGATCGTCAACAACGGCTTCGACCGGGACTCGGGAAACGCCGTGGTCGAGGCCGGGATCGCCGACGCCGTCTCCTACGCCCGGCACTTCGTCGCGAACCCGGACCTGGTGACGCGGTTCGCGCTCGGCCGCGACCTCGCCGCCGGCGACCCGGCGACGTACTACTGCGGCGGGGTCGACGGATACCTGTGCCACGGCTGATCACTCCTCCGGACACCAGAGGGCCAGCTCGCTCCCGCCCGGCTCGCGGAAGTGGAACCGCCGCCCGCCGGGGAAACCGAACGGCTCGACCGTGACCACCCCACCGGCGGCCTCGACGGCGGTGCGGGCGGCCGCGAGGTCGTCCGTGCGGATCGTGACGAGGGGCGCGGGGGCTTGCGCGGCCGCGTCCGCCTGGAACCCGAAGGTGATCCCGGCCGCGCGGACGTCCGCGTACTCCGGGCCGTACGGCGTGACCGCCCACCCGAACGCGTGCTCGAAGAACCGGCCCGACGCCGCGGACGACGTGGACGGGAACTCGACGAAGTCGACTTCGTACATGCCGCCGACGCTAGCGGCGGCCACCGACAAAATCGGCCGGATGGCCAGTCGGCCACGACCGGACGACCGATGTGGGTGACCGCGCCGAGCCGCGAAGCTCGTCCCCATGAACACGAGCACGAAGATGATCGGCGTCGGCGCGGCACTGGTGGTCACCCTGACCGGGTGCGGTCTCAAGGAAGGCATCGACGAGAACGCGAACGGGCACGTCAAGACCGTCGGCTACGACAGCGGCGCGGACGGCAAGAAGAACCAGGACGCGCGGCTGCCGGGCTGGGTGCCGGACCAGGCGAAGGGGGTCACCGAGGTCATCCGGACCACGGGATCCGAGCGGCTCCTGAAGTTCACGACCGCGGCCCTGCCGCCGACCTGCGTGCTGGGCGCGCCCACGAAGACGGCGGCCACGCTGACCGCCGACTGGTGGCCGCACGGCGCGGAGACCCGGACCGACCGGATCTGCGAGGACTGGCACGTCTTCGCCGCCGACGGCGCGGTGTTCGCCTACAAGCCGGAGACGATCGAGCAGAAGCTGTGACTCAGGCGGGGCGGCCCGCGCCCGCGTAGTCGTCGCCCTTCGAGTGGTACGTGTGGATCTGGATGGCCTGGCCCTCGGTCGGCGCGTTGATCATCAGGCCGTTGCCCAGGTACAGGCCGACGTGGTGGATGCGGGTCGCCGGGCTGCCGTAGAACACCAGGTCGCCCAGGCGCGGCTCCTGCGACGGCGGGACCGCCGGGATCGCGCGGAACTGGCTGTCGGCCGTGCGCGGCAGCGCGACGCCCGCGCTGTCGTACGACGCCTTCGTCAGGCCCGAGCAGTCGAAGCCGGCCGCGCCCGCGTCCGGGCCGTTGCCGCCCCAGACGTACGGGAGGCCGAGCTGGCCGAGGGCGAACCGGGCCGCCTGGACCGACGGGGTGCCCGCGCGGGCCGGGTCGAGCGAGAGCGTCGCGTACAGCTGGGCCGTGCCGAGCACGCGCTGGCGGAACAGCTCCGCCTCGCCGCCCGGGTGGTAGCTCGCGATCGCCTTCCACCAGCCCGCGCCGGCGCCGAGGTCGGTGCCGCCCGCGCAGAGCGACCGGCCGGCCGCGACCGACGCCGAGCTGGGGTCGTCCGCGGCGGGCTTCGCGACGCCCGGGATGCTCGCGCCGTACTTCTTGAACTGCGCCGCCGACAGCCCGAGCAGGCTCCCGCCGCCGCGGCCGTGGTTCGACGCGGCCGAGCCGACGCCGGCGAGCGTGACCCACGACAGGTGGCACGACGGGTCTTCGCCGCGCAGCGCCAGCTCGCCGTTGGCGTAGCCGATGAGCGCGTTCGCGGGGATGTCGAGGGGCCCGGCCAGCTGGTCGGCCCACTGCTGCAGCGGGGTCTTGCCGCCCGCGCCGGACGCGCCCTGACCCGGCTCCTGGGCCTTCACCGGTGCGCTCACCTCGAGGACCGACGGGCCCGACGCCGCGCCGGCGGCCGTCGGCAGCGGCGGCGCGGCGGCCGGTGCGGGCTCCGGGGTGCGGTCCGCCAGCAGCCAGCCCGCCGTGACCAGCCCGGCGACGAGCGGGAGCGCGACGAGGCCGCGCAGGGCCGCACCACGAGCCCAGGAAGTCGGCTTGGTCGTCACGGGGTCCAACTTAGAAGAGCGCACCTCTGTGTGAACGAGCGAGCGGCTTGCACGTTAGGGGGACTCCCATATGGTGGGCACATGCCTGAGATCGACGCCGCCCGCCTGAGCGCGGCGCTCAAGGACCGCTACGCGAAGATCGACGTCGTCGACACGACCGGGTCCACCAACGCCGACCTGCGCAAAGCCGTCGACGACGGCGCCGCGGACCGGACCGTGCTGCTGGCCGAGACGCAGACCGCGGGGGTCGGCAGGCGCGCCCGGAGCTGGAGTTCGCCGAAGGGCGCGGGGCTGTACCTGAGCGTCGCGCTGCGGCCCTCCGGCGTGTCGTTCGCGGCGCTCGGGTCACTGTCCGTCGTCGCCGGGCTCGCCGTCCGCGCGGCCGCCGCCGGTCTCGGCGTCGACGCCGTGCTGAAGTGGCCGAACGACGTCCTCGTCGGCGGCGCGAAGTGCGCCGGCATCCTCGCGGAGGCCGTCGGCGGCACCGATCCCTCGATCGTGCTCGGGATCGGGCTCAACGTCCTGCCGCTCGGCGACGTCCGGCCGGGGCCCGGCGGGCTGCCCGCGACGTCGCTCGCCGAGCACGGCGCCACGACCACCGACCGCACCGACGTCGCCATCGCGCTGCTCACGGAGTTCGACGACCTCGAACGGCGCTGGCGCTACGCGGCCGGCGACCTCACCGAAGCCGGCCTGCTCGGGGACTACCGCGCCCACTGCGCGACCCTCGGCCAGGACGTCGAGGTGCAGCTGCCGGACGGGACGTCCCTCGTCGGCCGAGCGGCCGACATCGACGCCGCGGGGCAGCTCCAGGTCGACATGGCGGGCGGTCAGCGGCACACCGTGTTCGCGGGTGACGTGGTGCACGTCCGCCCGGCCTGAAAGTTTGGGGCGTTGCACGTACCGGCCAGGCGTCTCGCCGGTACGGTGGGACGACACCGCCGCACCGACCTTGGGAGCGTCCGCCGTGGCTTATCCGGACGATTTGCTCAGCGAGCAAGAGCACGTCGTGGTGCACAGTCACCCGCACTTCAAGATGCTGATCTTCCCGACGCTCGCGCTGCTGGTCACCCTGGGCGCGGGCACCTGGCTCGCGATCCTCGCGAGGGACGCCGGCTCGCCGTGGAACACGGTCGGGCTGATCGCCATCGGGGTGGTCGCTCTCGTGCTGGTCGTGTGGCTGTTCCTCACGCCGTTCGTGCGCTGGCGCACCACCCACTTCATCGTGACGACCGACCGCCTCATCGCCCGCGAGGGTGTGCTGAAGCGCACCGGCATCGACATCCCGATGAGCCGCATCAACAGCGTCCAGTTCGAGCACGGCCTGCTCGACCGGGTCTTCGGCTGCGGCACGCTGATCATCGAGTCGGCGTCGCACGAGCCGCTGCGGTTCGAGGACATCCCGCACGTCGAGCGGGTGCACACGGTGATCTACCGCGAGGTCAACGACAACCCGAACGACGACTACCACGCGCCGGCGCCCCAGCAGACCGAGCCGTTGCCGCCGCAACCGCGCGGCGACCGACGACGCTGATGGGCACGCGTGAACTGGGCCTGCCGGAACGGGTCCCCGCCGCGGGTGAATTACCGGAGCGGGTCACGATCTGGGAGGTCGGCCCGCGGGACGGCCTCCAGAACGAGAAGACGATCGTCCCGGTCGAGGTCAAGCTGGAGTTCCTCGACCGGCTCGCCGCCGCGGGCCTGACGACGCTGGAGGCGACCAGCTTCGTGCACCCGAAGTGGGTGCCGCAGCTGGCCGACGCCGAGCGGCTGCTGGCCGGGCTGGACCGCCGCGACGGCGTCCGCTACCCGGTGCTGGTGCCGAACGAGCGCGGCCTGGACCGCGCCCTCGAAGCCGGCGTCGAGCACATCGCGATCTTCGCGAGCGCGACGGAGACGTTCGCGCGCAAGAACCTCAACTCCTCACTCGACGAGCAGTTCGCGATGTTCGAGCCGGTGGTCACGCGGGCCCGCGAGGCCGGGCTGGACGTCCGTGGCTACCTGTCGATGTGCTTCGGCGACCCGTGGGAAGGCGTCGTGCCGGCGAAGCAGGTCGCCGGCGCGGGCCGCCGGCTGCTGGAGCTGGGCTGCACGCAGCTCTCGCTCGGCGACACCATCGGCGTCGCGACGGCGGGGCAGGTCGAGACGCTGATCGGGCTGTTCGGCGATGTCGGTACTTTGGCCGTGCACTTCCACGACACCTACGGTCAGGCTCTGGCCAACACCCTCGCGGCGCTCCGATGTGGAGTGTCTACTGTGGATTCGTCGGCGGGCGGCCTCGGGGGCTGCCCATACGCCGAGTCGGCCACCGGCAACCTCGCCACCGAGGACCTCGTGTGGATGCTGGACGGGCTCGGCGTCGCCCACGGCGTCGACCTGGCCGCCCTGGTGGCGACCAGTACGTGGATGGCGGGACAGCTCGGCCGCCCGAGCCCGTCCCGGGTGGTCGCCGCGCTGAGCTGACCTCGGTTGACCCGGCTGTGGCGGGGTGCGGTATCAAGGGGGACCGGCAGCGCCGCGGCCGCGTCGAAGAGTTCTGTGCCCGTGGGCACCGACCGAGCCGGAGGATGGGTGTGACCGAGCCTTCCGAGGCGGGCTCCGAGCCGGTCGAGGTCGACCTCGACCCGGATCTGGATACCGGGCCGATCCGGCTGCCCGGCTACGGCTTGACGGACTCGGGCGCGTTCGAAGAGGCGCCGACGCCGCCTTCGGGCAGCCCCGCGCCGTGGCCGCACGCGGTGTCGCCGCTGCTGCCGCCGTACCCGCTGCCCCCGGCCCCGCCGGCACCCGCCGGCCCGCCACCGCCGGTCGCGGGCCCGCCGATGAGCCCGGGCTCGCCCACGCCGCTGCCGCCGCTCGGCTCGCCGCGCACGGAACGGGAAAGCGTTGTCGCGCTGTTCCTGGTCCACATGTTCCCGATCGGGCACCTGCCGATCGCGATGGACAAGCCCGCGTTGCAGCTGCCGCTGCCCGACGACCCGGACGGCTTCCCGCCCAACGACCACCCGGACGCCCGGCTGATCTTCGACGACCAGGCCCTCACCAACGTCACCGCGGGGTTCCGCCGGTCGCCGACCGCGGCGCCGCTGCCGGTCCCGCGGTACGTCACCGCGGACTACGTGCCGTACGCGCACGCGACGCAGGCCGTGTGGATCCGCCGGTTCGTCCTCGGTGACGGCCCGCTCGGGCCCGAGTACGCCTGGCCGCCGGGTGAGCAGTACCCCGACGGCAGCCTGTACCGCGCGGTGCCGGTGATGGTCCCGGTCGACACCGTGCTCGACCGCTTCGGACCGGCGTACGGGCGCGTTTTCGCCGCCGACGGCACACCGTTCGGGGAACGCTCGCTGCCGCCGGGCACGCGCGACGCCGAGTACCGGCGGTACGTCGTCGTGCGCAAGGTGCCCATGTGGCGCTCGGAATCGGCGCACTGGTTCGGTCAGGTCGGCGGTGGCACCCGGTACCGGGCCCTGCTGGGAGCGGACGAACTCGTCACCCTCGGCTACCTGGCCGAGGCCAAGGGGGAGGACGCATGAACACGCAGTCGATCCAGCGCTGGCTCGGCGTGCTGGGGGTGCCGACCGAGGTCGTCTCGCTCGGCGCCGAGGTCGACAACGCCTGGTGCCTGATGCAGGGCGAAGACGGGGCGTGGGAGGTGTTCTGGCGCGAACAGGGCAACCGCTACGACTGGGCCCGGTTCACCAGCGAACAGGTCGCGTGCCACTACCTCTTCGGCCGGCTGGCCTGGGCGCAGGTCGCCCGCGGCGCCGTCGGCCTGCTGCCGGGCAAGTAAAAGCCGTGAAGGCCTCCTTCCCGGCCATAAGAGCCGGTAAGGAGGCCTTCACGGCTTTGGGGCTCAGCTCACGGCGTAGGTGAAGACGTGCGCGGCGCCGGCGCCGGTGGACGTCGGCAGGGTGATGCCGCAGACCTGCTTGGCCGGGTCCAGGGCGATCGGCGCCGTCGCGAACAGGTACGACGTGTACGGCCGCGACAGCCGGAACATGTACCGCGGGAACGCCGAGTTCACGTACGGCACCTGCGCGACGACGGTGTTCCCGAACTGCGGGGTCTCCGTGCCGCCCTGGAGCAGCCACTCCGACAGGCCCAGCGCGCCCTGCTGCGTCGAGCCGTCGGTGTAGGTGACGGTGACGCTGCCCTGCGCGTCACCGCCGGTCGCCGAGCCGAGGAACGACAGCTTCGTCGCACCCGCCGGGGCGTCGACCGCAAGCGTTTGCCCTGAGGCGATCACGTTGTCCGGTGATCCGGCCGGGCTCGACGGCCAGGTGAACTCCCGCACCTTCCCGCCCGGCTTGACGCCGCTCTTGGCCAGGCCCTGCGCGGAGTAGGCGAACTGGCCGGGGTAGAGGTCGGTCCCGCCGAAGTCGCCGTACTGGACGAACCGGTCGTCCGTGACACCGACGTTCGTGCTCGCCGCCTGCAGCGTCCCCGGCTTCCCGACGGTCACCGGCAGGTACGACGGCAGCTGCCCGCCGAACTCCACCGGCACGCTCGTGTAGGCGTCCGGCGTCCCGGCGGCAGCGGTGACCTTCACCTGCTGCGACGCCGTGCCGTGGGCGCCCACCGTGAGCGTCCCGCTCGACGGCGTCACGGTGATCCCGGCCGGCGGCTTGGCGTGCCAGGTCACCCTGCCCTGGCCGGTGATGCCTTCGGCCGTCACGGACGCGGTGGTCGAGCCGCCGGGCGCGACGACGATCCGGCCCGGGCCGACGCGGCCGCGCACCGGCACCTCGCCGTCGCGGAAGGACGGCGGAGCGTCCGAAGCGCCGGAACCCCACGACGTCGGCGACGTGCCGAGCGTGAAGTCCAGCCGGCCGCCGTTCACCGCGAACGACTCCGGCAGCCACGGCTTCGTGCTCGCCTTCCCGTTCACCTTCAGGCTCTTCACGTACTTCACCGAGCTGGACGCGCCGGGCGCGGTGATCGTGAGCCGCTGCCCGGTCGCCCGGGTGAGCGTGATCTTCGGGAACATCGGGCTGGCCAGCACCATCTCGGCGCGCCCGGGCGCCTCCGGGTACATGCCGAGCGCGGCGAAGACGTACCACGCCGACGTCGCGCCGAGGTCGTCGTTGCCGGGCAGGCCGTCTTCGGACGGCTTGAACAGCAGCTCCGCCGAGCGGCGCACGATGTCCTGCGTCTTCGACGGCGCGCCCGCGTACGCGTACTCCCACGGCACCTCGAACGACGGTTCGTTCGACATGAACGCGTACGGCGAACTGGCGTCGCTGTTCAGCTTCGTGAAGAAGAAGTCGAGACGCTTCTTGACGGCGTCGTCGCCGCCCATCGCGTCGAAGAGACCGCGGACGTTGTACGGCACCATCCACGTGTACTGCGCCGCGTTCCCTTCCTGGTAGCGCATTTCCTGGTACTCCGCGGGATCGAACGGCGAGAGGAACTGGCCGTCGCGCATCCGGGTCTGCAGGTAGCCGGTGGCCGGGTTGTAGACGTTCTCCCAGTACTGCGCGCGGGTCATGAACTGCCGGTAGGTGCTCTTCTGACCGAGCCGTTGCGCCAGCTGTGCGATGCCGAAGTCGGCGGTGGTGTCTTCGAGCATGTCCGAGACGTTGTTGGGGTGGTAGCCCAGTGTCTGGTAGTCGGACAGGCCCGGGCGTTCGAGGGCGCGTTCACCCGCCTGCTGGACGCGGGTGGCGCCGGTGACCATCGACTTCAGCGCCTGCGCGGCGTCGAAGTCCGTGGCGCCGAAGGCGTACGTGCTGGCGATGATCGAGTGGTACGGGTCGCCGCCCATCACGCCCATGAAGTCGTTGTTCTGCGACCAGCGGTCCCAGACGCCGCCGGCCTGGTTCGCCTGGTTGAGCATGGACTGCGCCATGTCGGCGGCCTCGTGCGGCGCGAGCATCGACAGCAGCTGGACCTCGTCGCGGTAGGTGTCCCAGCCGGAGAAGTTCGCGTACTGCGCGTGGCCCGGTTTCGCGCGGTGGATCGCCTTGTCGAAACCGGGGTAGCGACCGTCCACATCGGAGAAGACGTTCGGCTGCAGGAGGGTGTGGTAGAGCGCGGTGTAGAAGGTGCGCGTGGCCGCGTCCGTGCCACCTTCGACGGCGATCTGGTTCAGGCGCGCGTTCCAGCTCTGGCGGGCCTTGGCCTTGACGGTGTCGAAGGAGTCCTGCCGCTGCTCGGTCTTCGCGTTGAGCCGCGCGCCGTTGGCGTCTACATAGGACAGTCCGACGCGGACCTGGACCGGCTTGGCCGGGTCGAAGCTCAGGTAGGCGCCCGCGCCGCCGTCGGGCGTGACGACCTGCTTGTCCCAGGTGTCCTTGCTCAGGTCGCCGCCGCGGGCGGTGGTTGCGCCGGGCGTCACGGCGGCGTTCTGCCAGGTGCCGGACGTCGAGAACGGCTGGTCGAAGGAGGCGGTGAAGTAAACCTTGTAGGTGTTGGGGCCACGGCAGAAGTGCCCGCTCGACACCCAGCCTTCGACGGTCCGCGTGGCCGGGTCGACCGTCACGGACGCGTCGTCGCTGCCCATCGCGGACTGGGCGACGTCGATCAGGAGCGTCGCGGGGGAGTTCTTCGGGAAGGTGAACCGGCCGAGGCCGGAGCGCTGCGTCGCGGTCAGCTCGGTGGTGATGCCGGAGCCGGTGGTCACCTTGTAGTAGCCGGGGGACGCGGACTCGTCGGGGTGGCTGAAGGTGGGGAAGTACTGGGTGGCGTCGACCGCGGGCGACGTCGTGATGGTGCCCGCGAACGGCAGGAACGGGATGTCACCGGCCGCGCCGCCGCAGCCGGCGCCGTTGAAGTGGGTGAGGCTGAAGCCGCGGAGCTTGTTCTCTTCCCAGGCGTAACCGCCGTCGCGGTCGCGGGCGTAGTACCGGCCCTGCCCGGCGGGTGGCTTGGGCTGCAGGGGCGTGTCGGGGCTCCACTGGACCATGCCGAAGGGGACGTCGGCGCCGGGGAAGGTGTCGCCGGCGTAGGTGTTGGTCTCGGGGGTGTCGCCGGCCTTGGCGCCGACGAAGGGGTTGACGTAGGCGGCGAGGTCCTTGGCGTGGTCGGGCTCGGCGTGGGCGGGGGTGGCCACGGCTGTGATGAGGGGAACGATCAAAGCCGCGGTGACGACTCTGCGCATGCTCTTCCTCCCGGGGTGAGCGGGTCACCGCGGGGGCTGACAACGTTGTCAGAGAGCAGGGGTGACCCGGCGAGCACTGGGAGTGAATCACCGGCGGTTCGGACCGGTCAAGAAGTGCCCGCCAAGCGGCCTATCCCGTCAACGCTTGAGGATCCCCAGCACGTCGTCGTGCAGGAGGCCGTTCGACGACAGGGCGCTTCCGTTGTCGTAGCGGCCCGCGCCGTCCAGGTCCGAGAAGCGGCCGCCCGCTTCCGTGACGATCACCTGCGCCGCCGCGACGTCCCAGGGGTTCACGATGCACTCGGCCGCGACGTCCATCGCGCCCTCCGCGACCAGGACGTGCTGCCAGAAGTCGCCGAACGCGCGGGACTCCCAGCACGCGTCGAGCAGGTCCAGGTACTTCTCGCGCGAGTGGTACTCGCGCCACGAGTTCACGTCCGTGGTGGACACGTAGGCGTCCGAAAGGGAGGAAACGCCGGAAACCGACAGCTGCCGGGTCCCGGCGGAGTCGGACGAGAACGCCCCGGCGCCCGTAGCCGCCCACCAACGGCGGCCCAGCAGGGGCGCGCTGATCATGCCGACGACCGGGTCGCCGTCGACCACCAAGGCGATCAGGGTCGCCCAAACGGGTACACCCCGCAGGAAGTTCTTGGTGCCGTCGATCGGGTCGAGCACCCAGGCCCGGCCGGTCGCGGCCGAGCCGCCGCGCTCCTCGCCGAGCACGGCGTCTTCCGGCCGCTCCGCCGCCAGCACCGCGCGGATCGCGTCTTCGACGGCGGTGTCCGCGTCGGTCACCGGGGTGCGGTCGGGCTTGCGCTCCACCCTCAGGTCCAGGGCGCGGAAGCGCGCCGTCGTGATCGCGTCGGCGGCGTCAGCCAGCCGGGTGGCGAGGGCCAGATCATCTCCGTAGCCAGGCACGGTCACGATGGTTTCACGCCTCCCCGCCGTAGAGTTGGCCAGGTGAGCATGGTCCTACTCGCCGAAGACGATCCGGCTATCGCCGAACCGCTCTCCCGCGCCCTCGAACGTGAGGGATACGAGATCCACGTCGTCACCGACGGCCCTTCGGTGCTCGACGCCACCGCCGCCCAGCGCGTCGACCTGCTCGTCCTGGACCTGGGGCTGCCCGGGATGGACGGGCTGGAGGTCTGCCGGCGCCTCCGGGCCAACGGCACCGAGCTGCCCGTCCTGATGCTCACGGCCCGGACCGACGAGGTCGACTTCGTCGTCGGCCTCGACGCCGGGGCCGACGACTACGTCGCCAAGCCGTTCCGGCTGGCCGAGCTCCTCGCCCGGATCCGCGCGCTGCTGCGCCGCCGGGTGCCCGAGGTGCTCGAGGCCGGCGGGGTCCGGATGGACCTCGGCGCCCGGCTCGTGACCGTCGACCTGCACGAGGTGCAGCTGGCGAACAAGGAGTTCGAGCTGCTGCGCGTCCTGATGACCCGCGCCGGGCAGGTCGTCAGCCGCGACGAGATCCTCGCCGAGGTGTGGAACGACCTCGAGTCGAAGACGTCCAAGACGCTCGACATGCACATGTCGTGGCTGCGGCGGAAGCTCGCCATCGCCGCCGACGAGGCCGCCGGGCGCACCAGCAAGACCCACGACGGCGAACGGCGGATCGCCACGGTCCGCGGCGTCGGCTTCCGCTTCAACGCCGAATAAGCCGTGCGCCGCCGCATCCTGCTGGCCATCCTCCTCGCCGTCGCGGTCACCGCGGCGGTGCTCGGTACCCCGCTGGGCATCGTCGCGAGCTGGCAGATCGAATCGAGCTACCGGGAGACGCTCGCGGAAAACGCGCGCGCGGCGGCGGCGATCCTCGACACCGAGATCGCGAACGGCGAGGAGATCGACCTCGACCAGGTGCGGGCCGCGGTCCCGGTCAACGGCCTGCTGACCGTCCGCGCCAGCAACCAGATCGAGAAGCGCTACGGCAGCGACCCGGGCCCCGACACCGTCACCGAGACGGCCGACCTGGCCCGCGACGGCAAGGTCGAGATCGCCGTCCCGGCCGGCCCGATGCACGAGCGGCAGACGACGGTGACGCTCGTCGTCATCCTGCTGGTGCTGCTGTCGATCACCACCGGCGCGGTGGTGGCGCTGGTGACGGCCCGGCGGCTGGCCAAACCGCTGCGGCACGTCGCCGAACGCGCGTCCCGGCTCGGCGGCGGCGACTTCCGGCCCGACCCCAGCCGCTACGGCGTCGGCGAGCTCGACATGGTCGCCGAGGCGCTGGACGCGTCCGGCACCGCGCTCGCCCAGCTCGTCCAGCGGGAACGGCAGCTGGTCGGGGACGTCTCGCACCAGCTGCGCAGCCGGCTGACGGCGTTGCAGCTGCGGCTCGAACCGCTCACCGTCCACCCGGACGGCGAAGTGGCCGACGAGTCGAAGGCGGCCCAGGAGCAGGCGGACAGGCTCGCCGAGGCGCTCGAAGGGCTGCTGGCGGCCGCGCGCGCCGCGCGTGAGGTCGGCGCCGAACCCGTCGACCTGCCGAACCAGCTGCCCAAGATGGCGCAGGAGTGGCGCGAGCTGCTCCGCTCGGAGGGCCGCAACCTGCGGATGCGCGTCGCCGACGGCCTGATGGCGCGGGCCACGCCCGGGCGCCTGCGCGAGGTCATCGGCGTCCTGCTGGACAACGCGCTGCGCCACGGCTCGGGCACGGTCAGCGTGGTCGCCCGCCGCGGCGACGCCGAGGGCACGGTGGTCGTCGAGGTCAGCGACACCGGCTCCGGCGTCCCCGACGAGCTCGCCCCGCACATCTTCGAACGCGGTTTCTCCGGCGGCGGCTCCACCGGCGTCGGGCTGGCGCTGGCCCGGGCCCTGGTCGAGGCCGACGGCGGCCGGCTGGAGCTGTCGAACCGCCGTCCGGCCGTGTTCAGCCTGTTCCTCAAGGTCCCCAAGCCGAGCGACGTCCCCGAGGTGCGCTGGCCCGCCGAGCGCGTCCCGCGTTAACCGATGTCGGCCGTCACGAGCAGGACGAACCCGGCTCGCGCGGGCATGCCGAGGCTCGTCCACAGCTGGGCCGGATCGGTCGCGCCCAGCTCCACCCGCAGCGGCGATTCGGCGCTGAGGACGGCGTTCAGCGCGGCGTCGAGCAGGTCGTGCTCCTCCCGGACCGCCCCGGCCCGCGCGGTGACGAGGTAGGAAAGCGCGCAGCGCCGGGCCGCGCGCTTCCCCTCCCTCTCTTCTTCCGCCCCGACGGCGTCGCGCAGCGCGAAGAGGAACAGCTCCACGCTCCGCACCTGCGACTCCGTCTGCCAGGCCGGTTTCGGCGGATCGAGCCGGATCTGCGTCCCCGCGGGCAGGCAGGGGCGCAGCAGCCGGCACAAGGCGTCGTCGACCTGGGCGATCATGGGTCACATCAGCCCTTCGCGGAGGGCGTAGGCGACCGCGTGCGACCGGTTGCGCAGCTGGAACCGGTTGGTCACGTCGTGCAGGATGCTCTTCACCGTGCGCTGCGAGTAGCTCAGCCGGTCGGCGATCTCCTGCGTCGAACACCCGGCCGCGACCAGGCGCAGCACCTCCGTCTCGCGGTTGCTCATGCCGCCCGCGGACAGGCCGCGCGGCTCGAGCACCTGGCGCTGCAGGCGGGACACCCGGTTCAGCAGCCGGCCGAGCAGGTCGGGAGGCAGAGCACCCTCGCCGGCCGCGGCGGCCTTGATCAGCCGGACGAGCACCTCCGGGCCGGCGTCGGCGCGGCGGGCGACCACGCAGACGCCGTGCTCGACGGCGCCCAGGACATCGTTGTCGTCGACCTCGCCCGCGACCAGCACGATCCGGGTGAAGCCCTGGTGGTGCAGCGCGGACAGCAGCCGGGTCATCGGCTCGTCGAGCCGGTCGGCGACCAGCAGCGCGACCCCCGCCGACGCCGCCGGGTCCCCGTCCACCACCCGGACGTCGGCACGCGAACGCAGCGCCACGCAGACGCCGTTGTGCAGGATCGGATCGGTGGCACGCACCACCACCGGCGTCCGGTCGGATTCGAACATCGCCCCCCATTCCCCTCGCCCGGTGCAGGCCCTCCAGCCTGCCCGCCGGGGTGTCCCGGGCGCATGGGACCGGTGTCCCGATGTCGCCCGGGTCAGGGGAGCCCGAGGCCGGCTTCGCGGGCCCGGACGATCGCCTCGGCCCGGTCCGCGACGTGCAGCTTGGCGAAGACGTTCGAGATGTGGTTGCGCACCGTTTTCGGGCTCAGGCACAGCATGTTCGCGATGACGCCGTTGTTGTGCCCGGCCGCGATCAGCGAAAGCACTTCGCGCTCGCGCCCGGTCAGCTCCGGGAACACCGGGTCGCTGACCGGCGGCGGCCGGCTGAAGAAACCGAGGACGCGGTTGGCGACGTCGGGCCCGAAGATCGCCTCGCCGCGCGCCACCGCGCGCACGGCCCGCACGATCTCGTCCGGCTCGGCGTCCTTGAGCAGGTAACCGCGGGCGCCGGCGCGCATCGCCGCGAAGACCGACTCGCTTTCGTCGGCCATCGTCAGCATCAGCACGCTGGCGTCCGGGCACTCGGCCACGATGTGCCGGGTCGCCTGGATCCCGGACAGGTCCGGCAGGTGCAGGTCCATCACCACGACGTCCGGGCGCAGCGCCGCGGCCGCGCTGATCGCGTTCGCGCCGCTCGCCGCCTCGCCCGCGACCTCGATGCCGGGCTCGGCGGCCAGCAGCGTGCACACGCCGAAGCGGAACAGCGGGTGGTCGTCCACGACGAGGACGCGCAAGCCGCCGGCCACCCGCCTCACCTCCCCGCCGTCACCCCCGGTAATGGTAGGTGAACGCGGCCGCGTTCTCACG
This sequence comes from Amycolatopsis sp. WQ 127309, assembly GCF_023023025.1. Taxonomy (NCBI): domain Bacteria; kingdom Bacillati; phylum Actinomycetota; class Actinomycetes; order Pseudonocardiales; family Pseudonocardiaceae; genus Amycolatopsis; species Amycolatopsis sp. WQ 127309. The sequence goes on from NZ_CP095481.1 coordinate 3,679,473, forward strand.
CGCCCAATCGGTGAAGGTCAGCGGCGGCCGGCCGAGCAGCCGCTCGACGGTGCCGAAGACGACGTGCTCGTGATCGGCGGACGCCTGCTTCAGCGCGAAGAAGCCGTCGACGGCTTCGGCGGGCCAGCCGTACATGCGCGTCATGCGTTGGCGGGCCGCGCTTTCCGACTCTTCGACGTACTCGATCTCGCGGCCGAGTGCGTCCGACAGGATCGCGACCTGCCGTTCGGTGGTGAGCGCCTCGCCGCCGGTGAGTTCGTAGGTCGCGCCTTCGTGGCCGGACGTCGTGAGCGCGAGCGTCGCGACCGCGGCGATGTCCCGGACGTGCACCAGCGCGGACGCCGGGTCGCCTTCGGGCACGTACACGGCGTTCTCCTCGCGAATGGTGCGCAGCCAGGCGAAGCGGTTGTCCATGAACGCGCCGGGCCGCAGGATCGTCCACGCCGGACCGGCTTCGCGCACGGCCTGCTCGGCTTCGGCGTGGGCCAGCGTGATCGGATCCGTCTGTCCGAAGTGGACACCGGTGGTGGACAGCTTGACGAGGTGGGTGACACCAGCGTTCGCGGCGGCCTTCGCGATGGCTCCTTCGTGCTGGAACCCTTGCGTGAGCACGAAAACGCGGTCCGCGCCGGCGAGCAGCGCGGGCAGGTCGGCGGTGTGGAGGTCGGCCTGGACGACGTCGGCGCGCGGGTCGATCCGGGCCTTGGCCGGGTCACGCGTCAGCGCGCGGACCGCGGCACCGGCGTCGAGCAGGGCGGGGACGAGGGCGCGGCCGACCTTGCCGGTGGCGCCGAGGACGAAGATCATCAGGGTTCTCCTAGTGGTGGTCGCGGAGCGGCACGTGCGGGAGCGCGAACGCCGTGACGAGGGCGAGCGCGAGCACGGGCAGCAGGGCGAGGAAGACGCCGTGGGTCCCGGCGCCGTAAGCGAAGCCGAGCGCGACCGGGCCGAGGGCCGAGCCGAGCGCGCGGGCGAGGTTGATGCCGGCGGCGACCGCGCCCCGGTCCGCGGCCGGCGCCGTGTTCTGCGTGGCCATCGCGAGAACCTGCAGGTTCAGCCCGGCCGCGAGACCGAAGACGACGAGGCAGGACAGGACGAGCGGCAGCCCGTGCACCGTGGTGAGGCCGAGCATCGCCAGGAGCCCGAGCGCCATGCTGAGCCGCGGCGCCCAGCGATAGTGGCCGGTGCGGGCGATGACCCGGCTCGCGACGGCCGACGAGACCGCCACGGCGATCGTCATCGGCACGAGCCGCAGGCCGCCTTCCGCCGGGCCGGCGTCGGCCTGCAGGAAGACCGCGACGTAGTTAATCGAGCCGAGGAAGGCGAACCCGGCGAGCACGCTGAGCACGACGGACACCGAGAACGTGCGGTCCCGGAACAGCCGCAGCGGGAGGACTGGCGCTTTCACCCGTCGTTTGACGAGCACGAAGGTGACGGCGGCCGCGGCACCGAGGGGGATCGACCACGGCGTCAGCAGCGTGAACCCGGTGATCGTCACCCCGAGCAGGACGACACCGGCGAAGTCGAACGGCGCGTCCCTGCGCCGCCGCGGCAGGTCGAGGTTCTTGAGCAGCGCGACGGCGACCAGGCCGAGCGGCAGGTTGACCAGGAAGATCGACCGCCACCCGGTCAGGCCGGTGAGCAGCCCACCGACGACCGGACCCGCGAGCGAGGCGACGGCGAAGCAGATCGAGAACCACCCGAAGTACTTCGCGCCTTCGCGGGGCGTGAACATCTCGCCGAGCGAAGCGCCGACGGAGACGAAGAGACCGCCGGAGCCGGCGCCCTGCAGGACGCGGCCGGCGACCAGCAGGCCGGCCGACGGCGCCAGGCCGCAGGCGAGCGAACCGAGCAGGAAGAGGGCGAGCGCGCCCAGGAGCACACGTTTGCGCCCGAAGACGTCACCGAGCTTGCCGTAGAGCGGCGCGGTGACGCTCCCGGCGAGCAGGTAGGCGGTGGTGACCCAGGCGTACGCCCCGGTCCCGCCGAACTCGGCGGCGATCCGCGGCAGGGCGGTGGCGACGACCTGGGCGTCGAGCATCGCGAGGAAAACGGACAGGAACAGCCCGACGAGGGCCGGCTTTTTGACATGTTTCTGGGCGCGCGAAGGCGCGGTTGTGATCAAGGGATGTCCTCGTGAAGAAGGGACGAGAGATGTCCGGACGCGTCGAAAAACGCGTCCCGTCGAGTCGGGAAAAGGCTCCATCGTCACCCGCGGACGGGTGCGACCTCTTCGCGCTCGGAAACCACCTCGAATCGTCCCGCTCGCCCGGCCGAACCCGGACGGCGTCCTCATGAAGGAACACTGACAGAGTTGACTGTAGACAACTACATGTCAGGAGACAAGTACTTTTCGGAGAGCGCTCAGCGCAGGCGGGTCACGTCACCGTTGTCGCGCCGGCGCTCGCCCAGCTCGTCCGGGAAGACCCACTTCTTGAAGCCCCAGAAGCGGAAGAACATCGCCAGCAGCATGCCGATGATCGACCCGCTCGCGAAGTCCGCGACCTCCATCACCAGCCGCGTGACGTGCGGGACTTCGAGGTCCAGCACGTACCGCGAGACGTACAGCGGGATCAGGTTCACCACGACGGCGACGCCGCTGATCACGAAGAACAGCGCGGCCTCGTGGGTGCGTTCCCGGCCGCCGCGGGTGCGGAACGACCACTCGCGGTTGAGGATGTACGACACGATCGTCGCGACGATGATCGCGATCGCCTTCGCCGTGGTCGGTTTCGACTCCAGCACGCTCAGCTTGAGGAAGTACCAGACGCCGTTGTCGACCACGAACGTCGTGCCGCCCACGATCGCGAACTTCAGCAGCTCCCGGTGCTTGATCAGCACCGAACGCAGTGGCTCCGGCGTGCGCTTGAGCACGGTCTCCACAACGGTCACACGACCCAGTCTAGGAGCACACCGCCGTGACCTGTGGTTCAGGCGGCCTTGCTGCCGTGAATGTCCGGATCATCCGCGGCTTCGGCGGCCGTGGCGACGGTGCGGGCGTCCTCGTCCGGGAAGACCCACTTCTTGAACGCCCACCAGCGGAACACCGTGCCGAGCAGGGTGCCGATGATGATGCCGCTGACGAAGTCGGCCACCTCGACGCCGAGCGGCGACAGCTGCGGCGCCTGCAGGTGCAGGACGTACCGCGAGAACCACTGCGGCAGCGCGTTCAGGCCCAGCGCGATCCCGCTGATCAGGAAGAACAGTGCGGCCTCGTGGTGGCGCTCGCGGCCGCCGCGGGTGCGGAACGACCACTCGCGGTTGGCGACGTAGGAAAAGATCGTCGCGACCAGGACGCCGATCATCAGCGCCGTGACCGGGTGGGTCCGCAGCACGGTGAACTTCAAGCCGTAGTTGACGGACATCGTGATCACGAAGCTGATCCCGCCGACAACGGCGAAGCGGAGGAGCTCGCGATGCTTTTTCAGCAGCTCGCGCACCGCGCGGACGCTACCCGGTCAACCAGCCGAAAGCCCTTTCGGGGGTGACCGTCGGCTGCTTGTCGCCCGGTTTGCCGGGAACCGGTGGGGCGCTTGAGGTCGTCGACGACGGCGGTGGGGTTTTTGTCGGTTCGGGCTCGCTCGTCGCCGGCGGTGTGCTGGACGGGGTGTGCGACGGCTTGGGCTTCGACGGCGTCGTCGTGCCCGACGTAGCAGGCACAGTGGTCGTCGGCGTCGTCGGCGGCCGCGGGTCCTTCCCGCACCAGTGGTGCCAGCAGCCGAAGTCGACGGTCACCGGTCCGGCCGACGCCTTGCCGAGCTGCGCGCCGATCGTGACCTGCCCGTCGTCGGGCCGGCCCTTGAGCCGCACCCACAGGTTGACGTGCTGGCCGGGCGCCACCGAGCCGGTCGTCGTGCAGCTCGCGCCGTCGGCGGTCGGCGTGCACGGGAAACCGCGCAGGCTCCACCACTGCCAGAGCGCGTGGTCGAAGGTGACTGTGACCGGCCGGGTCGTCTCGCCGGTGTTGCGGACGCGCACGTAGACCAGCGGGTTGCGGGTCCACGGGAACGCCGAAAGCCCGTCGCCCTGGGCTTCCAGGACCACGGCGTCCGGCGGCTGCTTCACGGTGACCTTGACGCTGACGGCGACGTTGATCTGCACGCCGGCGGTGACCGAGCCGGTCACCGTGCCGCCCGCGGCGTCCTCGTCGGCTTCGAGCCGGAAGTTGAGCGTGGCGCTCTGGCCGGGTTGCAGGCCGGCGCCCGTCTTGCACGTCACCGTGCCCTCACCACCCGGGCAGTTGACCGAGATCGGGGCCGCCGCGTCCTGCGCGAACGCCAACGGCGCGCCGCCACCGCCCGACTCGACCGCGTGCACGCCCGGTGGCAGCTTCAGGGCGGCGACCACCGGCTCGGACACGCTGCCGCCGTCGTTGCGCACGGTGATCGGCAGGCTGACGGGCCCGGCGCCGGGCTGCAGCTCGACGCCGTCCGGCGGGGTCGTCGCGGACACCTTCGGCGGGGCCGGCGCGGGCGGCGCCGGTGTGGGCGCCGGTTCCGGAGCGGGGGTGGGCGCCGGCGGCGGCACGACGGGTGCGGGCGGGGGCTCCACCGGCGGCGCGGCGGGCGGCAGCTGGCGGGGCCGGGGAGCGGGTGGCGCGGGCGGGGCCGGTTTCGGCGGTGCGGGCGGCACGACGGGCTGGACGATCGGCGGCGGCACCTGGGCCGCGGCGGGGATGTCCTGCGCCCCGCCCCCGGCCGTCAGCGCGATGACGACGGCCGCGACGACCGCCGTCCCGGACGCGGCGACCCCGGCGAACTGGCGGGGGCCCGCGGCGGCGGCGCCGGCGGCCGCGCCGGCTTTGCCACCGGCGGCCGCACCGGCGGCGGCCGCACCGGCGGCGGCCGCGGTGGCCGCGCTCGCCTTGGCCGCGCCGATGGTCGCGAGGTAACCCAGCGCGGCACCGCCCAGGACGATCGGGGCGATGATCGCGCGCAGGCCGCCGTTGACGTCGGCCAGCTCCGCGGCCAGCGCCCGGCAGTTGTCGCACTCGTCGAGGTGGCACTCCACCTGGGCGCGTTCCCGCTTGGACAGCCCGTCGCGCGTCCACGCGCCGAGCCGCTCGGCGCAGGCGCGGCAGCGTTCCTCGGCGTTCTCCTGCAGGTGGACCTGGAGGTACGCCTGCCGCAGGCCCTCACGGGCGCGGTAGGCGAGCGCGGAGACGCCGTTCGCGGTCAGTCCCAGCAGCGGCGCGACCTCGGCCGGGCTCTGCTGCTCGATCTCGGTGTGCCAGAGCACGGCCTGCCAGCGTTCGGGCAGCCGCGCGAACGCCTTCGCGGCCATCGTCCGCTCGAGCCCGGCGACGGCGGTGTCGGAGAACGGGACGGTCAGCGCCTCGGCCGCGGCCCCGCCGACCTCGCTCATGTCCTCGTTGAGGTCGACCCGGCGCTCCTTGCGCGTTCGGTCGTACGCAGTGTGGCGAAGGGCGGTCAGCAGGTACGCCCGGAAGGCGGTATCCGGTCCCTTGCCACCACGGAGCGTGTCCAGCACTTTCGCGAAGGCCTCGGACACCAGGTCGTCGGCCTCGGAGCTCGAGCGGGCCAGCTGACGAGCGAGGTTGTGCGCCGCGCCGGTGTGGCGTTCGTACAGACCGCCGTACGACGCGATCTTCCCGGCGCGGACCTCCGCGATCAGCTCGGCGTCACTCTTTCCGCTGAGATCGGCGGGAATGGTGGACACGGCACTCCTCGGTCGGCTAAGGCCTGGACCTGCCATTACAGGCGGGCCCGGGGCACGAGGCAAGTGTGACTGACCCACCCTGAGCGGTCACGTCGTGGTGGGGGTGAAGACACCGACGGCGCAAGAAAATCACCCGGCCTTCGCGAGCTTCGGGGAAAAGCTTCTTAACAAAACTGGTGAGTACGCCGTCACGGGGTACTCCGTCGACCGTCCTCATCGTGAAGCACCGAGCAAGATCGACACGGACCGGACGAAAGGGGCGGTGGCCTGTGGAAGTTCCGGCAACCGGTACGCGTTCCGGCCCCGGTGACGTTCCGTCCACCGCCGAGCGCGACCGCACCCTCCGCGCCCTGCGCGGCCGCTGGCGCACGGCGAGCCTCGCCGCGGGCTGGCGTTTCCCGAGCGACTGGGCGTTGCCCGAGGTCGACGCCGTCTGCGCGGCCGTGCTGACCAAGGGCCGCGTCGAAGCCGCCGAAACCGCGCTGGCCGGGCTGGCCCGGGCCCGTGCGGCGGCCGGCGCGGGACTCGCCGAAACCCTCGCCGACCTGGCCGCGCTGCACGCGGTGCTCGACCACGTCGGTGACGGCTTCGTCTCACCGGACGTCGACGCCACGCCGTCCCGGCTGCTCCGGGTGACGGCGCTGGCCTGGGCGGACGTCGCCACCGACCAGCTCGTGCACACCGAGGTCACCGACCCGCTGACCGGCCTGCCCTCGGCCGCCTACCTGCGGACGCGGCTGGCCGAGCTCTACCAGGCCGCCGCGGCGCGCGAGCGGCCCGCGGCCGAGGAGCACATGCTGCTGGTCGTCTCGCTGGACCTCAGCACCGTCGCCGGCTTCCCGCGGCTGACCGGGATGATCCTGGTCGCGGACGCCCTGCGGGCGGTGTTCGCCAGCGGGCAGAGCGTCGCCTCGCTCGGGCCGTCGGTCGTCGCCGCGCTCGTCCAGCGCGACGACAAGGTCGCGTCCCACGGCGTCGCGCTGAGGAGGGCGTTGCACGAACGGCTGTCGGTCGACGCGCAGCTGGCGGACGCCGGTCAGGCGCGCGTCTCGGCGGTGCGGTTGCCGGCCACCCACGAATCGGCCTGCGACCTGCTGGCGCGCCTCGCCAGGGTGTAGAACACCCGGAAAGTCCGGTTCTGCCCGGACCCTTCTGACCTGGACCCGGGCCGCCATGATTTCCTGGTGCGGTGACCAGGACCGTATCCACCGACGTCGACGGCGAAGTCGCGGCCAGATCCGCGCACCGATTGGCCCTGCGGAGGTCACTCGCCCGGCTGTCCGTGCGCCCGCGGTCGATCTTGATCCTGTCGGTGATCCCGCTGGTCGCGATCGGGTACGGCATCTGGGGCTGGCAGCACGACTGGGTGCTCGGCGTGGACAGCGCGGTCTACCGCGCGGGCGCGCTGACCCTGTTGCACGGCGACTCCCTCTACGACTCGAACACCCTCGCCAACGAGCCGTGGTGGGCGCTGCTGCCGTTCACCTACCCGCCGACGGCGGCGTTGATCTTCGTCCCGCTCGCGGCGTTCCCGACGCAGATCTCCTGGGGCCTGATCACCGCGATCTCGCTGGGCGCGATGGCCCTCTCGATCCGGATCGCGATCGGCGCCCTGCCCCGCCCGGCCGCCGACGGCCCGCGCTGGTGGGCCTCGCCCGCCCGCTCGACCATCGTGTTCTTCCTGGTCTTCCTCGGCCTCGAGCCGGTGTGGCGGACGATCTTCCTCGGCCAGATCAACCTGATCCTGATGGCCATGATCCTGCTGGACATGCTGGTCATCGGCGCGCGCGGCAGTCGCTGGGGCGGCGTCCTGGTCGGCGTCGCGGCGGCGATCAAGCTCACGCCGCTGGTGTTCCTCGGCCATCTGTTCATCACCGGCCGCCGCAAGGACGCGCTGCGCGGCCTGGCGACGTTCGTGCTGCTCCAGGGCCTGATGTTCCTGATCAACGCGCACGACGCGGCCAAGTACTGGACCATCACGCTGCCCGACACCGGCCGGATCGGGCCGGTGCACTGGGCCGGCAACCAGTCGCTGAACGCGCTGATGAACCGGGCCACCGACCTCGCGCCGTGGGCGTCCAAGGCGGCCATGGGCATCGGCTTCCTGCTCGCCATCCCGGCCCTGTGGCTGCTCATCCGGTTCCACCGCAAGGGCCAGGCGCTGGCCGCGCTGCTCGTCACGGCGTTCTGGACCCTGCTGATCTCGCCGATCTCGTGGACCCACCACTGGGTGTGGGTGGTCCCGCTGATCGTGCTGCTGGTGTCGCGGCTGCCGAAGACGACCCCGGCGACGGCGTGGAAGCGCTGGGTGGGGACGTTCCTCGCGGCGTTCGTGTTCGTCAGCTGCGTGCTGCTGATCCTGCCCAACGGGCGCAACGTCGAGCTGCACTGGACGGTCTGGCAGAACGTGCTGGGCGACGCGTACATCCTGATGCCGGTGGTGCTCGCGCTGGCGCTGGCGCTGCGCTGGGGCCTGCAGCGGCGGGCCCGGAAGAAGAAGGCGGCGGCCGGCGAGCATGTCGACGTCCCCACCGGCGTCTGAGGCCCGCACCGGCCGCGTCCTCGCCGGGGTCCTCGCACTCGTCGTCCTCGCTTTCGGGGTCCTCGCCTGGCTGGCCGGGTGGCACCTGGGCGCGGACAGCGCCGTGTACCGCGCCGGCGCGCTGACGCTGGTCCACGGCGACCCGCTCTACACCCGCGATGTGCTGACGGCGCTGCCCGACTGGGTGCGGTTGCCGTTCACCTACACCCCGGCCGCCGCGCCGCTCTTCCTGCCGTTCGCGCTCGTGCCGTCCGGCCTGGTCTGGGGCGTGATCGCGTTTTTGTCGGTGGTCGCCCTTATGGTCGTGATCACGGTGGTTTCGTCGTCGCCGGGGCGCTCACCCGCGTGGTGGGCGCTGCCGGCGGGAACGGCCGCCGCTCTGGCGCTGGAACCGGTGTGGAAGACGCTGTTCCTGGGCCAGATCAACTTGATACTGATGGCGTTCGTGGTGCTGGACGTCCTGGTGCTCGCGGCGCGGCGGTCGCGCTGGGCGGGCGTGCTGATCGGCGTGGCGGCGGCGATCAAGCTCACCCCGCTGATCTTCGTGCCGCACCTGTTCTTCACCGGCCGGTGGAAGGACGGGCTGCGCGCGCTGGGCACGTTCGTCGCGCTGGAAGCGGTGATGTTCGCGGTCATCCCGGTCGACGCGCTGCGGTTCTGGCGGGATTCGGCGACCGACCCGAGCCGGGTCGGGTCGGTGCACTGGATCTTCAACCAGTCGCTCAACGGGCTGGTCAGCCGGGCTTCGGAGCTCGCGCCCTGGTCGCTGGCGGTGGCGGTCGGGGTGGCGGCGGTGCTGGCCGTGCCCGCGGTGTGGCTGGTGGTGCGGCTGCACCGGCGCGGTGAGAGCGCGGCGGCCCTGCTGGTGACGGCGTTCTACGGGCTGCTGCTGTCGCCGGTGTCGTGGTCGCACCACTGGGTCTGGTGCGTGCCCTTGATCACGCTGCTGCTGGTGAAGGGCCGCCGCTGGGCCGCGGCGGCCGTCGCGGTGCTGTTCGCCTCGCAGATCGTGATGCTCGTGCCCAACGGCGGTGACACGGAGTTCGGCTGGGGCCTGGGCCTTTCGGTCCTCGGCAACGCCTACGTCCTCGCGGCGGCGGCGGGGATCCTCGGGCTCGCGGCGCGTGAGCTACGGCTGGTCCGGCGGTCACCGCAGGTGGTCACCGCTTGCCAAGCCGGCTGAAAGCAGGCGGACACGGTCCGGAACCGGCCTGCTCACCGGCGCCCTTTCCGCCGTGACTGCCAGCCGGATTGGCAAATGTCGACACAGTAGTCTGGTGTCGCTATGGATAAACACACCGGTCTGCCCGTCGTGGGCATGGTGGGCGGCGGGCAGCTCGCCCGGATGACCCACCAGGCGGCGATCTCCCTCGGTCAGTCACTGCGCGTCCTCGCCGCGGGCGAGAACGAGTCCGCCGGGCTCGTCGCCGGCGACGTCGTGCAGGGCCACCACACCGATCTCGAGGCGCTGCGGGCGTTCGCGGCCTCGGTCGACGTGCTGACGTTCGACCACGAGCACGTGCCGGGTGAGCACCTGCTGACGCTGGCGATGGAGGGTTACGTCGTCCGGCCGGCGCCGGCCGCGCTGGGCTTCGCGCAGAACAAGCTGGTGATGCGCGAGATGATGGCCGGCATGGGCGTGCCGGGCCCCGCCTTCGCCGAAGTGTCCACTGTGGACGACGTGCTGGCGTTCGGCGGCGAGCACGGCTGGCCCGTGGTGCTCAAGGCGTCCACCGGCGGTTACGACGGCCGCGGCGTCTGGATGCTCGACACCGCGCAGCAGGCGCGCGAGACCGTGCCGGAACTCCTGGCGGCGGGCACGCCGCTGCTGGTCGAGGAGAAGGTGGCGATGCGGCGGGAGCTGGCCGCGCTCGTCGCCCGCTCGCCCTTCGGCCAGGGCGCGGCGTACCCCGTGGTCGAGACGGTGCAGACCGGCGGCATCAACACCGAGGTCCTCGCGCCGGCGCCGGGGCTTTCGGACGCCCGGGTCCACGAGGCGCAGGACCTCGCGCTGCGTGTCGCGTCGACGCTGGACGTCACCGGCCTGCTGGCGGTCGAGCTGTTCGAGACCGACACCGGGCTGCTGGTCAACGAGCTCGCGATGCGCCCGCACAACTCCGGGCACTGGACGATGGACGGCTCGCGCACCTCGCAGTTCGAGCAGCACCTGCGGGCGGTGCTCGACTACCCGCTGGGCCGCACCGACATGGTCGCGCCCGCGTGCGTGATGGCGAACGTGCTGGGCGCGTCGGTGCTGCCCGAGATGGGGCCGGACGAGCGGCTGCACCACCTCTTCGCGCGGTACCCGGAGGCGCGGGTGCACCTCTACGGCAAGCAGGAGCGGCCGGGCCGCAAGCTCGGGCACGTCAACTTCACCGGCGAGCGCCTGGACGACCTGCGCAACCGCGCGCTGCTCTCGGCGCACTGGCTGTCCCACGCCGTCTGGCTCGACGGCCACGAGATCCACTAGGAGAACAGCTATGGCGCCGCAGGTGGGCGTGATCATGGGCAGCGACTCGGACTGGCCGGTGCTGGAAGCGGCCGGCGCGGCGCTCGACGAGTTCGGCGTCGGCTACGAGGTCGGCGTCTACTCGGCGCACCGCACCCCGCAGCGCATGCTGGACTACGCGACGTCGGCGGTGGCGCGCGGTATCCGGGTGATCATCGCGGGCGCGGGCGGCGCGGCCCACCTCCCGGGCATGGTCGCCTCGGCGACCGTCCTCCCGGTGATCGGCGTCCCCGTGCCGCTGAAGTACCTGGACGGCCTGGACTCGCTGCTGTCGATCGTCCAGATGCCGGCGGGCGTCCCGGTGGCCACGGTCTCGGTCGGCGGCGCGCGCAACGCGGGCCTGCTGGCGGTCCGCATCCTGGCCGCGTCCGACGAGGGCCTGCGGTCGAAGATGACGCAGTTCCAGCTGGACCTGGAGAAGCTGGTCCTGGACAAGGACGCGGCCCTGCGCGCGAAGGCCGGCCACTAGCCGGTCACTCGCCGGTCACCAGGGCACGGTCTCGCCGTTGCGGTCCAGGAACTCGAGGCCCGGCTTGCCGCGCTTCGCCAGGAGCACGTCGACGACCAGCGGGACGGTCTCCTCCATGGTGAACGGCGCGTCCGGCCCGCCGAGGGCCGTGCGGATCCAGCCGGGGGCGATGACGACGAGCGCGCGCTCGGCCTCGGCCGGGCGGGCCGCGAAGCTGCGCATGAACATGTTCAGCGCGGCCTTGCTGCTGCGGTAGACCTCGCGCGAGCCGGCGGTGTTGTTCGCGATGCTGCCCTGGCCGGACGACATCGCGCCGATGAGCCCGTCCGGCGGCACGAGGTCCCGGAGCGCCTCGACGACGCGCATCGGGCTGAGCGCGTTGGTGACCATCACGTCGACGAAGTCGGCGGTGGAGACCTCGCCGACCGGCGTCTGCGGGTTGTTGGTCGTCCCGGCGTTGACGAAGAGCACGTCGAGCCGCCGGTGCGCGAGCCGCTCGTGCAGCGGCGGCAGCTGGCCGGGTTCGGTGATGTCGAGGTGCTCGACCTCGACGCGCCCGCCGGAGCGGTCCGCCAGGTCGTGCAGGGGCGTGCGGGCGGTCGTGTCCCGGACGGTGCCGATGACGTGCCACCCGCGGTCGAAGAGCTCGGTGGCGATCGCGTGGCCGAGGCCGCGGGACGCGCCGACGACGAGGGCGGTGGGTTCAGTGGGTTCGGTCATTCCGTCTCCTTCGGTTCGGCTTCCAGTCTCACCGCGATGACGTCTTCACAGCGCGTTCATCGGGGTGATTTGTAGGATTGCCTCGACAGGAGGAGCGTTGATGGCCGAATCCGTCGCCGCGTTGCCGGAAGATGTGCGTCTCCTGCGGGCGCTGCAGATAGCTCCGCGGGCGTCGTTCGCCGCGATCGCCGAGGCGCTCGGGCTCACCGAAGCCGCGGTCGGCCGGCGTTACCGGCGGCTGCGGGCCGACGGCATCGTCCGGGTGGCGGGCATCGTCGACCCGGGCGCGCTGGGGCAGAGCAAGTGGCTGGTGCGGTTGCGCTGCCGTCCGGGCAGCGTCGCGGCCATCGCCGACGCGCTCGCGAAGCGCGAGGACGTCAGCTGGGTGGCGCTGTGCGCCGCGGGGGCCGAGATCACCTGCGCGGTCCGGTCCCGCACCCGGGAACAGCGTGACGACCTGCTCGGCAGGCAGCTCCCGCGCACGGCGGCCGTCCTGGACATCCAGGCGGCCGCGATGCTGCGCCAGTTCATGGGCGGCCGCGGCCACTACTGGGCCGCCTTGCGCGGCACGCTGACGCCGGAGCAGGAGGCCGCGCTGGGGGCCGTCGGCGAGCCGTTCACGGAGGCCCCGGTCGTGGCCCGCGAGCCGGTGCGCCTCACGCCCGGGGACGAGCGGTTGCTCGCCGTGCTGGCCGAGGACGGCCGCGCGAGCCTGGTCGACCTGGCCGCGGCGGCGGACCTCACGCCCGGGCGCGCGTCACGCCGCTTACAGATGCTGCTGGAGCGCCGGGCCGTCCACATCGACGTCGAGCTCGCCGCGACGGCGCTGGGCTACCACGCGGGAGCGAACCTCTGGCTGCGCGTGCACCCGTCGGCGGTCAAGACCCTGGGCCGCGCCCTGGCCCGGCTGCCGGAGATCGCCTTCGCCGCGGCGGTGACCGGCCCGCACAACCTCCACGCGGTCGCGCACTGCCGGGACCTGGACGAACTGTTCGAGTTCACCTCCGACCAGATCGGCTCCCTGCCGGGCCTGCAGAGCATGGAGGTCTCCCCGCTGCTCAGGCACGTGAAGCAGGCGGCCACCCACCTCTCCGGCGACCGCCTGGCCTGACAGCCGGCCTCAGTCGAGCTTGGCCGGCAGCTGGTCCCGCAGCTGCCGCTTGAGCACCTTCCCGGCGGCGGACACCGGGATCTGCTCGACGACGTGGATCTCCCGCAACCGCTTGTACGGCACGACCTTCTCGTTGATCGCGGCCATCAGCTCGGCCGCGTCCAGGTCTCCGCGCGGCACCACGAACGCCACCGGCAGCTCGCCGACCTCGGTGTCCGGGCGGCCGACGACCGCGGCCGCCGCGACGCCCGGCATCGTGATCAGCAGCTCCTCCAGCTCGCGCGGGAAGACGTTGTACCCCTTGTACAGCAGCATGTCCTTCTTGCGGTCCACGATGGACAGGTAGCCGTCCTCGTCGAGGATGCCGATGTCGCCCGTGTGGAGCCAGCCGTCGACCAGCGCGGCCGCCGTCTCCTCCGGGCGGTTGCGGTAGCCCTGCATGATCTGCGGGCCGCGCAGGCAGACCTCGCCCCGCTCGCCCGCCGGGACCGGGTCCTCGCCGCCTTCGGCCGGGACGACCTTGACCTGCGTGTCGAAGATCGGGACGCCCACCGAGCCGACCTTGCGGGTGCCCGAGCGGTACGTCGGCGAGATGACCGCGCCCATCGTCGCCTCGGTGAGGCCGTAGCCCTCGGCGACGACCACGCCCGGGAAGCGCTCGCGCAGCGCGTTGATCATCGCGTGGTTCATCGGCGCCGCGCCGGAACCGATCGAGCGCACCGACGAGAGGTCCGCGGTGTGGAACAACGGCGTCGCGAGCAGCGCCGCGAACAGCGCGGGCGCGCCGCCGAGACCGGTGACGCGCAGGCGTTCGGCGTCGGCGATGTAGGCGGCCGGGTCGAAGCGCGCGTGGAGCACCGTCGTCGTGCCGCCGATGATCGCCGCGTTCATCCCGCCGATGATGCCCATCGCGTGGAACCACGGCGTCAGGTTGATCGCGACGCCGGTGCCGAGCCGCGAGGGCCACTCGTCCTCGCTGCCGATCTGGTCGATCGTGATCTCGCCGTCCGCGTCGAGCGCCGGCACCGAGCCGGAGCCCCAGCACGAGTGCTGGAGGGTGTTGACCACGACGTTGCGGTGCGTCAGCCGCACGCCCTTCGACCGGCCGGTGGTGCCGCCGGTGTAGGCGAGGTGCGCGAGGTCGTCGTGGACGGCGATGGCGACCTCGGGCCGCGTCTCCGGCTGCCCGGCGTGGAACGCCTCGAACTCGACCTGGTCGTCGAGCAGGTCGCCCGCCGGGTTGACGACGACGGCGAACTTCGCCGGGATCCGGCCGGCGACGCTCGCCAGCGCGCCCGCGACCGGCCCGAACGTCACGACGGCCGCGGCCTCGCAGTCGGCGAGCTGGAACGCGAGGTCGTCCGGCGGGAGCAGCGGGTTCGTCGGGCTGAAGGTGGCCCCGGCCATGAGCGTGCCGTAGTAGGCGATCGGGAACGCGAGGCAGTTCGGCAGGTGCAGCGCCACGACGTCGCCACGGCCGATGCCGCGCTCGATCAGGGCGTTCGCGAACCGGCAGGCGGCCCGGTACGTCTCGGTGAAGGTGAGGCTGCGGCCGTCTTGGGCGAAGGCGGTCCGGTCGCCCCAGCGGGTGGCGCCCGCGGCGAGGATCGAACCGACCGGGACTTCGGGGTAGTCGAGGGAGGCGGGCAAACCGGGCGGCGTCGTCGGCGCGGTGAGCGGCATCACTCGACCATACGAATTCTGCGGTCAAGGACACAAGGACGACGGCCGACGCAGTCAGTGAACGAGCGCTAACATCGGTGGAACTCTCCCGACGTCGTAGAGAAGGTGACCGGAAGTGACCGACGGCCTGTACCAGCTTGCCGAGGAGCACGAGGAGCTGCGGGCCGCGGTCCGGGCCCTGGCCGAGAAGGAGATCGCGCCGTACGCGGCCGAGGTCGACGAGAACGAGCGCTACCCGATCGAGGCGTACAACGCGCTGGTGAAGTCGGGCTTCAACGCCGTCCACATCGGCGAGGAGTACGACGGCCAGGGCGCGGACGCCGTCGGCGCCTGCATCGTCATCGAAGAGGTCGCCCGCGTCGATGCGTCGGCGTCGCTGATCCCGGCGGTGAACAAGCTGGGCACCCAGCCGATCATCCTGTCGGCCTCGGAAGAGCTGAAGAAGCAGGTCCTGCCCTCGATCGCGTCGGGCGAGGCGTCGGCTTCGTACGCGCTGTCGGAGCGCGAAGCGGGCTCGGACACCGCGTCGATGCGCGCCCGCGCGCGGCTCGACGGCGACCACTGGGTCCTCAACGGCACCAAGTGCTGGATCACCAACGCGGGTGAATCGACCTGGTACACCGTGATGGTCGTGACCGACCCGGACGCGGAGAAGAAGGCCAACGGCATCTCGGCGTTCGTCGTCCACAAGGATGACCCGGGCTTCTCGGTCGGCCCGAAGGAGAAGAAGCTCGGCATCAAGGGCTCCCCGACGCGCGAGATCTACTTCGAGAACTGCACGATCCCGGCGGACCGCATCATCGGCGAGCCCGGCACCGGCCTGAAGACGGCACTGCGCACGCTGGACCACACCCGCCCGACGATCGGCGCGCAGGCACTGGGCATCGCCCAGGGCGCGCTCGACGCGGCGATCGCGTACGTCAAGGAGCGCAAGCAGTTCGGCAAGGCGATCGCGGAGTTCCAGGGCGTCCAGTTCATGCTGGCCGACATGGGCACCAAGATCGAGGCGGCCCGCCACCTGGTCTACGCCTCCGCGGCAGCCTCCGAGCGCGGCGACAAGCGCGCGGGCTTCATGGCCTCGGCGGCGAAGATGTACGCGTCGGACATCGCGATGGAGGTGACGACGGACGCCGTCCAGCTCTTCGGCGGCGCCGGCTACACCCGCGACTTCCCGGTGGAGCGCATGATGCGCGACGCCAAGATCACGCAGATCTACGAAGGCACGAACCAGATCCAGAAGGTCGTGATGGCCCGGGCCCTGCTCAAGGGCTGACCCACGACAGACCTCGAACGCCCCCGGTGCCTGCTGGTGCCGGGGGCGTTTTCGTGTCGTCAAGAGACCCGCGCCGCGGGCGATCAAGATCGGCGGCCGCTAGCGCCGGAGGTTCGAGCCCGTCGCCTGCGAACCCTGGGTCCGGCTTCATCGGCGCTGGGCTCGGTGCCGCTTGAGGAGCGCCGTCATCGTCGCCGGGTCCTTCGCGCCGTTGAGCTCGGCCAGGAGGTCGTCGGGGCACAGCTCGTAGTGGTCGCCCCACCAGCGGCGGCCCTTGTTGTCCCAGATCCGGTAGCCGCCCGGCACGCCTCTCGCCACATAACGTCGCTTGGCCATGCCGGGATCCAACTGCGCCGCGCCCGGGTCGGCAAAGCGTTTTGTCATGTTCGTGAGTGTCACTCGACCCGGCTTGTGTCACACATAGCAGGTCAGCGAGCGAAAGAAAATCACTCACCAGGGGGAGTGTCCGGACAAGTTACCCGCGCGTTAATGAGTGTGGTGATGCAGGTCACCGTCGGTTCACAGAGAGGTGAATTGGATGGGCTTGAGGACGCGCCGGTGGCTGGTCGCCGGGATGGCCGTGACGGCCGCGCTCGTACTGGGGGCCACCACGGCCCAAGCAGCGGTCAAGGAACCCACCGGGCCCGTGCAGCCCAACATCCTCACCGCCGCCGTCTACTCGCTCGGGGCGCCGACCATCGCGCCGCCCGGGACGAACGACTGGAACTGCAAACCGTCCGCTGAGCACCCCAATCCCGTGCTCCTCTCGAACGGGACCACCGCCAACGCCTACGAGAACTGGGCCAACCTGTCCCAGAAGCTCGCCAACGCCGGGTACTGCGTCTTCGCCGGGAACTTCGGCGGGACGCCCGGGACGTTCCTGCAGACCGTCGGGCCGATCGCCGACACCGCGAAAGCGCTTGCCGCCTTCGGGGACAGGATCCTGAACGCGACTGGGGCCGCGAAACTCGACGTCGTCGGGCACTCGCAGGGCGGGATGAACATCCGGTACTGGATCAAGTACCTCGGCGGCGCGGCCAAGATCAGCCGGCTCGTCGGGCTGTCGCCGTCCAACCACGGGACCGACCTCTTCGGGCTGCTGAGCACGCTCGAAATGATCCCGGGCGTGCCGGCCGTGCTCGGCAGCGTGTGCCAGTCGTGCAACGAGCAGGCCGTCGGGTCGGCCTTCCTCACCGACCTCAACGCCGGCGGCGAGACCGTGCCCGGCATCGACTACACCGTGATCCAGACGCGCTACGACGACGTCGTGACGCCGTACACGAGCGCCTACCTGAAGGCCGCGCCGAACGTGAAGAACATCCTGCTGCAGAACGTCTGCGGGCTCGACTTCACCGACCACCTCGGCATCACCTACGACCCGGTCGCCCAGGGGCTGGTGCTCAACGCGCTCGACCCGGCGCACGCGAAGACGCCGCCCTGCGTGCTGGTGCCGCCGGTGATCAGCTGAGCTACGCCACATGAGATATAACCCACCGCCGGGGCGGATTTCCGTCCCGGCGGTGTCACGCTCGAAGCATGTACTGGCCGGTCCCCGCGTCCTGGACACCCCGTGACGAAGCCGAGCTGGTCGCCGGCTGGCGGCTGTGGCTCGAGCTGTCCGACCGCGCCTGGCCCACGGCGGCCTGGGACGGCACCCCGGCCGGCGCGGTCCGCCAGTTGCGGGACCTCCTCGCGGCCTGCGACGAGATCGAGACGTCCTACCGCGACGCCACCGACGAGCCGTCGGCCGGCTTCCTGCGCCTCGTGCAGGGGCTCGTCCTCACCGCCGGCACCGCGATCGGCCTCTGGTGGGACGACTTCGACCAGCTCGACAGTGAGCGCGCGGCACTGCTCCACGACGACCTCGCGCGGTTCGCCGAGCAGGCGGAAGAGGTGCTGACGCTGCTCGCCGTCAACGGCGGCTGGACGCGCCTCGACGAAGAGCGCCGCCGGCCCGCCTAGTGCTCGGTGAGCGTCGGGTCGGTGCCGCCGCCCTCGACCGGCAGGAACTTCGTGCCGCCGAGGACGTCGACCAGGGGCTGGTCCAGTGTCAGCTGCCGGCCCGGCCCCAGCTCCCACCCGAGCTCGACGACGGTGTCGACGTGCTCCCGGCGCTCGATCCGGTGCGCGACGTCCGGGCCGTCGAGTGACCACGTGCCGTCGAGCGCCATCCGCAGCCGCGTGGTGAGGCGGCCCGGGCCCGGGGTGTGCCAGTGGAACCGGTGGACGGCGAACGCGGTGCTCCAGCTCGTCCAGTACTGCCAGCCGGTGCCGTCCGCGCGGAACCCCAGCTCGGTGTACTCGGGCGCGCCGGGATCCAGCGCCGACTCCGACCAGTAGCCGACCAGGTGCGCGTCCATCCGGGAATCGTCCCATCACGGTGGGCGATTAGGCCGCATGGCGCAGCCGAACGGGCTTCGCACTGGGTACCCAGCAGGCATGAACCGGACAGCGGCCACGGCCCAACGAGGCGAAAAGACCGATACCGCGCAGTTGCTCGGCCGGGTCGGGATGGCCTGTTACGGCCTGGTCCACCTCGTCCTCGCCTACCTAGCCCTGCAGGTCGCGTTCGGCAGCAGCGAACAGGCCGACCAGAAGGGTGCCCTGCAGGAGATCGGCTCGACGGCGTTCGGGCAGGTCCTGCTCTGGGTGCTCGCCCTCGGGCTGGTGCTCTTCGGCCTCTGGCAGTTCATGATGGCCGCCGTCGGGTACACGTGGGTCAGCGGTGGCAAGCGGACGCGCAAGCGGATCGGCGCCGGCGCGCGCGGGGTCGTCGTGATCGCCCTGGGCTTCTCCGCCTTCAAGATCGCCACCGGCAGCGGCAGCGGGGGTTCGAGCAACCAGACCCAGCAGGAGTTCACGGCCAAGCTGCTCCAGCTGCCGTTCGGGCGGGTGCTGGTGATCATCGCCGCCGCGGCCGTGCTCGGCGTCGCGATCGCGTCCGGGGTCAAGGGCGTCAAGAAGAAGTTCCTCGAAGACCTCGACATGACCGACCTGCCGGGCAAGACCAAGCGCTGGGTCACCTGGCTCGGCCAGGCCGGTTACCTCGCCAAGGGCGTCGTGCTGGCGATCGTCGCGATCCTGCTCGCCTACGCGGGGTTCAACGCCGACCCGAACAAGGCCGGCGGGCTGGACGCCGCCCTGAAGACGCTCGCCGGCCAGCCCTTCGGCACCGTGCTGCTGAGTGTGGTGGCCCTCGGCTTCGCCGCGTTCGGCGCCTACTGCTTCGGCGCGGCCTGGGCCCACAAGCGCTGACGCCGCGGCGGTTTCCCGGGGTACGGCCGGTAGTCGCCGAACTCGCTCAGGAAGACGCTCTCGCCCCGGGTGAGCGCGGGCAGCGCCTGGGTGAGCTCGTCGACGTGGCCCGCCGGGATGGTCCCGTGCAGCGTGCACGACGCCGGGCCCAGCACGGGTTCCCCGGGCACCGCCCGCAGCTCCGCGAGCTTGACCAGCACCGCACTGACGGCGTTCGCCGGGATCTCCAGCTCGAAGCGGTGCACCGGTTCGTACACCCGCGTCCCGGCCTCGCGCAGCGCCGCCAT
The DNA here is from genome assembly GCF_023023025.1 of Amycolatopsis sp. WQ 127309. Lineage (NCBI taxonomy): Bacteria > Bacillati > Actinomycetota > Actinomycetes > Pseudonocardiales > Pseudonocardiaceae > Amycolatopsis > Amycolatopsis sp. WQ 127309. The sequence goes on from NZ_CP095481.1 coordinate 3,699,001, forward strand.
CAGCGCGAGCGGGGTCATCTTGCGGAAGTCGCCCGCGGCGCTGATCGGGCTGAAGAACGCCGTGTGCGTCAACGTCACCGCGCAGTCGAGCACCTCCCAGCCGTACAGGCCCTGCTCGAGCGTGCTGTGGACGGTCTCCTCGATCGCCTTGTGGAACGCCGGCGGCAATGAGCCCAGCTCGACCGACCGGCCGAACGTGACGCCCGGCCCCGGCTCGACCCGCAGGCCGACCGTCGCGAAGAAGTACAGCCGCTGCTCCGGGTCCAGCTCCTTGACGGCCTCGCCGCGGCCGACCGGTTTCTCGACGTACAGGGTGCTCGTCGGCTCGAACTCGACGTCGATCCCGGCGCCTTCGGCCAGCATCGAGCGCAGCACCTCCTTCTGCACTTCGCCGTAGAGTCGCACGGAGATGTCGTGACCGCGCCGCCGGACGTCGATCAACGGGTCCTCTTCGGACAGTCGCGTCAGCGCGGTGAACAGCGCCGCGGTCTGCTCGGGCCGGACCGGCCGCACCACGCTCTCCAGGCTCGGCGGCGCGAACACGCCTTCGCGCGCGCCGCCGGGGGAGCCGAGCCGGTCGCCGATCCGGACGTCCCGCAGGCCGCGCAGCCGGGCGACGTCCCCGGCGAGCGCCACCTCGTCCCCGGCGACCTCGACCGCCGAGACGCGTCCGGTGAACTCGGTTTCACCGCGGTAGAACGAGATCCGCTGGCGCGGTGCCAGCGCGCCGGAGTACAGCCGGGCGTAGGCGATCTTCTCGCCGGCGCGGCCGCGGTCGATCTTGAACACCGTCGCGGAGAGCGGCCCGTCGCCGGTGTGTTCGGTGGCCGGGAGCAGCTCGGCCATCGCCGTGACGAGGTCCGTGACGCCCGCGCCGGTGATCGCCGAGCCGGACAGCACGGGGTGCAGCGTGCCGTGGGCGACCTGCCGGGCCAGCTCGGCGCGGCAGGCCGTGGCGTCGACGCGGTCGTCCACATAGGACTCCAGGAAGGCGTCGTCGCCGTCGGCGAGGAACTCGGCCAGGTCCTCGGGCGCGCCCAGGGGAACTGCCCGCGGCGCCAGCTTCGCGCGGACGTCGTCGAGCAGGTCACGCGCGCCCGGCCGGTCGGTCTTGTTCACGAAGATCAGCGTCGGGACGCCGAGGCGGCGCAGGGTCCGCATCAGCACGCGGGTCTGGGCCTGGACGCCTTCGACGGCGGACACCACGAGGACGGCGCCGTCGAGCACGCGCAGGGCGCGTTCGACCTCGGCGATGAAGTCGGAGTGGCCCGGGGTGTCGATCAGCGTGATCCGGGTGCCGCCGGTCACGAAGGAGGCCACCGCGGAGCGGATGGTGATGCCGCGACGGCGTTCGAGGTCCAGGGAGTCGGTCTGGGTGTCGCCGCCGTCGACGCTGCCGAGCCGGGCGATGGCGCCGGCCTCGAAGAGCAGGCGCTCGGTCAGGCTGGTCTTACCGGCGTCGACGTGCGCGAGAATGCCGATGTTCAGGGTTTTCACGGGTGCGGGAGGTCCTCTGGGATGCGGTGGACAGGCCGGGTCGGACGGTCTGTCGGCGCATCGGGGTCTCCTCGCGGTCGTGGACGCGGATCAGGGGGACGATAGCTCCACCGGGGCCCGCGCGAAACCGAATTCGGTCCCTGTCGGTTCCCTGTCGATCACCCTCCGGAGCTTCGATCACGGGTGCCGGGTGCCCTACTTTGGGTCGGGTCAGTTGAAATTTCACCGATCGGGAGTGGGCACGGATGTTCGGACGATTCAAGGACGTGGCCCTGTTGCTGGGGAGGATCGGCGTCGCGGTCGTCTTCCTCGCGCACGGGATCCAGAAGTGGAACAGCGGCGTCGACGGCACGGCGAAGTTCTTCGCCATGACGGGCATCCCGCTGCCCACGGTCGCCGCGATCTTCGCCATGACCGTCGAGATCCTCGGCTCGATCGCGTTCATCGCCGGGTTCCTGATGCCGCTGGTCGGCGTCGGCTACGTCGTGATCTCGGTCGGCGCGCTGCTCTCGGTGCACATCGACAACGGCCTCACCGGCCAGGGCGGCTACGAGCTGGTCCTGGTGCTCGCGCTCGCCGGCCTCGCCCTCGGCTTCAACGGCGGCCGCTTGACGCTGGACCACCTGCTGTGGGGCCGCAAACGCGCCCGCCGCGACACCGAAGTCGGCGAACTCCAGAACGCGTAACCCCGTAAAGCCGTGAAGGCCTCCTTACCGGCCATAAGAGCCGGGAAGGAGGCCTTCACGGCTTTCAGGCGGGGAGGTCGGCGGTGGTGCGCTCGGCCTCGCGGCGGGCGGACAGCTTGGCCGGGTCCGCGTTGCTGACGTGCACCAGGTGCGCGCCGGCGGCGAGGGGGACGAGCAGGCCGTCGAGGATGCCTTCGGGGCCGCTCCAGTCGCGTGTGGACAGCACGCGGTCGTCCGCGCTCAGGCCGAGCTTCGCCGCGCGGGCGCGGGCTTCCGCGAGGATCTCGTCCACTGTGGACTCGAACAGCGCCGCCGTGTCGCCGGAGACCGGGAACAGCGGCCGGTACTGGTCGCCCGCCATCCGCGCCTCGGTGAGGTAGTCGAACGCGCCGCCGCCCGGCGGCTCGTCGAGGCCGCGGCCCATCGGGTCGAGCGTCACGACGGCGGTCGCGGCCGCGCCGGTCGGTTCCGGGTCGTCCGGCCCGACGAACGCCACCCGCGCGCCGGTGCCTTCGCGCACCACGCGGGCACCGCTCCACCACGCGCCGAGCAGCACGCCGACGGTCTGCCAGTGCGCCGGCAGCTGCACGGCGACGGCGTCGCCCGGCTCGACGTCGAACTCCTCGGTCAGCCAGTTGGCCGTCTTCGCGGCCCAGTTCACGGTCGTCGCCACGGACAGCTCGACGCGGCTGCCGAGCTGGTCGTCGTAGTGGGTGATCAACGGCTTGGCGGGCGAGGCCTGCAGCGGCCGCAGCAGCTCGTCGGTGAGGCTCATGCGCCAAGGCTAAAGCGCGGACCACCCGCCTCGCCGGTTGACACCGGATCACGCCGCTGAGTAGCTTTGCTTTGCAAGCAAAGCTATCTGACGGACTGGGGACAGCCATGACCATCCTTGTCACCGGCGCGCGCGGGAACGTCGGACACGCCGTCGTCGACGCGCTCGTTTTCGCAGGCCAGGACGTCCGCGCGGCGAGCCGCGACGCGACCGCGCTCGACGTCCCGGCCGGCGTCGCGACGGTGAGCGCCGACCTCGAACGCCCGGAAACCCTCGAAGCCGCGCTCGACGGCGTCGGCTCGGTGTTCCTCTACACGCAACGCCAGGGGATCGGCGGCTTCGTGAAGGCGGCCGAGGCGGCCGGCGTGCGGCACGTCGTGCTGCTGTCGTCGGGCGCGACGCTCGAGCCGCGGTCCGCGCAGAGCCGGATCGCCCAGCTGCACCGCGCGGTCGAGGAGGCGCTGATCGCGGCGTCGTTCGGGGAGACTCTGCTCAACCCCGGCGCGTTCGCCACCAACGCGCTGGGCTGGCGCGCGGGCATCGCCGACGGCGTCGTCCGCACCGCCTACCCCGACTCGCGCACCGGCGCGATCCACGAGCGGGACATCGCCGACGTCGCGGCCAGGATCCTCGTCGACGGGTCGCACGTCGGCGCCGCCCTGCCGCTGAGCGGGCCGGAGCCGATCAGCTTCCGGGAACAGGCGGCGGTCCTCGCGGAGGTGCTCGGCCGGCCGCTGCGGGTCGAGGAGCTGACCCCGGAGCAGGCCGCCGCGCAGATGACGGCGCTGGGCTGGCCGCCCGAGGTGCCGCCGGAGGTCCTGCGGGCCGTGGAACGGACGACGCGGGAGCCCTCGGTGGTCACCGACGTCGTCCGCGAGGTCACCGGGAACGCGCCGCGCACGTTCCGCCAGTGGGCCGAAGACCACCGCGCCGACTTCGCGTGACAAGGCCGCACTTTCCCTGTGAAAGATGCGCCCGCGGGGGCCGGTGACGCATCTTTCCTAGGGAAAGTGGCGGATTTTGGGGCTCAGTTGACGCAAGTGACGGTTGGGGTTGCCGCGGCGGGGGCGGCGCCGCTGCCCGAGCCGCCGCCCGCGGGCTGAGCCGCGCTGCGCCCGGCCAGGCCGGCCACGAACTGCCGGACCGCCTGCGGGTCGATCTCGACGATGCTCTGGCCGTCTTCGCTGCGGCCGTTCGCGGTGATCACCGGGATCGTCGCGAACGCCAGGTCGCCGGACGCGATGCCCTTGGCCTGCTGCGCGAACTGCAGCAGGTCCAGGCCCGGGTCGAGGGTGAGCGACCGGTGGACGACGTCGGTCAGGTTGCTCAGCGTCCCCGGGCTCGTCAACGTCCCGGCCGAGAGCACCTGGTGCAGCGCCGAGGACAGGAACGCCTGCTGCCGCACGATCCGGTCGAGGTCGCCGCGCGGCAGGTTCTTGCGCTGCCGGACGAAGGAAAGCGCTTCGCCGCCCGACACGGTCTGCTCGCCGCGGCGGAAGTCCGCTCCGGAGTCCTTGTCCTCGGTCGCGTGGTTCAGGCACACCTTGACGCCGCCGAGCGCCTCCGTGAGCAGGTAGAAGCCCAGCAGGTTGACCTCGGCGTAGTGGTCGATCCGCACCTGCGTGAGGTCCTGCACGGCCTGCACCAGGACCCGGCGGCCCTCGGTGTCGGAGTCGCGCTCGATCTTCGCCTGGTCGCGCTCACCCTGGCCGCGCAACGTCTGGGCGTAGTGCGCCTTCGCGATGCCGTACGCCGAGTTGATCTTGGCCTTGCCCCGGCCCGGGATCTCGGTCCAGGTGTCGCGCGGGATCGAGACGGCGGACGGCTTCCCGCCGTCCTTCGGCACCCGCAGCAGGATCACGGTGTCGGTGTTGACGGCGCCGTTGTTCGCCTCGGTCCGCAGCTCGCGCAGCACCCGCGCCGGCAGCGCGTTGCCCTGCGCGTCCGTCCGCGCGTCGCTGCCGACGAGCAGGATGTCGTCCGCGCCGTCGTCGGCCGGCGGGGGAGCGGGCTCGCCGGCCCGCGGCGTCAGCGCGTCGGTCGTCGGGACGGTGCTCTGCAGCTGGTCCTTCGTTACGTAGGCGTAGCCGCTCGCGCCCAGGGCGATCAGCGAGACGAGGCCGACGGCAATCCGGCGCGTCACCCGGCCGGCGCGGCGCGCGCGGGACGGCGAGGGCGCTTCGGCGATCGGCTGACGTGGGAACGGCGAGGGCTTCCACTCGGGCTCGTCGCTCTGCGTCACCGCCTCGGCGGCCGGTTCCGGCTGTTCCTGCGGTTCTTGGTCGTCATCCACCCCTTGTTCCCCTCCCCCGGGCACACTGAGTACTCAGTCTAGTTGACGCAGGGGACGTCGCCCGCCGTGATCGGCGGCGCGGCGGGGGGAGCACTCGACGGGGTGGAGGTCTGGACCGGTGGCTTCGACGGCGTCGTCGACGGCGCCCCGCCCGACCCGGCGGCCGAGCTCTTGAAGTCCTTGCCCAGCAGCACGCGCACGTGCCCGGCGGTGACGTCCTTGTCCGGCTCGGCCTGGATCGCCGTGCCCAGGACCTGCTTGACGAGGCCCAGCGCGGTGTCGTCGGCCGGGTTGTACCGGACGACGGTGGTGTTGCGGGTGCTCAGCTTCTGGTCGGCGGGGAGCGTGAAGCCCTTGCTCTGCAGCGTCGAGTGCGTCTGGGTGGCCAGCGTCGGCGAGCCCGAGCCGTCGAACAGCTCCACCGTGACGGCGTTCGCGCCGGGCAGCTGCGCCTGCGCCGGGCCGGCCGGGGTGTCGCCGTCGGACGTCAGGCGCGTCACCTCCGCCTGCACCGCGGCCGGGTCGACGCGCAGCACGTCGGCGCCGCCGATGACCGCGTTGCCCTGGGTCGGGATGGTGTGGAACTCGATGTTGCCGCCGGTCAGCCCGCGCATCTGCTCGGCGAACTCGCTCAGGTCCCAGCCCTGGGACAGCACCACGGACTTCTTGACCGCGGCCACCAGGTCGGCGATCTTCGTCGGGCTGGTCAGCACGTCGGTCGAGATGACCTTGCGGGCCAGCCCGGACAGGAACGCCTGCTGGCGCGCGATCCGGTCGAGGTCGGCGTTGGGCAGGTCGTAGCGCTGGCGGACGAAAGCGAGCGCTTGCACGCCTTCGATGCTCTGACGCCCGCCCGGCAGGTCGACGCCGGACTTCTTCTCCTTGACCGGGCCCTTGAGGCAGACCTCGACGCCGCCGATCGACTGCGTGATCTCGTAGAAGCTCGCCAGGTTGACCTCGGCGTAGCGATCGATCATGCCGGGCTTGCCGATGAACTTCTCGATCGTCGCGATCAGGTTCTTCCGCCCGGCGACCTTGGCCTGCGCGTCGGCCTGCTTCAGGTCGGTCATGCCCTGGCGCTGCAACGTTTTGTAGGTGTCCGTGTACGCGTAGACGAACGCGCTGTTGAGCTTGTGCTTGCCGTAGCCGCCGGCCAGCTCGACCCAGGAGTCGCGGGGGAACGAGATCGCGACGGCGTGCTTCCCGTTCTGGGGGATGTGCACCAGGATCATCGTGTCGGTGTTGAGCTCGCCGTCCGAGACGCCGGCGTGCAGCATGTCCAGCACTTCGCGCGGGAGCGGGTTGCCCTGCGCGTCGGTGCGGCTGTCCTGCCCGACGAGGAGGATGTCGACCGCGCCGTCGAGCGGCTTGGCGTGCGCCTCGGTGTCGGCGAAGACGTTCGTGGTGGTCAGGCCGGTGTTCGGGTCGCCGATGAAGTGCCAGCCGTACCAGGTCAGTGCCAGGATCGCGACGGACAGCAACGAGACGACCACCTTGCCGCCGCGGCGGGCGAAGATGGCGACACCGTGGCGACGGCGCACCGGGACGGGCGGCGCAGGCCAATCGGTCACGCGCTTCCTCCCTGCGAACCCCGTGCTTCCCCCAGGGCACCCGTGTGCCTCCACCCGGACTCTACTGAGGGTGTTGTGGGGCCTCCGTAGGCTGGGGTCCGGTTGCCCCCGACGGGGGCCGAGGAGAGGCGGGAAGATGCGGGTCCTGGTCACCGGTGGTGCGGGCTTCATCGGGTCGCACTACGTCCGGCAGGCGCTGAGCGGCGCGTACCCGGCACTGCGTGACGCCGAGGTGGTCGTGCTGGACAAACTCACCTACGCCGGCAACGAGGTCAACCTGGCCCCCGTCGCCGCCGACCCGCGGCTGCGGTTCGTCCGCGGCGACATCTGTGACACCGCGCTGGTCGCGGAGGTCATGAGTGGTGTGGACCTCGTGGTGCACTTCGCCGCGGAGTCGCATGTGGACCGCTCGATCCTCGGCGGCGCGGACTTCGTGCTGACGAACGTGCTGGGCACGCACAACCTGCTGCAGGCGGCCGTCGAAGCCGGCGTCGGCAAGTTCGTCCACGTGTCCACCGACGAGGTGTACGGCTCGATCGAGACCGGGTCCTGGACCGAGGACCAGCTGCTGGAGCCGAACTCGCCGTACTCGGCGTCCAAGGCGTCCTCCGACCTGGTGGCGCGGTCGTACTTCCGCACCCACGGGCTGCCGGTCTGCATCACCCGGTGTTCCAACAACTACGGTCCGTACCAGTTCCCCGAGAAGCTCATCCCGCTGTTCGTGACGAGCCTGCTCGACGGCCGGAAGGTGCCGCTCTACGGCGACGGGCTCAACGTCCGTGACTGGCTGCACGTGGACGACCACTGCCACGGCATCCAGCTGGTCGCCGAGGCGGGCCGGCCGGGCGAGATCTACAACATCGGCGGCGGCCTCGAGCTGACGAACCGCGAGCTGACCAAGCGGCTCCTGGACGCCCTCGGCGCGGGCTGGGACAGCGTCGAGCCGGTCGAGGACCGCAAGGGCCACGACCGCCGGTACTCGGTGGACGTCACGAAGATCGGCGAGGAGCTGGGGTACGCTCCGCGCGTGTCCTTCGAGGACGGTCTGGCCGCGACAGTGGCCTGGTACACGGACAATCGCGCGTGGTGGGAGCCCCTGGCGGAGCGGGCCGCGCTCAAGAAGTAGAGGATGTGCTCGTGCGGCTGACGGTGCTCGTGCCCGGCGGTTCCGGACAGCTCGGCCGGGATCTCGCCGCTGCATCGGGTGACGAGGTGGACGTCGTCGCGCCGGGGTCGGCGGAGCTGGACCTGACGCAGACCGGCCAGGTGCTGGCCGCGGTCGGCGCGCTCGCCGACCGCGCGCGCGAAGCGGGTTCGGCCGCCGTCGTGATCAACGCGGCGGCCTACACCGCGGTCGACGCGGCGGAGACGGACGAGGAGCGCGCGTTCGCGGTCAACGCCGACGGCCCGCGCGTGCTCGCCGCGGCGTGCGCGTCCCGGCGGGTGCCGCTGATCCACGTGTCCACGGACTACGTCTTCCCGGGCGACGCGTCGGCGCCGTACGAGCCTTCGGACGAGCTGGGCCCGCGCAGCGCGTACGGCCGCACGAAGGCGGCGGGCGAGGACGCGGTGCTGGGTTCGGGCGCGTCGTCCTGGGTGGTGCGCACCGGCTGGCTGTACGGCAAGTCGGGCACGAACTTCGTGAAGACCATGGCCCGCTTGGAGGCCTCGAACCCGGAACTGTCCGTTGTGGACGATCAGGTCGGGGGTCCCACGTGGACGGCGGACCTCGCGGCGGGCCTGCTGGAGCTGGCGTCCCGGGCGGCCACGGGCGACGGACCGGAGCAGCGGGTGCTGCACTGCACGAACGCGGGTTCGGTCAGCTGGTGCGGCTTCGCTCGCGCCGTCTTCACGCAGCTGGGCGCGGACCCGTCGCGGGTGAAGCCGTGCACGACGGAGGAGTTCCCGCGGCCCGCGCCGCGGCCGGCGTACTCGGTGCTGTCACCGGCGTCGTGGAAGGAAGCCTGGCTGACGCCGCTGCGGCCGTGGGAAGACGCACTGGCCGCGTACTTCGCGGCCGAATGAGCTGACTCAGTGGCGGCCTGAGGCGAGGCGGTACGCGCCCACCGTCAGTTCCGCGCACGTGTGCCACGTGAAGCTCGCCGCCTGGGCGCGGCGGGCCGCGGACGTCGCCACCGCGTGCGGGTCGATCACCGCGGTGCGCAGGGCTTCGGCCAGGCCGTCGACGTCGCCGTACGGGACCAGGCTGGCGCAGTCGCCCGCGACCTCGCGCAGGGCCGGGATGTCCGTGCACACCACCGGGACGTCCGAGGCCATCGCCTCCAGTACCGGCAGCCCGAAACCCTCGTCGCGCGAGGGCAGCACCAGCGCCGACGCGCCCGCGACCACCGTGCGCAGGTCCACATCGGACAGATAGCCGGTCTGGCGCGAGCGTGCCGTGCGGGGGAACGGGCCCGGGCCGGCGAACACCAGGTCCGGCAGGTCGGGGGCCGCTTCGTGCGCGCGGACCAGCCAGTCGAGGCCCTTGCGCGGCCCGGCCGCCCCGGCGAACAGCAGGTACCGGGCCGGGAGGCCCAGGCGCGCGCGGCGCTCGTCGTCCGGCGGGCGCGCGGTGAACCACGCTGCGTTCACACCCAGCGGCGTCACGACGATCTTGGCGCGGTCGACGTCCAGCCGCTCCGCCACCGCGTCGGCCACGGCGGCCGTCGGGGTGCAGATCACGTCCGCGCGGCGGGCGCCGCGGCGGACCAGCTCCGGGAGGTCGCGGTCGCTCGGGGCGAGCTCCGCGGGGTTGTCCATGAAGGCCAGGTCGTGGATCGTGACGACGCCCGCGGCGCGGAACCGGCCCGGCAGCACGAAGTTCGTGCCGTGCACGACGTCGGTCGAGCCGGCGAACAGCTCCACCGGCGGGAAGTCCGAACGCAGCCACGTCATCCGCAGCAGCCGCGCCGACACCGGCATCCCGCGGGCCCGCACGCCGTGCGGCAGCACGTGCCGCAGCCGCCGCCAGCCGCGCAGCGTGAACGCCACCGCGCGGGTGTCCACCTCGGGGTTCGACGCCAGTTCCTCGCTCAGCGCCGCGGTGTACCGGCCGATGCCGGTGCGGGCGCCGAGCAGCGGCGTGCCGTCGAGGAGGACGCGAAGCGGTTTAGCCACGACGCATCCGTTGGCGCGCAACCTTGACGACCCGGCCGCCGACGCGCCGCGCCAGCTCGGACGGGCCGCCGTCGGCGAGGTACTCGCGGATCAGGTCGGTGTCGCGGCGCAGCATCGCCCGGCCGCGCACCGCCGGCGTCGTCACCAGGTCGGCCGACCCGGGCAGGCGATCGGCCGCCGGGCGCGGATCGCGGCAGAACTCGACCAGCGGCTTCAGCGCCTCCGGCCAGGCGTACCGCTGCGCCACCGCGGCGATCCGCTCGACGCAGCCGGCGGCGAACTCCTCGTCGTACAACGACTTTTCCAGCGCGTCGGCCAGCGCTCCGGCGTCCTCGGCCGGGACGACGACGCCGAGCTTCTCGGCCCGCACCAGGTCGGCGAACGAGTCGCCGTCGGTGGTGACGATCGGCAGCCCGGCCCACAGGTAGTCGAGCACCCGGGTGCGGAACGCGAACGTCGTCTCGACGTGCTCGTAGTGCGTGGTGACGCCGCAGTTCGCGTCCAGCAGCCAGTTCTGGCGCTCCTGGTAGGGCACCCACTGCTCGTTGAAGTAGACGTGCTTGTCCGTCAGCCCCAGCGAATCCGCCAGCCGGATCGTCCGCGCGCCGATGTCCATCTCGGCGACCTCGGGGTTCGGGTGCTTCATCCCGAGGAACACCAGCCGGACGTCACCGCGGCGGCGGCGCAGCTCGTCGACCGCGCGCACCAGCGTCAGCGGGTCGAACCAGCTGTACACCCCGCCGGCCCAGATCACGACGTGGTCGGTGCCGCCGATGCCCAGCGCCGAGCGGAGGCCCGGCCCGGTACGGGCGGGCGGTTCCGGCGACAGTCCGAAGGGGACGACCGCGAGCAGCGACTGCGTGGTCGGGTCGGCGTCGTAGAGGCGCGGTGAGAGGCGGCCGAGCGCGGCCAGGTGGCCGAGCCAGAAGTGGCGCTGCCGCTCGGACGCGCACAGGAAGAAGTCGCCGCGTTCGAGCTGCGCGTCGAGGACCTTCGTGACGCCGACCAGGTCCGCCGCGCGCTTGTCGTCGGCGACGCCCTTGCCCTGCTCCAGCAGTTCGAGGTGCATCGGGTCGTAGAGGTCGGCGACGACGATCTTGCCCGAATGCTGCTTCTTCAGCGACGGCGCGAGTTCGAGCACGTGGCCCTGCAGCACGACGACGTCGGCCCAGACGATCGGCGCTTCCAGCTCGTGACGCTTGCCGGCGCTGACCCGGAACGGCGCGGGCGGCGGCGTGGCCAGCGGGTTCGTCGTGACGAGGTGGACGTCGTGCTCGGCCGACAGCGCGAGCGCGATGTTCCAGGCGCGGATCGCCGGGCCGGCCATCCGCTCGGTGAGCGCGTCGCCGGTGATCACCAGGATCCTGCGGCGCTGCCCGAACGCCTTCTCGATGCCGAACGCCTCGACGAGGATGTCGTGCGCGGCGAGGTAGCGCGGCAGCGGGTACGCGGGCTCCAACGCCTTGCGCAGCAAGGGAAGCAGGTCCGCGTCGGTGCGCACGCGGGCGGCCTGCTCGACGGCGCGGGACTCCGCCAGCGACGGCAGCAGCTCGACGAACTGGTCGATCGCGAGGATCCCGGCCAGCGTCGTCCGCGGGATCGCGACGTCGCCGGACTCGATCGGGCCGACGCCCTGCTCGAGGTCGAGCTGGGTCGCGTCGAGGTCGCCGCGCGCGGTGGCCCGGCGGACGGCCAGCGCGAGGGCCGCCGGCAGCGCCTTGACCAGGGTCTCGTCGGAGAGGTTCTTGTACAGCGCGGCCAGGGCGTTGCGCTCCAGCAGGAAGGTCTCGCGGCCGGTCTCCGGCGCGTCGACCGAGGCCATCGTGCCGTGGTGGCGGTGGTAGGTCAGCGACTCCGGCACGTACCGGACGCGCCAGCCGCGCAGGTTGAGCCGCCAGCCGAGGTCGACGTCCTCGTAGAACATGAAGAACCGCTCGTCGAAGCCACCGACCTCGGCGAACACGCTCGCGCGGACGAACAGCGCAGAGCCGGTGCCGAACAGGACGTCCTTCGCGACCTCGTGCTCGGCGGCCGGGACGTCGGCCAGCGGGCTGCCCGCGTGGCGCTTGTAGCCCATGCCGAACCAGGTCAGGCCGCCGTCGACGAAGTCGGTGCCGGTGCCGTCCCAGTCGAGGACCTTGCTGGCCACGGCGGCGACGCGCGGTTGCGCGCGCAGCTCGGCGACGGCGGCGGCGACCCAGCCGGGCGCCGGGCGCGCGTCGTTGTTGAGGAAGGCGACGACCGTGCCCTTGGCGTGGCGCGCCCCGAGGTTGCAGCCGCCGGCGAACCCGGTGTTGCGCCCGGCCTCGATGACCCGCGCGCCGGGGACGGCCTCGCGGATGCGCGCGGCGTCGGCGCTGCCCGGGGTGTTCTCGACGCAGATCAGCTCGAGGTCGGCGTAGTCGTGGTCGGCGAGCGCACGCAGGCAGGTGATCGTGTCGTCGGCGCCGTGGTAGTTGACCACGACCACCGAGACGAGCGGTTGCTGTTCCCCCTGCGCCAAAGCCAGCTCCTTCGTCGGATTGGCCTCAGCTTAAAGGCCAGCCCATGCCTCCCAGACCGCGCCTCGGCCCAGTGCCGCGCGACGGCCGATCCGGCGCCGGGCCAGCAGCGTCGCCGGCAACCGCGCGCCGACCTCGGCCAGGACCCGGCAGCGCAGGCCGAACCGGAAGTTCGCCGCGGCCGGGCGGCCCCGCAGCGGCAGCACCGCTGTCAACACGGCGAACCGGGCCACCTGGTTCAGTGCGACCCCGCGGGGGGCGCAGCGCAGCAGCATGAGCAGCCGGTTGCGTTCGTTCCAGCGGTGGAACGGCACCGAGCCGAGTTTGCTGCTGACGCCGTGGGCGTGCCGGACCCGGGCGGCCGGCGCCGCGACGACGTCCCACCCGGCCAGCCGCAGCCGCCACGCCGTGTCGGTGTCCTCGTAATAGCAGAAGAACCCCGCCGGGACGCCGCCCACGGCACGCAGGGCGTCGACGCGCAGCAGCGCCGCGCCGCCGCAGAAGCCGAAGACCTCGCCCGTGGGCTCGGTGAGGTCGGCGCCGTGGCCGTCGGCGGTCAGCCGCACCCCGGCGGACTGCACGGTGCCGCCGGGCAGCACGAGCAGCGCCGTCGCGGCGGCGGCCAGCGGCGACTTCCCGAGCGTGTCTTCGAGGGTTTCCAGCCAGCCGGGCTCGGGTTCGGCGTCGTCGTTGAGCCACGCCACCAACGGCGTCTCGAGCTGCTTCACGGCGACGGCGAGCGCGCCCGCGTAGCCGGTGTTGCGGGGGAGACGCAGCACTCGCGGCTTGCTCGGGTGCGCCGCGAGCAGCGCGGCCGTCCCGTCGTCGGAGGCGTTGTCCACCACGAGCGTCCGATGTGGACGCGTCTGCGCGGCGAGCGCGTCGAGGCAGGCGGTGACGTGCCCGGCGCCCCGCCAGGTCACGACTACCACCGTGGTGGCGGGATTCGGCGTCACGTCCCGCACAATAGCCGCGTGCCCGAACTGGTCGTGCTCGCCGAGCAGCTCCTCGCGCCCGTGCCCGGTGGCACCGGGCGCTACACGGCCGAGCTGCTCCCCGCGCTCGCGCGGACCGCGCCGCCGGGCTGGACGGTGTCCAGCGTCGTCGCGCGGCACGCCGACGTCGGCGCGGCCGAGCTCGACGGCGTCGAGGGCCCGCGGGTGCTGGGGCTTCCGCCGCGGGCGCTGATCGGCGTCTGGCAGCTGGGGATCCCCTGGTGGCCGGGTGGCGACGCGGTGCACGCGCCGACGCCGTTCGCGCCGCCGCGCACGCCGGCCGGGCGGACGCTGAGCGTGACCGTGCACGACACCGTGCCGTGGACCCACCCCGAGACGCTCACCGCGCGTGGCGTCAGCTGGCACCGGTCGATGATCGCGCGGGCCGCGCGCCGCGCGTCCGGGCTGGTCGTGCCGACGCGGGCGGTCGCCGACGAGCTGGCGGTGCTGGTCGACGTCGACGTCCCGGTGCACGTGGTCCCGCACGGCGTGCGCGTCCCGGCGGGGGACGCGCCGCTGGACCTGCCCGCGCGGTACGTGCTGGCCGTCGGCACGATCGAGCCGCGCAAGGGCATCGACGTGCTGATCGACGCCGTCGCCGCGCTGGACGACACGGTGCTCGTGCTCGCCGGGCAGCCGGGCTGGGGCGGCGTCGACCCGGTCGCGCTGGCCGTGGAGCGGGGGTTGCCGCCGGAGCGGCTGCGGGTGCTGGGGAAGGTGCCGGACGCCGAGCTGGCGACCGCGCTGCGCGGGGCGAGCGTGCTGGCCGTGCCGAGCCTCGCCGAGGGCTTCGGGCTGGGCCTGCTGGAGGCGATGGCGGCCGGCGTCCCGGTGGTGCACACGGACGTCCCGGCCCTGGTCGAGGTGGCGGGCGGCGCGGGCGTCACGGTCCCGCGCGGCGACGCGGCGGCCCTGACGAAAGCCCTGCGCGAGGTCCTCGGTTCACCCGAGCGGGCCGCCGAGCTGACCCGATCGGGGCGTGACCGCGCGAAGTCGTTCACGTGGCGTCGCGCCGCGGAAGCCGTCTGGGCCATCCACCGCCGCGGGCGTAGCTAGCGGGTTTGCCAGTTCCCCACCATGACGCAGCGTCGCCGCCGTACCCTACGGGGGTGAGCGATGATCCCCGGGTCCTGATCGACGCGACCGCGGTGCCCGCGGACCGCGGCGGGGTGGGCCGGTACGTGGATTCGCTCGTCGCCGCGCTGGACGCGGACGGGGCTCGCATCGCCGTCGTCTGCCAGCCGCGGGACCTGCAGCTCTACGACCGGCTGGCGCCGAGGTCACGCATCGTGCCCGCGTCGCCGTCGACGACCACCCGCACCGCGCGGCTGACCTGGGAGCAGGCGACCCTGCCCCGGCTGGTGCGCCGCCTCGGCGCGGACGTCGTCCACTCGCCCCACTACACGATGCCGCTGGCGACGTCGGCCGCTTCGGTCGTCACGCTGCACGACGCGACGTTCTTCACCGACGCCGTCCTGCACTCGTCGGTGAAGGCCCGCTTCTTCCGCGCGTGGACGGCGACGGCGCTGCGCCGCGCGACGCTGTGCGTGGTCCCGTCGGCGGCGACGGCCGCGGAGCTGGCCCGCGTCAGCCCGGTGCGGCACGCGTCGGTGGAGGTCATCCACCACGGCGTCGACACGGAGCGTTTCCACCCGCCGTCCCCGGCGGAGGTCCTCGCCGCGCGCACGGCCGTCGGCCTGGGCCGGACGCCGTACGTGGCGTTCCTCGGGGCGCTGGAGCCACGCAAGAACGTCCCGGCGCTGATCCGCGGGTTCGCCCGCGCGGTAGCCGGGCGGGCTGACGCCCCGGCGCTGGTCCTGGCGGGCCAGCCGGGCTGGGACACGCAGGTCGAGCGCGCACTGGACGCCGTCCCGCACCGCCTGCGCGTGATCCGCGCGGGCTACCTGCCGTTCGGCACGCTGGCGGGCTTCCTGGGCGGGTCGTCGCTGGTCGCGTACCCGTCACTGGGCGAGGGCTTCGGCTTGCCGGTGCTGGAGGCGATGGCGTGCGGCGCCTGCGTCCTGACGACGCGCAGGCTGTCGCTCCCGGAGGTAGGCGGCGACGCGGTGGCGTACTGCGGAGTGGGCGCGGGCGACGTCGCGGCGGCGATCTCGGAACTCCTGTCGGACCCGGGCCGCCGCTCGGAACTCGCGACGGCGGCCCAGCAGCGAGCCAAGGAGTTCTCGTGGGCGACCACCGCGGAACGACACCGGGAGGCGTACGCCAAGGCCTGGTCCCGCCACCTCCGCACCCGCTGACCGCGTGTACCCAGACCGTCGGCTCGTGAGCCGACCCTCCAAGCACGCGTGTCGACCTCCTGATCACGCGAGCCGGCCCGCTAGCTTCTCTCACCTTGCTCCTGGCCCGGGGCACCCGCTTCACGCTCGGTGACGCGTGGACAATGGCCGGGTGACTGAGGACTCCCGCTATGGCGATGACGTCGGCGTCGTGACCGTGACCTACTTCTCCGAGGACACCATCGAGCGGTTCCTCGACACCCTCGAGAAGGCCACCGAGCGCGACGTCAAGGTGGTCGTCGCGGACAACGCTTCCGTCGAGGGGGCCATCGAGGAGGTCACGCGGCCGCGGGCCAACGTGCAGCTGCTCGACATCGGGGAGAACGTCGGCTACGGGACCGCCGCCAACCGCGGCGTCGCCGAGCTCGACGACCGGTACGGCTGGGTCGTCGTCGTCAACCCCGACCTCGAATGGGAGCCCGGCTCGCTCGACGCGCTGCTCGACGTCGCCGCGCGGTGGCCGCGCGGGGGTGCGTTCGGGCCGCTGATCCACGACCTCGACGGCACCGTCTACCCGTCGGCGCGGCTGCTGCCCTCGTTCGGCCGGGGCATCGGGCACGCCGCGTTCGCCAAGGTCTGGCCGGCCAACCCCTGGACCAGGCAGTACCGGCAGGAGACCGGCACGCCGGTCGAGCGCGTCGCGGGCTGGCTGTCCGGCTCGTGCCAGCTGCTGCGCCGGGAGGCGTTCGACTCCGTCAGCGGCTTCGACACGCGCTACTTCATGTACTTCGAGGACGTCGACCTCGGCGACCGGCTGGCCAAGGCGGGCTGGCAGAACGTCTACGCGCCGTCGGCGAGCGTGATGCACGAAGGCGGGCACTCGACGTCGCAGGCGTCGGAGAAGATGCTGAAAGCCCACCACGACAGCGCCTACCGCTACCTCGCCGACCGCCACCGGGGTCTCGCCTGGAAGCCGGTCCTGGCCGCCGTGAAGCTCGGCCTCAAGCTCCGCTTGAAGCTCGAGACCCGCTAGATCCCGTCGAGCCGGCGGGACAGGTCGGATCGGCCGTTGTTCTGCGTCACCGTCGGCACCAGGCCGGTGTCCTCCGGATCGGGCTCCTTCAGCGGGCTCGTGATCGGCTCGGCCTGGGGCCGGCGGGCGAGCGGCGTCGTGACCGGGGTCTTCAACGGCGTCGTCGGCGACGGCGTGCTCAGCGGCGTGGTCACCTGCTGGCGCCGCGCGCCCGCGACGCTGGCGACGCCCGTGGCGCCGGAGGCCTCCAGCCGCCGGGTCGGCGGCTTGCCGGCCAGCGGGTGGTCGTTCTCCTCGATCAGCGACGCCGGCAGCTGCGTGGTCGTGTCCGGGTCCTGGCTTCTGTCGAGGCCGTCGATGGCGGCACGCGGTATCTGCTGCGTGTTCGAGGCGTCCATGGGCGAAATGGCGCTGTCCGGCGTCACCACGAACACACCACGCGCCTGGGCTCGTGCGAGCAGGGCGTCCGCCCGATCGCGGGGGTCCATCCCCTCGGCCTCCCGACTGACCCGGGGCCCTCTGGGGAAAGGCCCGCTAGTTTCCTGTCTAGGGTAGGCCCTCCGGGCGACCTCCGTCAGGGTTTCCCGCGGCTTGTCGCTCAGCGGTGCGTGATACAGGAGGAGATTTCCGTGACGTCCGAGGTCCGAACCGGCGCTGTCGACGCCGTCGTGCTGGTCGGGGGCAAGGGCACCCGGCTGCGGCCGCTCACCCTGTCGGCGCCGAAGCCGATGCTCCCGACAGCCGGGACGCCCTACCTGAGCCACCTGTTCTCCCGCATCCGTGAGGCCGGGATCAGGCACGTCGTGCTGGGGACGAGCTACCGGGCGGAGGTGTTCGAGGAGTACTTCGGCGACGGCGAGGCGATCGGGCTGGAGCTGGAGTACGTCGTCGAGGAGGAGCCGCTCGACACGGCCGGCGCCATCCGCAACGTCTACGACAAGCTGCGCGCCGACCACGTGATCGTCTTCAACGGCGACATCATCTCCGGCTCGGACCTCGGCGAGCAGCTGCGCGTGCACCACGACACCGGCGCCGACGTCACGCTGCACCTGCAGCGCGTCCCGGACCCGAGCCGGTTCGGCTCGGTGCCCACCGACGAAACCGGGCGTGTGCAGGCGTTCCTCGAGAAGACGCCGAACCCGCTGACCGACCAGATCAACGCCGGCTGCTACGTCTTCCGCCGCCCGGTGATCGAGTCGATCCCGACCGGGCGCCGCGTCTCGGTGGAGCGCGAGACGTTCCCCGGCCTGCTGGAGCAGGGCGCGCACATCCACGGGTTCGTCGACGCGTCCTACTGGCTGGACGTCGGCACGCCCGAAGCGTTCGTCCGCGGCTCGGCCGACCTGGTCCGGGGCATCGCGCCGACGTCGGCGCTGCCCGGCCGGACCGGTGAGTTCCTGGTCCTCGACGGCGCTTCGGTGGCCGAGGACGCCGAGCTGTCCGGTGGTTCGACCATCGGCGTCGCCGCCGTCGTCGGCTCGGGCGCGCGGATCGACGGCTCGGTCCTGTTCGACGGCGCGGCCGTCTCCGAAGGCGCGATCGTCGAGAACTCGGTGCTCGGGCACGGTGCGCGCGTCGGCGCCGGCGCGGTGCTGCGCGGCGTGGTGGTGGGCGACGGCGCGTCCGTCGGTGCCGGCTGCGAGCTGCTCGACGGCGCCCGGATCTGGCCCGACGTCGTGCTCCCCGACGGATCCGTGCGCTTCTCGAGCGACGCGTAGCCGATGTTCTGGCGTCCCGCGTTCGAGGTCGACCTGGGCCGGGTCCTGGGTCCGCTGACGCGTGGGCGCGGGTCGCTCAACATCTGCACCGACGAGCGCGGCGTCACCTGGCTGGCGTCGAACACGCCGGACGGCCCCGGCACGCTCGCTCTGCGCAAGCTGGGTGACGGCCGGATCGAGGCCGCCGCGTGGGGCGACGGCGCGGACCGGCTGCTCAGCGGCGTCCCGGCGCTGCTCGGCGCGGACGACGACGACAGCGGGTTCGTCGCGCACCACGACGTCGTCGCGCGGGCCCGGCGGGAGAACCCCGGCCTGCAGCTCGGCGCGACCGGGTTCGTGTGGGACTGGCTGGTGCTCGCCGTGCTGGAGCAGAAGGTGACCGGCAAGGAGGCGATCCGGTCGTGGGCGGAGCTGTGCCGCCGGTTCGGCGAGCGGGCGCCCGGGCCGGCCCCGGACCGCCTGCGCGTGCCGCCGACGCCGGTGGCGCTGCGGTCGCTGCACGACTGGCACTGGCACCGCGCGGGCGTCGACATCAAGCGCCGGACGGCGCTGCTCAACGCCGCCCGCGTCGCGCACCACCTGGAACGGGCGGTGGAGCTGCGCGGCCGCGAAGGCCGGCTGCTGCTGCGGCACGTACCGGGCATCGGCGTCTGGACGGCCGCGGAGATCGCGCAGCGCGCGTGGGGCGACCCGGACGCGGTGAGCTTCGGGGACTACAACATCCCGTCGATGGTGGGCCACGCGCTGCTGGGCGCGAAGCTCGACGACGACGGGATGGCCGAGCTGCTGGCGCCGTACGCGCCGCAACGGCAGCGCGCGGTCCGCTACCTGGAAGCGGCGGGCCACCGCCGCCCGCGCTTCGGCCCACGCATCGAACTACGCGAATACCGCGCCATGTGAGGACCCCCGGAATGTCCTGAAGGGCACCCTCAGGGACGTAAGAGCCATGAGGGTGCCCTTCAGGACATCCGGAAAGCCGTGAAGGCCTCCTTCCCGGCTCTTACGGCCGGTAAGGAGGCCTTCACGGCTTGTCCTACTGCTGCGGGGGGTAGCCGCCCTGCTGGGGCGGGTACGGCGGCGGCTGCTGGCCGGGGTAGCCCTGCTGCTGCGGGTATTCCTGCTGCTGGGGCGGGTAACCCGGTTGCTGCGGCGGGTAGCCCGGCTGCTGGCCCGGGTAGCCCTGCTGGGGCGGGTAGCCCGGTTGCTGCGGGGGATAGCCCGGGAACTGCTGCGGCGGGTACGGCGGCTGCTTCGGCTTCGAGACGTTGATCACGACGATCACGACCGCCGCGATGCCCCCGAGCACCACCAGCAGGATCAACAGCATCAGCGCGGTCACGGGTCAGCCGCTCCCTTCGTCGAGCGCGGCGCGGACGATCGACAGCGCCTCGGTTGCGTCCAGGCCGAGCCTACGGGTGACCGCCGCGTACTCGGCCGCGGCCTGCTGGGCCCGGCGGCGCGTCTGGTCGCCGGACGCGCCGACGAAACTGCCCGCGCGGCCGCGGGTTTCGATCAGCCCGGCCTCTTCCAGCTCCCGGTAGGCCCGCGCGACGGTGTTCGGCGCGATGCCGAGGTCGACCGCCAGCTGCCGCACCGTGGGCAGCTTCGTGCCGACGGCCAGCGAGCGGTCGTTGATCCGCGCCGCGAGCCCGGCGCGCACCTGCTCGAACGGCGGCACCGGCGACGCGCTGTCGAAGGGGACGATCGGGCTCACCAGCTCTGCGGCCCCGTTCCCGGACCGGGCGGCGGTTGCTGCGGCGGGTAGTAGCCCTGCTGAGCCGGCGGCGGCCCCGGCGGCACCGGCGCGAAGCCCGGCTGCTGCGGGAATCCTTGCGACGGCGGTGGCCCTTGCGGTGCGGGCGCGAACCCGCCCGGCTGCGGGAACCCGGCCTGCTGCTGCGGAACGCCCGGCTGCTGCGGGAACCCCTGCGAAGGCGACGGGAACCCGGCCTGCTGCTGCGGAAACCCTTGCGACGGTTGCGGAACGCCGGGCTGCGGGAACCCTTGCGACGGCGGCGGTCCCTGCGGTGCCGTCGCGAACCCGCCCGGTTGCGGGAAGCTCTGCGACGGCGGCGCGAAACCCTGCTGCGGCGGGAAGTTCGCGGCGGGGAACTGCCCGCCGGCGCGCATGGCCTCGGTCCGCCGCATCTTCGACACCCGCACCGCGACCACGATCACGAACACGATGATCGCGAGGATCAGCAGGCCGACGACGATGTAGCCGAACACCCCGCTGCCGCTGCCGCCACCGGAGTGGATGTGCACCCGCTCGGGGAACTGCGTAGCCATGTGGTCCTCCCTCTCCCGGCTCCAGGCTAGTGCCCGGCACCGACAGAAACCGCCGCTTTCACCAGATCGGCGAGATCCTCGGAGCCGGCCGGGAGCGCGTCCACCGGCCACCACCGCAGGTCGTCGGACTCGTCGCTGCGCACCGGCTCCGCACCCGGCGGCGCGTGCACGGCGTACCGGACGTCGAAGTGCCGCGTCGGCACCCCGAGCGAGCAGGTGATCGGGTGGACGTCGAGGTGCACCGGCGCGTCCCCGATCCGCAGGCCGGACACGCCGGACTCCTCGGTCGCCTCCCGCAGCGCCGCGTCGGCCAACGTCGCGTCGGACGGTTCGCAGTGCCCGCCGAGCTGCAGCCACCGGCCGACGCGCGGGTGCAGCGTGAGCAGCACCCGCGTGCCGGTGTGGTCCAGCAGCACCGCGGACGCCGTCAGGTGCCCGGCCTCGCACGACCGGCGGCACGTGTCGTCCCGCGCCGCGAGAAAGCCGAGGAACGCCTGGCGCAGCGACTCCTGGGACGCGTCCGGAGGCGTCCACGAACCCAGCGTCGCGACGGCTTCGGCGTGCAGGCTCACAGCTCCAGCAGCCCGTCACCCGGCGCGGCCGCTCCCCGCGGGGCCGGCTCGGCCAGCGGGATGCCGATCGCGACCGAGCCCAGCGGCTGCCAGCGCTCGTCCAGGCCGAGGACGTCGCGGACGATGTCCGCGGCGAAGATCGTCGACCCGATCCAGCACGAGCCGAGGCCTTCGGCGGCGAGCGCGACCAGCAGGCCCTGCACCGCGGCCCCGCCGGCGACGGTGAACATCGTCTTCTCGCAGTCGTTGCGGCGGGCGTCGGGGTAGGTGTGCGCGCCGTCCGGCACCAGGAACGGGATGACGATTTCCGGGGCCCGGTAAAGGATGTCGCCGCGGCTGAGCCGCTTCTCGACCTGCTCCGGGGTGAACTCGTCGCCGTTGAGGTCCGCCTGCCACGATTCACGCATCGCGTCGAGCAGTTCCTTGCGCTTCGCGCCGTCGCGGAGCCAGACGAACCGCACCGGGTGCGTGTGGTGCGGCGCGGGCGCGGTCAGCGCGGAGCCGACGGCTCGCCGGATCGACGTCGGCGAGACCGGTTCGTCGCTGAACTGCCGCACCGACCGCCGGACCGGCACGGCTTCCCGGCGGCCCTGCGCGATGGCTTCGTTGGTGCCCAGCCGGAAGAGGTCCTCTTCGAGCGGCCGGATGAGCGTCCGCGCGGTCGAGCCGTCGTCGAAGAGGTCCAGCCCGCGGACGACGGCGACCGGCGTCCCGCCCAGCTTGCCCTTGACCAGGTCCGCGGCCGACGCGAGCTCGTCGGCGATCGCCACCTCGGTGACGGCCAGCTCGTTGCCCTGGCCGTCGATCGTGCCCCGGTAGGCGTGCAGCACGCGCAGCCCGGACGCGCCGATGGCGTTGTCGGTCTGCCCGACCCGCCAGGCGCGGCCCATGGTGTCGGTGACGACGACGGCGACCTCGACGCCGAGCCGTTCGCGCAGCCCGTTGCGCAGCGCCAGCGCGGACGCGTCCGGGTCGGCGGGCAGCAGCGCGACCTCGTCACCGGCCACATTGGACGCGTCGATGCCGGACGCCGCCTGCACGATGCCCAGCGGGTTCTCGGTGATCACCGTGCGGGCGATCCGCGCGACGATCCGCACGGCTTCCTGCTCGACGAGCTTGCGGCGGGCGGCGTCGCGGGCCTCGGGCTCGGTGGGCACGCGGACGAGCCTGCCCTCGGCCTTCGAGACGATCTTGCTGGTCACGACCACGACGTCGCCCGAGCGCAGCCACGGCGCGGCGGTGACGATCGCGCCGGTCAGGTCGTCGCCCGGGCGGAACTCGGGCAGCCCGGTGACGGGCAGGATCTCCAGCTTCGGGGAAGCGTGGTCGGCGGTGTTACTCAACAGGGGCTCCAGCGAGTTCGAGAGCGGCACGGGCCATCGCCGCGGTCGCGTCCACATCGGACATCAGCAGCGGCACGTCGCGGACGGTCACGCCCGGCACGTCGGCCGTCTCGCCTTCGGCGATCAGCCAGCCGTCGAGCACGCCGTCGTCCTTGCGCGAGCCGTAGTGCCGGCCCACCGCCTCGGCCGACGTCTCGACGCCGATCGCGGTCAGGCACGCGTCGGCCATCCCGCGCAGCGCCTTGCCGCCGATGATCGGGGACACCCCGACCACACCGGCCGACGTCTTGCGCAGCGCGTCCCGGATACCGGGCACGCCGAGGGTGGTGCCGACCGACACCACCGGGTTCGACGGCGCGAACAGCACCGCGTCGGCGCCCGCGATGGCCTCGAGCACGCCCGGCGCGGGCTTGGCCTCGTCGGTGCCGACGGCGACGATCGAGTGCGCCTCCGGCTCGGCGCGGTAGCGCACCCACCACTCCTGGAAGTGGATGGCCTTCTGCTGGCCGGCCTGGTCCGGGTCGTCGATCACGACGTGCGTCTCGACGCGGTCGTCCGACATCGGCAGCAGCCGGACGCCGGGTTGCCAGCGGTCGCACAGGGCCTCGGTCACCGCGGACAGCGGGTAGCCCGCGCGCAGCATCCGGGACCGGATCAGGTGGGTGGCGATGTCCTTGTCGCCGAGCCCGAACCAGTCCGGGTCGGCGCCGTAGGCCGCCAGCTCCTCCTTGACCACCCAGGTCTCGCCCGAGTGCCCCCAGCCGCGTTCCTTGTCGATCCCGCCGCCCAGGGTGTACATGCAAGTGTCGAGGTCAGGGCAGATCCGCAGACCGTGCATCCAGACGTCGTCGCCGGTGTTGACCAGCGCCGTCACCTCGTGCGGCGACTCGCTCGCGCCCTCCGGCGCCATGCCCAGTGCTGCCTTGACTCCCAGCAGGAAACGGGCCCCGCCCACTCCGCCGACCATCACCACGATCTTCACGACGTCGAATCTTCCTCTCCCTCGATGCGCGAGCCGGGTGCGGGCACCCAGTAGCGGTATCGGTGGTGCGGGGCGTACCCGAGCCCCGCGTAGAGCGCGAGCGCGCCCTCGTTGCCTTCCGCGACCTGCAACACCGCGCGATCGGCCCCGTGTTCCACGCCCCAGGCACCCACCGCCCCCATCAGCGCGGACGCGAGCCCGCGGCGCCGGAAGGCCGGGGCGACCTCGAGCCGGCCGACGTGCAGCCAGCCGTCGACCAGCGCGCCGCGGACGACACCGGCCGTAACGCCGTCGAGCGTCGCGACGCCGTAGCCGACCTTGCCGCCGGTCAGGACGCTTCGCGCGGCCGGAGAGTCCTCTCCGGCTCCGAGTGTCAGCTCCCACCAGGCCGGGGTCGGCTCACCCGTCACTTTCCCTAGGAAAGATGCGTCAGAGGGGCCGGATTTGACACTTTCCCTGAGAAAGCTGCGTCCGGCGGCCAGCGGCGTGGTGAGCACGACGACCTCGTGGCCACGGCGGTGGCGCTTCGCCTCGACCCAGCCTTCGGCGACGATCGCGCGCTCGTTCGGGCTGTCGCGGACGACCTGCGCCATCGGCGGGATCCCCCGATCGTGGGCGAAGTCACACACCGCGTCCAGGGCCTCGCGGACCGGCCGTCCGGCGTCCCCGACGGCCAGGACACTGTTCGCACGGCCGGTGAAGCCGCCGGCCCAGCGCAGCACCCACTCGCCGAGCTGCGCCTCGGCCAGCGGGGGCCAGGCCCGGCTGCAGCGGATCTCAAGCATTTCGGGACCGTTCACGGCTAGATTGTCCCTGAGGCGGCGAACCGATTTCCGAAGGAGGCCGGGTGCGATGGGCGTCCAGCGCAAGGACGAACGGCACAAGGAAGAGCTGGTCGACGACATCTCCGAGGGCTTCAACCGCGCTGTCGGCGCGAAGGAGGACGAAGAGGGTGCGCCCGCCAAGCCCAAGTTCGTGATCACCGGCGATGCCCGCGCCGTCCCGCCCAAGCGCCGCCGCGACCGTTGATCCCCGCCATACCCCGAGTATGGCTAAGGGTTGCCTCACCATCCCGACCGGTGGCCGTGCCGCGTAATGTCGGCGGCGACTGGCTGTTGGCAGAGAAAAGCAGGAGTGCGCAGTGACCTACGTGATCGCCGAGCCCTGCGTCGACTTGCTCGACAAGGCGTGTATCGACGAGTGCCCCGTGGACTGCATCTACGAGGGCGAACGCATGCTGTACATCCACCCGGACGAGTGCGTCGACTGCGGCGCCTGCGAACCGGTCTGCCCGGTCGAGGCGATCTACTACGAGGACGACGTCCCGGACGGCTGGTCGGACTACACCAAGGCCAACGTCGACTTCTTCGACGAGCTGGGCTCGCCCGGCGGCGCGTCGAAGGTCGGCAAGACCGCCCACGACCCCGCCTTCGTCAAGGCGCTGCCCCCTCAGCCCCAGGGCGAATGAGCCGCGTCGCGCTGCCCGACTTCCCCTGGGATTCGCTCGCCGAGGTCAAGGCCACGGCGCAGGCGCATCCCGGCGGTGTCGTCGACCTCTCGATCGGCACGCCCGTCGACCCGGTCCCGGCCGGCATCCGTGACGCCCTGGCGTCGGTCTCGGAGATCCCCGGGTACCCGACGACCCACGGCATCCCGGCGCTGCGCGCGGCGGCCATCGCCGCGCTCGGCCGCCGCCACGGGGTCACCGGCATCGAGGCCGGCGCCGTGCTGCCGACGATCGGGTCCAAGGAAGCCGTCGCCTGGCTGCCACGGCTGCTCGGCTTCGGCGAGGGTGACGTCGTCGTCATCCCGGAGCTGGCCTACCCGACCTACGAGGTCGGGGCGCTGCTCGCGGGCGCGTCGATCCTGCGGTCCGACGGCTTGACGGCGCTGGGCCCGCAGCGCCCGGCGATGATCTGGCTCAACTCGCCGTCCAACCCGACCGGCAAGGTGCTGCCCGTCGAGCACCTGCGCAAGGTCGTCGAGTGGGCGCGCGAGCGTGACGTCGTGGTGGTGTCCGACGAGTGCTACCTGGCGCTCGGCTGGGAGACCGAACCGCTGTCGGTGCTGCACCCGGACGTCTCCGGCGGCAGCACCGAGGGCCTGATCGCGGTGCACTCGCTGTCGAAGTCGGCGAACCTGGCCAGCTACCGCGCCGGGTTCCTGACCGGCGACCCCCGCCTGATCGCGCAACTGCTGGAGATCCGCAAGCACGCGGGCATGATCGTGCCGCGCCCGGTCCAGGAGGCGATGGTCGCCGCCCTGACCGACGACGAGGCCCTGGCCGCACAACGCGAACGCTACGCCCGCCGCCGGCTGGCACTGCGGAAGGCGTTGCAGGACAACGGCTTCCGCGTCGACCACTCCGAGGCCGGTCTGTACCTCTGGGCCACCCGCGACGAGGACGCCCACGCGACGGTGGCGTGGCTCGCCGACCGCGGCATCCTGGTCGCGCCGGGCACGTTCTACGGCCCCAAGGGCGGCAAGCACGTCCGCGTCGCGCTGACGGCGACCGACGAGCGCGTCGACGCGGCTGTCGAGCGTCTCAGCGCCTAGTAGTCGCGGCCGGTGAAGCCGCGGTAGACGAACCGGGTGAGGGCCTCGACCGCCTCTTCGTCGGTCGGCGGGGTCCAGCCGGTGGGGGCCGGGTCGAGCAGCCACATCTGCGCGAAGCTGTCGACCAGCCGGTACATCATCACGATGCTGAGGTCCAGCCGCGCCGGCAGCCGCATGCCCGCGGCCGTGATGTGCTCGAGGTGGCCGTTGAGGTCCGCCGCTTGCGTGGCGCCGAAGCCGGCGAGGGTGCGGGCGAACGCGTCGTTCACCAGTGCCGCCTGGCCGAGGGCCCGCATCGTCGACGCGTGTTCCTTGTAGAACTCCCAGTACTGCGCCACGTGCCAGCGCACGGCCGCCGGGTCGCTGAAGTCCGAGAGGTGGCCCTCGGCCAGCGCGCTCTCGTCGCCTGAGGTCGCGATGTCGGCCAGGAGCGCCTCGAGCAGCTCTTCCTTGCTGGCGAAGTGGTTGTAGAACGACCCCGCCGCGCGCCCGGCCTCCGCCGTGATGTCGGTGATCTTGGTGTTCAGGTAGCCCTTGTGCGCGAACACGCGCCGGGCCGCCGCCTTCAGTGCGGCCTCGGTCTCCGCGGCCTTCTCCTTGCGGTTCACCGCCACCTCCTTGACGCGGGACGCTAGCAGTGTCATTCTGAATCCAGATTCACTGAATTTCAATTCACTGGGAGGGCGACATGGACACCACGGTGCTGATCGCGGGGGCGGGGCCGACCGGGCTGACGCTGGGCATCGAACTGGCACGGCGCGACGTCGCCGTGCGGATCATCGACAAGGCCGAGACGTTCTTCGTCGGCTCACGCGGCGACGGACTGCAGCCGCGCACGCTGGAGGTCTTCGAGGACCTCGGCGTGCTCGACGCCGTGCTCGCGCAGGGCGCCGCGCCGGTGCCGATGAAGATCCACCTCGGCGGCGAGGTCGTCGGCGAGCGGATGATGTTCGACCCGGTCGAGCCGACGCCGGCGAAGCCGTACCCGACCGGCTGGTTCCTCGGCCAGTCGCAGACCGAGGGCATCCTGCGCGACCGGCTCGCCGAGTTCGGCGTCCGCGTCGAGCTGGCCACCGCGCTGACCGGCTTCGAGCAGGACGCCGACGGCGTCACGGCCACGCTGAGCACGGGCGAGACGGTCCGCGCGGCCTACCTGGTGGGGGCGGACGGCGGCAAGAGCCTCGTGCGCAAGGCGCTGGGGATCGCGTTCGAGGGCAGCACGGACGAGTCGATCCGGATGCTGCTCGGCGACGTCCGGGCCGAAGGCCTCGACCGCGGCTACGGCCACTGGTTCGCGACGCCGGAGAACCCGATGAGCGGCATGATGTTCAGCCCGCTGCCGGGCACTCCGCACTTCCAGTTCGGCTCGCCGCTCGGCGACGGCGACGTGGACGTCGAGACGGCGCTGCCCGCGGTCCAGGCCCGGCTCGACGCGCTGACCGGCGGCGGCGTCGTGCTGTCCGACCTGGCCTGGTCGACGGTCTGGCGGCCGAACATCCGGCTCGCGGCGCGCTTCCGCGACGGCCGGGTCTTCCTGGCCGGCGACGCGGCGCACGTCCACCCGCCGACCGGCGGCCAGGGCCTCAACACCGGCGTCCAGGACGGCTACAACCTGGGCTGGAAGCTCGCCGACGGCTCACCGGAGCTGCTCGACAGCTACGAGGTGGAGCGGCGGACCGTCGCGGCGCGGGTGCTGGGCGTCTCGACGGGGCTGCTGCAGAAGTACAAGGACGGCGACGAGGACGCCCACAAGCGCGGCGAGGACACCCAGCAGCTGGACATCACCTACCGCGGCGGCCCGCTGTCCCCGGCCGGCACCGGCGCGCTGCAGCCGGGCGACCGCGCCCCGGACGCCCCGCTGACCGACGCCAACGGCAAGCGCGTCCGGCTGTTCGAGCTGTTCCGCGGCCCGCACGCGACGGAGCTGTCCTTCGGCGACGGCCCCGGCCTGCGGATCCTTCCGCAGGGGAGCGTCGCGACGGGCACGGAGCTGGTCGACGACGGCGGCCACGCGTACGCGGCGTACGAGGCCGAGGGCGGCCGGACGGTGCTGGTGCGGCCGGACGGGTACGTCTGGTCGGTCTCCTGACGAAAACGCCCCTTTCCGACCGCTCGCCCGGCCCGAAGACGTCACTTTCCCTAGGAAAGATGCGTCTCGGGGGCCTGAAGCCGCATCTTTCCCGGCGAAAGTGACGGGTCAGGCGTGCAGGGCTTGTGCGGCGGCGTCGACGGCTTCCCAGGAGGCTCGCCACGTCGCGCGGGCCTCGGCTCGGCGGGTCAGCTCGCGCTCCGCGATGCGACCGGCCACGAAGCCGATCGCGCTGTCGCCGGTGTCCAGCACCGTGCGCATGCGCTCGGCCGCGAGCACCGCGTCCTGGTGGTCGCCCAGCACCGTCTGGAAGTCCTTCGTGGCCGTCAACAGCGCCTTGATCCGCTTGGCCTGCTTCTTCTTCGCCGACGTCTGGGCCAGCTCGGCGGCGTAACGCAGCTTCTTGCCGTGGATGCGCAGGGCGTGCAGGTCGTCGTCCGGCGGGTCGGCCGGCAGCGCGCGCACGGCCTTGGCGAGCTTGCGGTGCGGCTTGGCCAGCCCGGCGATCAGGTCGCGCCGCGGAACATCCACAGTGGACGGCGTCGCCCGGGTCAGCAGGCTGACCTCGCGCAGCAGCGTCGAGTACCGGGCGCTGGACAGGGCCCGGGTGAGCCGCTGCTTCGCCGTCGCGCGCTCGGAGACGAACCGGGACACCAGCTGCCGGCCGGCGGGCTGGTCGCGGACCTCGAAGTCGGCGATGACCTCGCGCAGGTGCTCGATCAGGACGTCGTGGTCGCGCACCTCGCCGAGCGACTGGCCGAGCCAGCCCAGCTCGGCCCGCACCGGCTCGGCGCCGTCGCCGACCAGCTCACCCGAGAGCTTGAGCACGCTGCGCATCCGCCGCAGGGCGACGCGCATCTGGTGCAGGTCCTCGGGGTCGGCGCCGGAGCGCGTGCCGGGCTCGTGCGCGAGCAGCGCGCGGATCTCCCGGTCGAGCTTGGCGCGCACGTGGTGGACCGCCGGATCGGCCGGCCGGGCTTCGACCGGGACGTCGGGCAGTCCCAGCTCGGCCGGGGTGTGGGGCAACGATTCGGTGGTCACCAGATGAATGGTAGGTGAACAACCCGACGTCACCCAATAAGCTGTGAAGGCCCCCTTACCGGCTGTAAGCGCCGGCAAGGAGGCCTTCACGGCTTTTGCTCAGTTTGCGTGCAGCATCGCGTTCAGCTCGACGCCGGAGCCCGCCCGCGCCACGACCTCGACCGCGCCGGTGCCGGAGTTGCGCCGGAAGACCGCGTTCGAGACGCCGTTGAGCTCGCGGGCCTTGACGACCTTGCCGTCGACGAGGACCTTCGTACCCGCCGTGACGTATAGCCCGGCTTCGACGACCGTGTCGTCGCCCAGGGAGATGCCGATGCCGCCGTTCGCGCCGATCAGGCAGCGTTCGCCCAGCGAGATCGTCTCCTTGCCGCCGCCCGACAGCGTCCCCATGATCGACGCGCCGCCGCCGACGTCGGAGCCGTCGCCGACCACCACGCCGGCCGAGATCCGGCCCTCGACCATGGACGCGCCGAGCGTGCCGGCGTTGAAGTTGACGAAGCCCTCGTGCATCACGGTCGTGCCGCTCGCCAGGTGGGCGCCGAGGCGGACGCGGTCCGCGTCGCCGATCCGGACGCCCGCGGGCATGACGTAGTCGACCATGCGCGGGAACTTGTCGACGCTGTAGACGGTCACCGCGCCGCGCGCCCGCAGCCGCAGCCGGGTCGCCTCGAAGCCCTCGACCGGGCACGGGCCGTGGTTGGTCCACACGACGTTCGCCAGCAGGCCGAACAGGCCGTCGAGGTTCTGACCGTGCGGGCGCACCAGCCGGTGCGAGAGCAGGTGCAGCCGCAGGTAGACGTCGTGGGTGCCGGCCGGCACGTCGGCCAGCTTGCCGATCGTGGTGCGGACGGCGACGACCTCGACCCCGCGGTCGGTGTCCGGGCCCAGCAGCGCCGCGGCGGCCTCGCCGAGCACCTCGGTGGCCTCTTCGACGCTCAAGACGTCGGTGCCGGAGGTGCTGGACGTGGCGGACGCGCCGGTCTCGGTCAGCTTGGGCTGCGGGTACCAGGTGTCGAGGACCGTCCCGTCGGTCGCGACGGTGGCCAGCCCGACGCCGGTGGCGCCGGTCGTTTCGGGGTTCGGGGTCTGCTCGCTCACGGCCCCAACCGTAGTGGAGTGACCTGGGTCAACCCTCTGTGGGCCGGGCGTCGACCTGCTTCTTCAGCCCCGAAAGGGCGGCGGCGATGTCGACCAGCGCCTGCGTGCAGGGCCCGCCCGGGTCCGCGACCGTGGTGCAGCCGGTGCTCCGGAACACCCCGACGGCCCGTTCGAGCCCGGCCGCCTCGGTGACCAGCTGCGGGTCCTTGTCGCCGGCGCGCTTGCGGGCCGAGCCGGGGACGCTGCCGAGCTCCGTGACGTACTTCTCGCAGCCCTTCGGCAGCTGGGTCCGCGGGCTGGCGTAGCACTGGTCGGCGGTCAGCGCGTCCAGCTTCGTCGGGAGCGCGTCCGGCCCGGGTTCGCCGCCCTGCTTGGGCGTCGGGCCGGCCTCGCTGCCACAGCCGGACAGGAGCAGGACCAGCAACGCGCCGCCCACGGCGACCGGGAACCTAACCACGCACCCACGGTAGCCCTGCCGGTAGCGTGCCGGTCATGAGCCTCGACCTGCACGCCGACCCCGTCGACCTCACCGCCGCCCTGGTGGACGTGTTCAGCGTCTCCGGCAGCGAGGCCGAGCTCGCGACGCTGGTGCAGGACGCGCTGCTGAAGCAGGCGCCGCACCTCGAAGTCGTCCGCAACGGTGACGCCGTCCTGGCGCGGACCCACCTGGGCCGCGGCTCGCGGGTCGTGCTCGCCGGGCACCTGGACACCGTGCCGGAGAACGGCAACCGGCCGTCACGGCGCGAGGGCAGCGGCGACGACGAGACCCTGCACGGCCTCGGCACGGTCGACATGAAGAGCGGTGACGCGGTCTTCCTGCACCTCGCCGCGACGCTCCCGGAGCCGAAGCACGACATCACGTTCGTCTTCTACGACAACGAAGAGATCGAAGCGGTCAAGAACGGCCTCGGCCGGATCGAGCGCGAGCTGCCGGAGTGGCTGGCCGGGGACCTGGCGATCGTCGGCGAGCCGTCGAACGGCGTCATCGAGGCCGGCTGCCAGGGCACCATGCGCGTCGAACTGCACTTCACCGGCACCCGCGCGCACACGGCGCGGGCGTGGATGGGGGAGAACGCGATCCACGCGCTCGCCGAGCCGCTGCGCCGGCTGGCCGAGTACGCGCCGCGGATCGTCGACATCGATGGGCTGACCTACCGCGAGGGCCTGCAGGCGACGGCGATCCGCGGCGGCGTCGCCGGGAACGTCGTGCCGGACGAAGCCGTCCTGACGGTGAACCATCGCTTCGCCCCGGACCGCGACCCGGCGGCGGCGGAGAAGCACCTGCGCGAGGTGTTCGCGGGCTTCGAACTGTCCGTTGTGGACGTTTCGCCGGGCGCGCTGCCGGGCCTGTCCGCTCCGGCGGCGGCCGAGCTGGTCGCGGCGGCGGGCGGTCAGGCGGCGGCGAAGCTGGGCTGGACCGACGTCGCCCGCTTCGCGGCTCTGGGCATGCCGGCGGTGAACTTCGGCCCGGGCGACCCGACGCTGGCGCACACCCAGCAGGAGAACGTCCGCACGGCGGAGATCCGCCAGGTCGCCGACGTGCTGCGCAAGTTCCTGGGCTGAGTGTCGGGCGTCACACCCGAAGGCCCTGAACTGCGGTGAAGCTCTACAGTCGCGCGAGCTTGCAACCTTTCCCCGGTGCGAGCCGTATCCACTGGTGACACCGCCTGCTGGGGAGGACCCATGCCGAAAACCGCCGCGAGACGGGCCGCGGCCGTCGCCGTGCTCGCCCTGGCGGTCGTCGGTGCCGTGACCGCCTGTGAAGGCCAGCCCGTCGCGGCGCCCGCGGCCGGGCCCGTGGTCATGGCCATCGCGGACGCGACGTCCGTGCCGCCCCCGCCCGCCGAACAGCCCGCGCGGCAGCCGCCACCGCAGCCCCAGGCGCAGACCGTCCTGATCACCTTCCCGCAGACCGGGTCGGGGCAGTGGATGTTCACCCCGGGCAGCGACCAGGTGGCCGGGACGCAAGGCCGGCTGATGCGGTACCGGATCGCGCTGGAGACCGACATCGACGGCGTCGGGCCCGCCGAGTTCGCCAAGGACATCCGGACGATCCTCGGCGACCCGCGCGGCTGGACCGCCGGCGGCGAGTGGCGGCTGCAGCAGGTCGGCCCGGACGACAGCGCCGACTTCACGATCTACCTGGCCACCCCGGCCAGCCGCGACCGGCTCTGCGGCGGCACCGCGGACGGCTACACGTCGTGCCGCAACGGCAGCAACGTCGTGCTCAACGTCGCCCGCTGGGCCAACGCCGTCCCGAACTACGGTGCCCCGCTCGCGTTGTACCGCCAGTACATGGTCACGCACGAGACCGGGCACCGGCTGGGCCAGGGCCACGAACTGTGCCCCGGCACGGGAAAGCCGGCGCCGGTGATGGAGCAGCAGACGCTCGGCCTGCACGGCTGCGTCCCGAACCCCTGGCCCTTTCCGAACGGCCGCTCCTACTCCGGCCCCTCGGGCGAGTACAACGACCCCATCCCGGCCGGCGACTCCTGAAAGCCGTGAAGGCCTCCTTCCCGGCCATAAGCGCCGGTAAGGAGGCCTTCACGGCATTGGATCAGCGGCCCTGCAGGGACTTGACGTTGTTGCCGAACGTCCAGGCCTTCGAGCCGTCCCAGTTCAGGGACCACGTCATCAAGCCCTTCAGAGAAGGGATCGCGCGCCACGCCTGGGAAACCAGGCTCGTCGACATGTAGCCGCCGCCCGCGCCCGGCTGCGCGGGCAGGCCCGGGACCTGCTTGTCGTAGGGCACCTTGATCGTGGTGCCCTGGACGACCAGGCCCTGGTTGAGGCAGTTGGTCTGCGCGGTGAAGCCCTGGACCGTGCCGGCCTGGTACGAGTCGCCGGCGCAGCCGTACATCGAGCCGTTGTAGTACTGCATGTTCAGCCACCACAGGCGGCCGTTGTCCGCGTACTTCTTGACGATCGGCAGGTACGCGCCCCAGATCGAGCCGTACGTGATGCTGCCGCCGGTCACGTAAGCGGTCTCCGGCGCCATCGTCAGCCCGAAGTTCGACGGCATCTGCGCGAGCACGCCGTCGATGATGCGGATCAGGTTCGACTGCGACGCCGAGAGCGTCTTGATGTTGCCGCTGCCGGTGAGGCCGGTCTCGATGTCGATGTCGATGCCGTCGAAGTTGTACGCCTTCAGGATCGGCACGATCGTGGCGACGAACTTGTCGGCCACGGCGGACGACGAGAGGTCGATCCCGGCGGCCGCGCCGCCGATGGACATCAGGAGCGTCGAGCCGGCGGCCTTGGCGGCGCACATCTCGGCGGGCGTGGAGACCTTGACGCCGGCGTCCATCCCGTTCTCCCACAGCACCGTGCCGTCGGAGCGGATCACCGGGAACGCGGCGTTGATGACGTTGTAACCGTGCTGTGCGATGCGGCTGTCGGTGATGGGCACCCAGCCCAGTCCGGGGTGGACGCCGTTCGCGGCGCCGTCCCAGTTCTCCCAATAGCCTTGCAGGACCTTGCCCGCGGGACGCGACTTCACCGCGCACGTGTCGGCCTGCACCGCCCCCTGCGCGGGGGCCGATACGAGCAGCGGGACAGCCAGCGCTGCCGCCAGAAGGGTTCCGAAAAAGCGGGTTCTCCGACCGGACATACCGGCTCCCATCTTCGATGAAGCGAACGCGGCGTGTCCGCTCAAGATAGGTGCCGCCGGGAACCGCTGACTACCTACGATCGGGTGGTCTAGACAAATTACCGGGGGTGGCACTTCACGTGAAAGTGCCACCCCCGGTCGTTCCGAGGGTCAGACGGTCAGCGTCCAGGAGGACAGGTAACCGGTGTCGGCCGGGCCGACGTCACGCAGCTGCAGCTTCCACGCGCCGTTCGCGGCCTCCGACGAGGCGTTGACGGTGTAGGTGGTGTCGAGGTTCGCCGTCGAGTCGCTGCTGGAGCTCTTCAGGCGGTACGACGAACCGTCCGGAGCGACCAGATCGATGACCAGGTCACCGCGGTAGGTGTGGGTGATGTGCACCTCGACCTTGGTGGTGCCGGACGCGTTGCGCGCGCAGCCGCCGACGGTCGCGGTGCTGCTCACCGCGGCACCCGGGTAGTCCGGGATGGTCAGCCGGGTCCCGTTGGTGACCGGCGCGCACGACGACGTGCTGCCGACACCCAGCGAGAACGCCGCCGTGTGGTCGGCGCTCGCGCCGTCGGCCGTCACGGTGATCGGGAACGTCCCGGTCGGCGTCGACGCGGAAGTCGCGATGGTCAGCGTCGAGGAGCCGCCCGACTGCACGGTGGCCGGGCTGAACGACGCCGTCGCGCCCGCGGGCAGGCCGGACGCCGTCAGCGCGATCGACTGGGCCGAGCCGGACGTCGTCGTGGTGCTCACGGCGACCTGGAGCGACTGTCCGGGTTGGACGGTCCCGGCCGTCGGGTTCAGGCTCACGGAGAAGTCGTTGCCCTGCGGCGCGGCGACGGCCAGCTTCCACAGCGCGTACCCGATGGCGTCGGAGTTCTTCTCCAGCGGCGCGTCCGGGATGTTCGACGTCGTGTCGCACGCGCGGTGGTAGCAGTTGTCGAACGCCGCACCCGCGGTGCCGCCCCACTTCTGGGCCTGCGCCGAGCTCTTGATGTCGCCGGCGCCGGTGGCCAGGCCGCCGACCGGGATGCCCGCGCTCTTGAACGACGCGTGGTCGGACCGCCCGTCACCCTCGCTGTCGCCCTCGGTCTGGATGCCGATCGAGGAGAAGTACTCGTCGAAGATCGCCTTGACCGAAGCGACGTCGTCGTAGACGAAGTAGCCCCAGTTCTTGGAGCCGATCATGTCGAAGTTGAGGTAGGTCTTGATCTTCGTGCGCTCGGCGCTGGGCAGGTTGTTGACGTAGTACTTCGAGCCGACCAGGCCGGACTCCTCGTCGGCCCACCAGCCGAAGCGGACGCGCTTGGCCATCGCCGGGTTGGTGCGGGCCAGCGTCAGCGCGGTCTCGAGGATCGACGCGCTGCCGGAGCCGTTGTCGTTGATGCCGGGCCCGGCGCTGACGCTGTCGAGGTGCGCGCCGAGCATGATGACCTGGCTCGCGTCACCCTGCGGCCACTCCGCGATCAGGTTCTGCGACTGCCCGAGGCAGCTGGTGCAGGTCTGCCGGGTCGTCGTGTACCCGGCGTTCTTGAGCAGGTTTTCCACGTAGGTCACGGAAGCCGCGTACCCGGCGCCGCGCGGGGAGCGCGTGCCGCCGTTGTTGTTGGCGATGGTCTGCAGCTGGTTGAGGTGGGTCTTGATGTTGGCCAGCGAGATGTCCGGCGCCGCGAGCGACGTGACCGGTGCAGCTGTAGCCGCGGGCGCGGTCACGACCCCTAACACAGCGGCCAGGGCGGTGACCCCGGCGCCGAGCTTCGTCTTCCACTTCATGGCGGTGAATTCCTTCTGGGTGGGGGAGGGGGACAGCCGTGAAGGACTCCTTACCGGCTCTTAAGGCCGGTAAGGAGTCCTTCACGGACTTGGGACTAGACGGTCAACGTCCAGGAGGACAGGTAACCGGTGTCGGCCGGGCCGACGTCGCGGATCTGGAGCTTCCACGCACCGTTCCCGGCCTCCGAGGAGGCGTTGACGGTGTAGGTCGTGTTGATGTTGGGCGTCGAGGAGGAGCTGGAGTTCTTCAGCCGGTACGACGAGCCGTCCGGCGCGACGAGGTCGAGCACCAGGTCACCGCTGTAGGTGTGGGTGATGTGCACCTCGACCTTGGTGGTCGACGACGCGTTGCGCGCGCAGCCGGCCACGGTGCTGGTGCTGCTGACCGCGGCACCCGGGTAGTCCGGGATGTTCAGCCGGGTCCCGTTGGTCACCGGCGCGCACGACCCGGTGGTACCGACGGTGAGCGAGAACGAAGCCGTGTGGTCGGTGCTGGCCCCGTCCGCGGTGATGGTGATCGGGAAGCTGCCGGTCGGCGTCGACGACGTCGTCGCGATGGTCAGCGTCGAGGAACCGCCCGACTGGACGGTGGCCGGGCTGAACGACGCCGTCGCGCCGGCGGGCAGGCCGGAGGCGGACAGCGTGATCGACTGCGCCGCGCCGGAGGTGATCGCGGTGCTGACGGTCGTGGTGGCCGAACCGCCCGGCTGCACGGAACCCGAAGCCGGGTTCAGCGCGACGGAGAAGTCCGGCCCGCCGCCGGTGCACGAGGCCGGCTCACCGGTCGCGGCGGTGACGGAGACGGCGTCCCACGCGGCCTTGGTGGTGTTGTACTCGGTGCAGCTGCCCGGGTAGAGCGCGATCGCCGCTTCGAGGGTCGCCTTGCGGGCGGCCTTGTGGTTCCACGACGACGTCTTCTTCAGCAGGCCGTTGTAGAAGATCTTGCCGGCCTTCTGGATGCCGAGCCCGGTGACCGACGAGCTGTTGCAGGTCGGGCTGTTCGGCTTGCCGCCACCGGGCGCGGAGCCCTCGGCGAGCAGGTAGAACCAGTGGTTCTGCGGGCCGGCCGCCGCGTGCACCTCGGTGCTCGGGATCGACGACGAGTAGCAGTTCGGGTCGCCGACCAGCGACGGCTGGTACATGTAGCGGATCGGGCCCTGACCGACCAGGTTGACGCCTTCGCCGACCTGGTAGTCCGGGACGTCCTTCGGGTTGTTGGCGTAGGCCTCGGTCAGCGCGCCGAAGATGTCACCGGTCGACTCGTTCATCCCGCCGTTCTCGTTGCCGGAACCGGCACCGCCCGGGGTGAACTGGAAGATGCCGTGGCCGAACTCGTGGCCGACGACGTCCATCGAGGTGGCCTGGCGCTGGTTATCCTGCGAGTGCCCGAAGTGGGTCGAGGAGCCGTTCCAGTAGGCGTTGACGTCGGCGAGGCCGACGGACGCCGGGTAGCCGGTGCCGCTGCCGTTGATGCCGTTGCGGCCCAGCCACTCGCTGAGCATCTTCCACTCGGTCTGGACGCTGTAGAGGACGTCGACGCAGCCGGTTTCGAGGTCCGTGCCGGTGCCGTTGCCCCACGCGTTGTCGGGGCCGCTGTAGACCGAACCGCCCTCGCGGCCGCAGCTGATGCCGGTGCGGCCCGGGTCGCGCATCGTGTAGGTGCTGCCGGACTGCGTGGTGTCGATCGAGACGTTGCCGACGTAGTAGCTGTTGCCGGTGCCGGCGACGTTCACCGTGCCCGGCTGAGCCTGGCTCTTCGCGCCGGAGGAGAACGTCTTGACGTCGTCCCGCTTGTCGAGGACCGCGCCGGTGGCGGCGTCGACGAACACGTGCAGGTTGCTCGGCGCGCTCGCGGTGCGCCCGGCGACGACGACCTCGTAGGCCAGCTTCGGCGTCGCCCCGGCCAGCACGACCTTCTCCGGCGTGCTCACACTGTCCACAGTGGCCAGCTGGGCGCGCGCGGTGGCGGCGGCCTTGGCGGCGTCGAGCCCGGCCTGGGTCCCGACGGTGATCGCCGCGGTCTCGGCCGCGCTGGTGCCGCGGACGCGCCCGGCGCCGTCGGCCACGACCACCGCGTCCCCGCCCACGACCCGCAGGCCCTGGTAGGTCCGCTGGTAGGCGCCGTAGAAGAGGCCGCCGCCACCGGCGGTCAGGCCGACGCGCCGGAACGCCTCGGCCGGGCCGCGCTTGAGGGCGTCGAGGCCGCTCGCGGCGGCCTGGTCGGCGGCCCGGGCGGCGGCCGCTTCGGGAGCGGCGGGTTGTGCTTGCTGCGCCGCGTTCGCCGGGGTCACCGGCAAAGCGAGCGTCATGGCGAGCCCGGCGGCGGCCGCCAAGCCCGTTCTGAACCCACGATGGGTCATCGAGGTTTTCCTTCCATGCAGGCACGACGGTTCGCCCGGGCACGCGAAACAGGGCGACCGGATCAGGGGGTACGGGGAACGTGTCCGGGGGCCTAACTGCAGGTATGCGTCCGGACGCATCCGAGTAAAGGATCAGGGGCCGGGGGCGTCAATGGGCCGAACGGACCAACGGCACGTTCCGGATTCATGGGTCAATTCGTACAAACCCGCCTGCAACTGGGGATTCTTCCCGGCGGGTGCCCCGGAACGACTTTCGTAGGGATTGTCCCGGACACCATCCGAACGCCGGATGGGTGTCGATCACCGAGAATCGTTAGTATTGCTCAGGAATCGTGCTCAGTCGGTTTCCGCGCCCAGCGCGATCAGGCCGTCGCGCAGCACGTCGGCCGCTTCTTCCTGACGGCCGGTCTCGCCGAGGAGTTCGCTGAGCGGACGCAACGCGCGCACGAGGACCCCGCGCGCCCCGAGCCCGGTGGCCAGCTCGACCGCCGCCCGCAGGTCTTCGGCCGCGCGCCGCTCGTCACCCCGCGCTCGCGCGAGGGAACCCAGCTGCAGCCGCAGCTCCGCCGCCAGCGCCGTGCCCGCCACGACGGCCGGGCGGATCTGGTCCAGCAACGCGGCCGCCGTCTCCAGCCGGCCCGCGGCCAGGTACTCCCCGGCCAGCTCGACCGTGATCGCCGGGACGTCGTCCGGCCACGCCGTCTCCCGCGCCGCGCCGAGGTCGGCCAGCGCACCGTCGACGTCACCCGCCCGGCCGCGGACCCGGGCGCGCGCCAGCAGGCAGTGCGCCATCGCCGGGTGCAGCGCCCGCTCCTGCATCAGGTCGTAGGCCGCGGCGATCGACGCCGCCGCGTCGGCGAACCGGTCCGCGGCCAGGTGGCTGCGGCACACCTCGACGTGACTGCGGGTCAGCTCGGCCAGTACCGCCGGCCCGCCCCGGGTGAGGCGCAGCGCCGCGTCGGCGTACTCCGAAGCCCGCTCCAGATCGCCTTGACGCAGGTGCCGCTCGGCCAGGCAGGCCCGCAACGTCAGCAGCATCGACGGCTGCGGGTAGCCGTCGCGCAGCAGCTCCGCGTGGCAGGTTTCCAGCAGGTGCAGCGAATACTGCGCCTCGCCCCAGTCGCTGAGCACGGCCGCGCGCAGCGGCGCCACCATCGCCCGCACCGGCGGCGGCTCGCTCGCCAGCGCGGTCTCGGCCTCCGCGACGTACTTCGTGCGCGTCTCGCCGCGGGAGTAGCCGGCCAGCCACAGCAGCGCGATGCCTTCCTGCCGCGGCCGTTCGAGGCGTTCGGCGCGCCGCCGGAGCCGCTGCATCCGCGGCGTCGCGCGGCGGGCGTCACCGAGCAGGAACCGTTCCGCCGTCTCGATGAGCTCGATGTCCAGCTCGAGCAGCTCACGCGGGGAGCTGCCGCCGAGGAGCTCGTCGGGCTCGATCCCGAGCTGCTGCGCGAAGAACCGCAGTGCGTCACCCGACGGTGTCCGCGCGCCCGTCTCGACCGACGAGACGTACGCCGCGGAGTACTGCGGTCCGGCGAGCTGCCGCTGGGTGAGCCCGCGCTCGGTGCGCAGTTCACGCAGGCGCTCGCCGACGGTCTCGCCGCTCACGCTCACGCGGTTCGCCTTTCCACTGGTACAGGATATGCCCGGAAGCCGCGCGGCGGCGGGGGAGTCACCCGCCGCCGCGCGGCGGGTATCAGCAGGCGCCGGCGTCGCTCCAGACGGCCCACGACCCGGGCGCGCCCGGCTCGGCCCCGGTCGAGTACCAGGTGGACGTCCACTTGTGACTGTTGTGGCCCACGACGTCGTTGGGCACGTACGCCTTCGCGGAGTCCCACTCGGCGAGGCCGGAGCAGCCGGTCGGCGGGGTGCCGGTGCCGACCGTGAGCGAGAACTGCGCGGTGTGGTCGGCGTCGGTGCCGTCACCGGTGACCGTCACCTGGCTGGTGCCGTTCGGGGTGGTGGCCGCGGTGGTGATGGTCAGCGTCGCCGCGGCGCCGGACTGGACGCTCGCCGGGCTGAACGTCGCCTTGGCGCCGTCCGGCAGGCCGGTGGCCTGCAGCTGCACGGTCTGCGCGCTGCCCGCGGTGACCCGGGTGGTCACCGTGGTCGACGCGGACTGTCCGGGTTGGACGGACGCCGACGTCGGGGAGAGCGTCAGCGAGTAGTCGTTGCCGGCCGGCGGGGTGCCGGTGCAGGTCGGCTCACCGCTGGCGGCCGTGACGGAGACGGCGTCCCAGGCGGCCTTGGTGGCGGTGAACTCCGTGCAGCTGCCCGGGTACAGCGCGATCGCGGCTTCGAGGGTCGCCTTGCGGGCGGCCTTGTGGTTCCAGGAGGACGTCTTCTTCAGGAGCGCGTTGTAGAAGATCTTGCCGGCCTTCTGGATGCCGATACCGGTGACGCTGGAGCCGTTGCACGTCGGGCTCGCCGGGGAGGCGTTGCTGCCCTGGGAGAGCAGGTAGAACCAGTGGTTCTGCGGGCCCGCGGCGGCGTGCACCTCGGTGCTGGGGATGGACGCCGAGTAGCAGTTCGGGTCGCCGACCAGCGACGGGTTGTACATGTAGCGGATCGGGCCCTGGCCGACGAGGTTCACGCCCTCGCCGACGACGAAGTCCGGCGTGTCCTTCGGGTTGTTGGCGTAGGCCTCGGTGAGCGCGCCGAAGATGTCGCCGGTGGACTCGTTCATGCCGCCGTTCTCGTTGCCCGAACCGGCACCGCCCGGCGTGGTCTGGAAGATCGCGTGGCCGAACTCGTGGCCCACGACGTCCATCGGCGTGGCCTGGCGCTGGTTGTCCTGGGAGTGGCCGAAGTGCGTCGAGGAGCCGTCCCAGTAGGCGTTGACGTCGTTGAGGCCGACGCTCGCGCGGAAGCCGCCGCCGGCCCCGTCGATGCCGTTGCGGCCGAGCCAGTCGCCCAGCATCTTCCACTCGGACTGCACGCTGTAGAGCGTGTCGACGCAGCCGGTTTCGAGGTCGGTGCCGGAGCCGTTGCCCCAGCTGTTGGTGCTCTTCGTGAAGATGGCGCCGCCTTCGCGGCCGCAGGCGATGCCGCGGCGGCCCGGGTCGGTCATCGAGTAGGAGCTGCCGGAGCCGGACGTGTCGATCGAGACCTGGCCGGCGTAGTAGGAGTTGCCGGTGCCCGCGACGGCCGCGGTGGTCGTCGTCGCGCCCTTGCCCGGCCCGGCGAGGGTGCGGACGTCGTCACGGGAGTCGAGGACCGCGCCGGTGGCCGCGTCGACGAAGACGTGGAGGCGGGTGGGCGTGGCCGCGTTGTGGCCGCTGACGACGACTTCGTAGGCGAGCTTCGGGGCGTCCCCGGCGAGCACGACCAGCTGCGGGGTGCTCGTGGAGTCCACCCGGGACACCTTGGCCCGGGCGATGCCGCTCGCCTTGTCGGTGCCGAGGGTGGCTTTGGTGGTCACGCTGATGGGCGCGGTCTTGGCGGCGTCGGTCGCGCGGACGCGCCCGGCCCCGTCGGCGACGACGACCGCGTCCCCGCCGACGACCGGCAGGCCGTGGTAGGTGCGCTGGTAGGAGGCGTAGAAGAGACCGCCGCCACCGGGGGTGACGCCGGTGCGCACGAACGCTTCGCTCGGGCTCTTGGCCAGCTGGTCGACGCCGTTGAGCGCGGCCTGGTCGGCGGCGACGGCGGCGAGCGCCTCGGGGTTCTGGGCCGGAGCTTGAGCGGGTGCCGCGGCGGCCGGGATCGCCGGCAGCGCGAAGGTCAGGGTCAGGCCGGCGATCGCCGCCAGCCCTCGTGGGGATCTCATGGGGAACCTTTCCGGTGGGACTCGGGGAGACCGTGCGCCCGGCCGGGTCGCGATGTGTCCGCCGGAATAACTGGTGTTATGGCGCCGGACGCATCCGAGTAAAGGTTCCACGGGCCTGCCGGTCAATGGGCCGAACGGCCCAGCGCTCTCCGGGAAAGATCACGCCGTCCCGGACATATCCCCAGGCAACGCCCGGTATCACCGACTGGTCTGAACCAATTCACTTACTTTCGTAGGAACTTGCGTTTCCGCCCGGATTCCCGGACCGCCACCCCGATTGGTCCACACCACTCGCCGTATCGACCCCCGATCACGCGAGTTCCGTCCCCAATCACGCG
Organism: Amycolatopsis sp. WQ 127309; assembly: GCF_023023025.1. Classification (NCBI taxonomy): domain Bacteria; kingdom Bacillati; phylum Actinomycetota; class Actinomycetes; order Pseudonocardiales; family Pseudonocardiaceae; genus Amycolatopsis; species Amycolatopsis sp. WQ 127309. The sequence goes on from NZ_CP095481.1 coordinate 3,741,226, forward strand.
AGTTCCGTCCCCGATCACGCGAGTTACGGCTCTGATCACGTGAGACCCGTGCTGGAGCACGCCAAGCCGGTAGACCGGACTCGGGAGGGCTGTGTGACCGGGGCCGTCATCCGCGTGATCGGGCACGGGACTCGCGTGACGGGAGTCGTAACTCGCGTGATCAGGGGCGGAAGTTGCTTCTGGAGGGTCGGTTAGGCCGGGGTGTCGGTGACTTCGGCGGAGTCGAGGCCGCGGTGGTAGGCCGCGATGGCTTCGTCGAGATGACCACGTTGTCGTAGGACGTCTCCGAGCCGCAGGGACGTCGAAACCGCCGCCGCGTGCAGGGATGCCCGGGTCTGGATTTCCAGTGCTTCGCGGAGGAGACGGGTGGCGGCGGGCAGGTCGCCCTGGGCCTGGGCGATCTGGCCCAGCAGGCCCGTCGCCTCGCCGAGCGTCTCGACGTCCTGGGTGAGCAGCGGCAGCACCGCATCGACCAGCGACGACGCCTCGGCGAGCGCGCCCTGGCGCAGCCGGACCTCGGCCAGCTCGATCGTCGCGCCCGCGACGCCCTCCTCCGAGCCGATCGCCGCGAGCTGGTCGCGGGCCGCCGTCAGCTCCGCGCGTGCCTCCGCCAGCCGGCCCAGGCGGCGCAGCAGGTAGCCGCGGGCCCAGCGGCAGCGGGCCGCGTCGCGGTCGAAGCCGACCGACGCGAACAGGCGTGACGCCTCGATCAGGTCCTGCTCCGCCCGGTCGGCCTCGCCGATCGCCTGCCACACCTGGGACGCCTGCCGGTGGAACCGCGCCACGAAGTCCGGCCGCGTGGCCGACCGGATCAGCCGGCGGCCCGCCACCGCGGCCTGGCGTGCCCGGTGCAGGCCACCCATCTCCATCAGCGGGTGGATCAACGCGCTGAGCAGGCACAACTCGGCGTCCGGGTCGCCGGCCAGAACGCCGAGCGCCTCCTCGACGCGGGCGATCGCCGCGCCGGCGTCGCCGGTCAGGTAGCGGCAGCCGGACCAGCGGTGCACGATCATCGCCCGTAGCCACGGCGGCGCCGCGGCCGCCAGCTCCTCGGCGTGCTCCAGCGCCGCCTGCGCGCCCTCGACGTCGAACAGCTGCCACTTCACCTCGGCCTGGCAGAACCGCGCGTAGCACTCGACGTCGGCGAGGTGGTAGCCCGCGGCCTGCCGGCCGACCGACGCGAAGCGCGTCTCCGCGGCAGCGACGCGGCCCTGCTCCAGGTCCCGGTAGCCCTCGTCCAGCGCGTCCCGCAAGTCCGCGGCGACGCCCGGGGGGCGCCCGAACCGCAGCTCGTCGACGGTCAGGCCGAGCCGCCGCGCGAGGTAGGCCAGCATCTCCTCCGACGGCGGCCGGCTGCCGGTCTCGACCTTCGCCAGGAAACCCCGGTCGTACCCGGGCTCGGCCAGCTCGCGCTGCGTCCAGCCGCGGTCGGCACGCAGCCGCCGGATCCGCGTGCCGAGCGGTTCGGCGGGGGCCCTGGTCATCGTCCCACGGTAGGTCATCGGCGTGGATAGCGCGGAAACGGACATATTGACGCCCGCCGTCGGCTCAGGCTAGCGTCTAGATAGGAAACTTTCCTAACTAAGTGGAGGCCGACCATGCGCCTGCTGCCCCTCGCGACGGTGGTCGCGCTCGCGGCCCCGCTCGCCGCCACCCCGGCCGAGGCCGCGACGCCCGCGGAGGTGCGTGTCGACCAGGTCGGTTACGCGCTCGGCGAGGCGAAGCACGCGTACCTGCTCGGCGGCGCGCAAGGGACGTTCACGGTCGTCGACGACCACGGCCGCACGGTCCGCCAGGGTCGCACCGGGTCCAGTCTCGGTGTGTGGAACGACCGCTACAAAACCGTTTTCGACCTTGACTTGTCCACTGTGGACCGCCCGGGCACGTACCGGGTCAAGGCTGCGGGCGCGACGTCGCCGCCGTTCCGGATCGACACCGCGCGTCGCCTCTTCCGCCCGCTCGTCGGCGCCACCACCGCGTTCTTCCAGGCCCAGCGCGACGGCCACGACGTCATCCCGGGACGCCTCGACCGCAAGCCCGCGCACCTGGCCGACCGCCGGGGCGCCGTCTACGCCGAGCCGAAGTTCGCCGGCGAGGGCGGCGACGAAATCGTCGAACCGCTGACGCCGCTGGGTGGCCGGGTCGACGTCGAAGGCGGCTGGGTCGACGCCGGCGACTTCGTGAAGTTCACGTCCAACACGGCGTACTCGCTGGCCGAGCTGGGTTCCGTGCTGCGCGACGACCCCGACCCCGTGCTGGCGAAGGAGGTCCGCTTCGGCCTCGACTGGCTCGACAAGATGTGGGACGGCAAGACCAAGACGCTCTACGCCCAGGTCGGCATCGGCACCGGCAGCGAGGAGTTCGGCTTCCTCGGCGACCACGACGTCTGGCGCAACCCGCAGGACGACGACGCCCTCGACGTCAAGCCCGGCGACCCCGCCTACTTCGTCAAGTACCGCCCGGTGTTCCCCGCCGCGCGCGCCGGCGCCCCGCTCAGCCCGAACCTCGCCGGCCGCGTCGCCGCCGCGTTCGCGCTCGGCGCGCAGGTCCAGGCCCACCGCGACCCGCGCCTGGCCCGGCACTACCTGAGCGAGGCCGCCGCGGTGTTCGCGCAGGCCAAGACGGCGGACGTCGGCGAGCTGGTGACGGCCTTCCCGCACGCCTACTACCCGGAGTCGTCCTGGGAGGACGACCTGGAGCTGGGCGCGACGCAGCTCGCACTGGCGGCGCGAGCGTTGCACGACCCGCGCGCGACCGGCTGGGCCCGTGACGCCGCGAAGTGGGCCAAGACCTACATCGCGAGTGCCGACAAGAGCACGTTGAACCTCTACGACACCAGCGCGCTCGCCCACGCCGACCTCGCCGGGCTGCTGCGCACCGGCGTCCCCGGCGCCGCGCTCGGCGTCCGCGAACTGGCGGCCGACCTGCGCCGTCAGCTCGACGCCGGTGTGGCAAGCGCCGCGAAGAGTCCATTCCGGACGGCCGTCGACGTCACCGACTTCGACGCCGCCAGCAAGAGCTTCGGCTTCGCCGCGACCGCCCGGCTCTACCAGCGCGTCACCGGCGACCCCCGCTACGCCGCGTTCGGCGCGCGTCAGCGGGACTTCACCCTCGGGGCCAACGCCTGGGGCGTGTCGCTCGTGGTCGGCGTCGGCAGCGCGTTCCCGCAGTGCCCGCACCACCAGGCCGCGAACCTCGCCGGACCTTCGAAGGTGCTGTACGGCGCGGTCGTGAATGGACCCAACGGCGCGGCCAATTTCGCGGATCTGCCGTTCCCGGCGGGCGCGAAGGAATGCACCCGTCCGGATGAATCGTTCGACGGTCAGGGATCCCGCTACGCCGACGACTTGAGTTCATGGCCCAGTAACGAGCCGGCCATCGACTTCACCTCCACGGCGCTGCTCGCATTCTCGCTGTGACTCGTGGGGGCGAACCCCCACACCCCCACGCCGGCGGGCTCCGCCCCCGGACCCCCGAAAGAAGTGGTGGGCAGGTCGTAGCATGACGTAGTGAGCGAACAGTCTGAATTCCCCGACGGCCAGTACCCCGAGCGTCCGGTCGAGCGCCAGAAGGGCCCCGTGGTCCTGCGCGGCGACCGCCGTGACCAGGGCAGCACGACCGACCAGCGGCTGCTCGACTCGCGCGGGCCCAGCGACTGGGTGCACACCGACCCGTGGCGCGTGCTGCGGATCCAGGCCGAGTTCGTCGAGGGTTTCGGCGCGCTCGCCGAGGTCCCGCGCGCGGTCACGGTGTTCGGCTCGGCACGCACCAAGCGCGACCACCCGGAGTACGAGCTCGGCCGCAAGATCGGCGCGGCGCTGGCCAACGCCGGGTTCGCCGTGATGACCGGCGGCGGCCCGGGCGCGATGGAGGCCGTCAACCGCGGCGCGGCCGAGGCCGGCGGCTTCTCCGTGGGGCTCGGCATCGAGCTGCCGTTCGAGCAGGGCCTGAACCCGTGGGTCGACCTCGGCGTCAACTTCCGCTACTTCTTCGCCCGCAAGACGATGTTCATCAAGTATTCGCAGGCCTTCATCTGCCTGCCCGGCGGCTTCGGCACGCTCGACGAGCTGTTCGAGGCGCTGACGCTGGTGCAGACGAAGAAGGTCACGAAGTTCCCGGTCGTGCTGTTCGGCAGCGAGTACTGGGGCGGGCTCTACGACTGGATCGCCAAGACCGTGCAGGCCGAGGGCAAGGTCAGCGCGCACGACCTGAACCTGCTGCACGTCACCGACGACATCGACGACGCCGTCAGCGTGGTGCAGAACTCCTACCAGGCCTGGGAGGACACCCACTGATGAGCCGGATCTGTGTCTTCTGCGGGTCGTCGATGGGCTTCTCGCCGCGCTACGCCGAGCAGGCGGCGGCGCTCGGCAAGCTGCTGGCCCAGCGCGGCATCGGCCTGGTCTACGGCGGTGCGAGCGTCGGCACCATGGGCGTGGTCGCCGACGCCGCGCTCGCCGCGGGCGGCGAGGTGATCGGCGTGATCCCGGAGGCGCTCTCGAGCGTCGAGATCTCGCACGCCGGGCTGAGCGAGCTGCACGTCGTGAAGGACATGCACGAGCGCAAGGCCAAGATGGCGGCCCTGTCGGACGGCTTCCTCGCCCTGCCCGGCGGCGCCGGGACGCTGGAGGAGCTGTTCGAGGTCTGGACGTGGGCCCAGCTCGGCCTGCACGGCAAGCCGATCGGCCTGGTCGACGTCGACGGCTACTACGCCCCGCTGCTGACCTTCGCCGACCACATGGTGACGGAAGGGTTCGTCAAGGCGGACTACCGGCAGCTGCTGCTGACCGACCCGGACCCGGCCGTGCTGCTCGACAAGTTCGCGACCTACGAGCCGCCGGCTCCGCCGAAGTGGGCCGCGGGACCGCCCGGGATCTGAGCGCTCACGGCTTCGGTGCTCGCCCGGACGAACGCGGCCACCGCCCGCGACCGCGTCCGGTCGGGCCAGGCCAGCATGATCGAGCTCTGCGGCGCGTCGAGCACCGGCACGCACACGACGTCCGCCCAGGCGTGCCGCCGGACCGACGCCGGGAGCACGGCGACGGCCTGACCCAGCGCGATCAACGCCATCAGCTGCCCGGAGTCCCGCACCTCGGGGCCGCTCGTCTTCTTGTCCGTCCCCGGCCAGCGGGGCAGCGGCTCGCCGTCGAGGTCGGCGAGCACCAGGGCGCTGCGCCCGGCCAGCCGGTGGTCGCGGTGCAGGACCGCCACCTGGTCCTGGGTCAGCAGCAGCTCGGTGTCGAACCCGGCGAGGTCGTCGTGCGCCGGGTGCACGAACGCGAGGTCGACGCGCCCGTCGCGCAGCATCGGCGTCTGCTCGCCGATCCCGCAGACGACCACCTCGACCTCGACGGCGTCCGGGTCCTGCCGGTACCGGGGCAGGATCCGCTCGAGCAGACCGGCGTCACCGTCGGGTTTCGTCGCCACGAGCAGCTTCGGGACGGCCTCGCCCGCCCGCTGCGCCCGGCGCACCGCGGCGGTGACGGCGTCGAGCGCTTTGTGGCTCTCCACAAGGAAAACCGCGCCGGCGGCGGTCAGCGTCACCCCGCGGCTGGTGCGTTCCAGCAGCGGCACGCCCAGCCGCCGTTCGAGCTGCTGGATGGCGCGCGACAGCGGCGGCTGCGCCATGCCCAGCCGCTGGGCCGCACGGCCGAAGTGCCGTTCCTCGGCGACGGCCACGAAGTAGGCGAGCTCCCGCGTTTCCGGTTGCTGCATACCCGCAGGGTATCGGCCGATGCGGATCCGGTGTTGGCTCGAAGCGGCCGCGCGCTGGTGTGCTGGGGTCATGAACGAAATCACTCTGGTCACCGGCGCGAACAAGGGCATCGGCCGCGAGATCGCCGGCCGGCTCGCCGCCCTCGGCCACACCGTCGTCGTCGGCGCCCGCAGCGCCTCCGCCGGTGAGCAGGCGGCCGCGGAGATCGGCGGCTCGTCGGTCGTGCTCGACGTGACCGACCCCGCTTCGGTCGCCGCGGCCGCGTCCGCCATCGACGCCCGCTACGGCCGGCTCGACGTCCTGGTCAACAACGCGGCCGTCGCCGTGCCGCCGGGCTCCGACCTGGCGAGCCAGCGCCCCAGCACCGCCGACCTCGACGTCCTGCGCGCGATCTTCGAGACGAACCTCTTCGGCGTCGTCAGCGTGACGAACGCCCTGCTGCCGCTGCTGCGCCGGTCGGCCGCACCGCGCATCGTCAACGTCTCCAGCAGCGGCGCGTCACTGGCCCGCAACGCCGACCCGGGCAGCGAACTGCCGATCTCGGCGGGGTACACGCCGTCGAAGACCGCGCTGACGTCGTTGACGCTGCAGTACGCCAGGGACCTGCGAGCCGACGGGATCCTGGTCAACGCCGTCTGCCCCGGCCACTGCGCGACGGACCTGAACCGCCACTCGGGCCCCCGGACGGCGGCGCAGGGCGCGGAGTCGGCGGTCCGGATGGCGACGATCCCGAAGGACGGCCCGACGGGCACCTTCGTCGACGACGAGGGCCCGGTGCCCTGGTGACTCAGGCGGCGCCTTCGCTGGGCCGCTTGTGGTAGGTGTCCACGTACTCCTGGCCGGACAGCTCGAGGATCGCGTACATCACCTCGTCGGTGACCGAGCGGCGGATCGCCGGCGCGTAGTCCTGGCCTTCGTAGCGCGAAAAGTCGAGGGGTTTGCCGAACGTGATGCCGATCTTGGCCAGGCGGGGGACACGCGCGCCCTCGGGCTGGAGGTTCTCGGTGCCGGTCAGCGCGACCGGCACCACCTTCGCGCCCGTCGCCAGGGCCAGCGCCCCGACGCCGGTGTGGCCGCGGTGCAGCCGGCCGTCGAGCGAGCGCGTGCCCTCGGGGTAGATCGCGAAGACGCCACCCGCGTCGAGCACCTTGCGCGCCGCTTCGAGCGCGGCGAGGCCGGCCTGGGCGTTGCCGCGCTCGACCGGGACGTACCCGAGGCCGCCGAGGAACCCGGCCATCAGCCGGCCCTTGATCGTCTTGCCGACGAAGTACTCGGCCTTGCCGAGGAACTTGACCTGCCGCGGCGTCGCGAAGGTGATCACGCCGGTGTCGAGCGCGGCCCGGTGGTTGGCCGCCAGGAGCACCGGGCCGGTGGCGGGCACGTTCTCCACGCCACGCACCTCCGGCCGGTAGAGCGCCCTGGCCAGCGGGCCCAGCACGAAGCGGACAAGCTGCGCGATCAAGTGGTCCTCCTCCTCGGATGCGGTGCCTCCAGCATGGCACGGTCGCTACTCGTGAGTCGGTTCGAGCGGCGCGTGAGGACATCTTGACCGCGAAGGGTGACCGGACGGTTTCCGTTGTGCTACCGGCGCTCGCCGTCGGTTCGGTCACGGCCGTCCTCGAGGGTGAGGACCTGGTCGAAGCCGTCGAGGTGCTCGGGCCGGTGCGTCACGAGGACGACGCTGCCCCGCGTGCGCTCGAGGACGCGCTCGAGGACGCGCTTGAGGACGGCGTCGCCGTGCGCGGGGTCGAGGCCGTCGACCGGCTCGTCGAGCACCAGGACCCGGGGCGCCGCCAGCACCGCGCGGGCCAGGATCAGCCGTTGCCGCTGACCGCCGGAGAGCGCGTCGCCGTCCGGGCCGGTGTCGCGGTCGAGGGCCAGGTCGAAGCCGGCGGTTTCGCAGGCTTCGCGCAGCTCGTCGTCGGTCGCGTCCGGCTTAGCGAGCAGGAGGTTCTCGCGGACGGTGGTGTGGAAGACGTGCGCGTCGGCGAGCGCCCCGGAGACGGCTTTCGCCAGGTCGGCGTACTCGGCGAGCGGGTGGCCGTCGAGGGTGACGCGCCCGGAGGTCGGGGTTTCGAGGCCGAGGAGCAGGCGCAGGAGGGTGGTCTTCCCGGCCCCGCTGGGCCCGAGGATCCCGACGCGGCGGCCGGGCGCGAGGTCGAGGTCGACGTCCAGCAGCGCGGGCGCGCGTCCCGGATAACGGAGGCCGGCGCGTTCCAGCCTGAAGTGTCCTTCGTGGACGGTGCGGGTGCCCGGGCTGACCGGCGGCGTGGCGAGCACGGCCGTCACCCGAGCCGCCGACGCACGGATCTCCGGAACCCGGCGAGCGGCGGTGATCAGCGGGAGGACGACCTCGAACGTCGTCATGGCGCCGAGGGTGAGAGCGGCGGTCCACGGAACGGAGGCGTCGCAGAGAAGGCAGACGGCGATGGTGGTGACGAGCTGGACGAGGATCCCCGCGGCGCCGAGCAGAGCGGTCTTGACGACCGGTTCCCTGAGCTGCTCGACAACGTCGTGCGCGGCTGCGCGTTTCTCTTCGAGCGCCCCGGCGGCGACCAGCTCCCGGTACCCGGTGACGAGCTCGACGGCACGTTCGGCGAGTTCCGCCCGTTTCGGCGCGTTTTCGACCGCTCGCGCCGCCGTGACCCGGATGACCAGCCAAGGCAGCACCCCACCGGCGACGACGAGCCCCGTGGCCAACGCCCCCGCGGCACCCACGGAGGCCGTCGCCACCACCCCGACAGCGGTGACCCCGACGACCCCGGCGACAACAGCGGGCAGCAACCACCGCAGGACGGCGTCCTGCAGAGCGTCCACATCGGACACGAGCCGGGTGAGGAGGTCCCCACCGGAATACCGCGACCCGGGCACGAGGGCTTGGTAGACGCGGGTGCGCAACGAGCCGAGCCACCGCAGGACGACGTCATGCCCGGCAAGCCGTTCGGCGTACCGCAGGCCACCACGCAGAAGAGCAAGAGCCCGCACAGCGGTCACGGCCAAGGTGAGCGCGGCAAGAGGCGGCCGTTCGGCGGCGCGAAGCAGCAACCAGGCGGCGGTGGCCATGAGAGCGAGCGCGGCCAGCTCGGCTCCAGCGGCGAGCAGCGCGGCGCGGGTGAGGCGGAGGAGGTCCTTTGTGGACACGGCCCACAGTCCCGCTCCGGCGGGATCGTTCGCGCTGTTCATGAAGTGATTCCCCGGGGTGAGAAGTGAGGTCGTGGGCGAAGGTCGCAGCGGATCACCGCGAGACCGCCGTGGCCCAGCGGCACACCCGCCGCCGACGACTGCCGCCCGGCCCCAAGCGGCCCCCACCACTCCCAGAGCAGCCCCCACCACTCCCAGGGGGGCGTCCCCGATCCCAGCGTACCGCCCCTGGCCTGCGAAAACGGGGTGCGCGGAAATCTGTGGACAACTGCTTGCCTGTGGATACCGAACTTGACAAGACGGCGGCGCGGACCCACCCCAGCGGCGGGGTGGAGCCGATCACCGCGACGTTCGGGGCCTCGGTGCGGTCGGCGTGCGCCGTGAACGGAAGGGCAGCGGCGGCCATCAGCGCAGGAGCAGCGGCCTCGGCCCCGGCTCCAGCCCCAGCCCCAGCCCCAGCCCCAGCCCCAGCCCCAGCTCTGGCTCCGGCCCCAGCAACGCAGCGCGGACCAACCGCAAGGCACAACCTCACGCCGCCACCTCCGCGGCCACCCGGCCGTCGCGCAGCTCGACCACCCGGTCCGCCAGCGTGACCATCGCCGGCCGGTGCGCGACCAGCACCGCCGTCCGTGATGGCAGCAGCCGGCGGGTCGCCGACAGCACCGTCGCCTCCGTGCGGGAGTCCAGGCGGGCCGTCGGCTCGTCCAGCAGTACCAGCCCCGCCGTCGTCCGGGCCAGGGCCCGGGCCAGCCCCACTCGCTGCCGCTGACCGGCCGACAGGCCCTCGCCCACCTGAGCCGAGTACCCACCCGGCAACCCCGCCGCCACCTGGTCCAGCGCCGCCGCGCGGGCCGCGCCCGCGACGTCGGGCTCAGCGAGGCCCAGTCCGATATTCGAAGCCAGCGAACCCCGGAACAACGTCGGCCGCTGCGGGACCCACGCGATGTCCGCCAGCCAGTCGGAAGGATCCAGCGCGCGCACGTCCACCCCGTCCGCCAGGACCCGGCCCGATGTCGGCGCGACGAACCCCAGCAGCACCGCCAGCAACGTGCTCTTCCCGGATCCGCTCGGCCCGACCAGTGCCAGCCGCGACCCGGCGGGCACCGACAGGTCCACATCGGACAGTGCGGCAACGTCGCCAAAACGGACGGTCACCCGCTCGAAGACCAGCGAAGGCGCACCCCGGCGTCGAACCACGGTCCCGGAACGAAGCGAAACCACCGGCACCGCAAGCGCTTCCCGCAACGCCGTCAACCCCTCCGCCGCCGCGTGGAACTTCGCGCCCGCCGCTCGCAGCGGCAGGTACGCCTCCGGGGCCAGGATCAGGATCAACAGCGCCGTTCGCGCGTCCAGGCCGCCGTCCAGGAGCCGGAAGCCGATCGGGACCGCGACCAGCGCCACCGACAGCGTCGCGACCAGCTCCAGCACCAGCGCCGACAGGAACGCCACCCGCAACGTCTTCAGCGTCGCGTCCGCGTGCGCGTCCGCCATCGCGCGGACCGTGCGCGCCTGCGCCTCCGCCCGCCCGAACACCTTCAGCGTCCCGAGCCCGCGGACGACGTCGAGGAAGTGCCCGCCCAGCTTCTTGAGCAGGTCCCACTGCGTGTGCGCCGACGTGTGCTTGCCGACCAGGATCGCGAACACCGGGATCAGCGGCAGGGTCGCCGTCACGATCAGCGCCGACGTCAGGTCCGTCGTGAACAGCCGGACGATCACCGCGACCGGCACCACCACCGACACGACGAGCGTCGGCAGATACCCCGTCAGGTAGCTGTCGGTGGCGTCGACACCGCGTGTCACCTGCGTCGCGACGACACCCGCCCGGTCGGACGACGAGCCGAGCAGCCGACGCCGCAGGCCCGCCTTGACCGAGGACGCAAATCGTCCACTGAGGACATCGCCGACCAGTGAAAGCGTTATGCGTAAAGCGATCGCCAGAGCCAAGCTGAACGAGAGACCGCCGCCTGTGAGCAGCGTGGCGAGACCTTCGGCCTGGAGCAACACCGCGAACGCCGAGAGCACGCCGAGCGAGGTCAGCAGAACCAGGTACCGCCGGAGGCCGGGCAGTGCGGGCACGACGTCCTCCTAGAAGTGCAGCAGCGAACGCTGGTCGACGGGGGCGCGGTGCGCGCGCCAGGTCAGCCACTGCACGACGAGCAGCACCAGCACCGCAGGCGGTGCGAACCACATCAGCACCGCGAACGTGCCGGACGACGTCGCCGCCTGATCCGTCGTGAGCGCGTAACCCGAGTCCGCCACCAGGATCGCGGGGAACCGCAGCGTGCCGACCAGCAGCGCGGGACACGCCGCGAGCGTCATCGCCCCGAGCAGCGCCACCCGGTGGCGCTTGAGCGCGAGACCCAGCCACACCGAGCCCAGCGCGAGGAACGCCAGCACGACCACGCCGATGCCCGCCGCCGTCACCCCGTGCAGGACAACCGAACCCCATCCGGTCGCGACGACGAGGAAGCCCATGGCCGGCGGAAGGAACGCGCGCGCCAGCCGCACCGCGCGCCCGGTCAGCTCGGCCGGCGCGCGCACCGCCAGGAACACCGCGCCCTGCAAGCAGAACAGCGCGACGAACCCCAGCCCCCACAGCACGGCGTAGGGGTTGAAGAGCGCGAAGACGTCACCGGACGGCGAGCCGTCGGCGGTCAGCGGCAGCCCGGCCACCAGGTTGCCGAGGAACAGGCCCCACGACACCGCCGTCACCAGCGCGCCGCCGACGATGCCCGCGGTCCACGCGCCGCGCGGCGCGCCGGGGCGGCGGCTGCGCAGCTGCATCGACGCCGTGAACGTCACCAGGCCGAGCAGCAGCGTCACGACCAGGACGTACGCCCCGGCGAACACCTTGCCCTCCAGGTGCGGGAACGCGCCGAACAGCACGCCCACCGCAGCCACCAGCCACACCTCGTTGGCCAGGAAGAACGGCCCGAGCGCACCGAGCGTCTGCCGCCGTCTTCGCTCGCCGGCGTCGAACGCGGGCAGCAGCATCCCGACGCCGTAGTCGTACCCCGCGAGCGCGAAGTAGCCGCAGGTCAGCAGGCCCAGTACACCCCACCAGAAGGTCACCACCGGTCAGACTCCGCTCAGGACGGGCAGTTCGGCGACGTCGCGCTCGACCGGCTCCGGGCCGCGCTTGGCCACGCGCGCCAGCAGCACCCAATCGGCCACGGCGAGCGCGGCGAACAGCAGTGAGAAAGCGATGAACGAGAACAGGATCTGGCCGGCCGGGACGTCCGCGAGCGCGTCGGCGGTGCGCAGCTTCCCCCAGACCAGCCACGGCTGACGGCCGATCTCGCGCACCAGCCAGCCGAGGATCGCGGCGGCGAACGGCAGCGGGATGGCCGCGACCATCAGGCGGTGCAGGAACCGGGCCTTGGTGATCCAGTCGCGGAAGAGCAGCGCCGTGCCGAGCAGCGCGCACAGCAGCATGACGAACCCGAGCATGATCATCAGGCCCAGTGGCAGCCCGACGCCGCCGTACTTGAGCTTGTCGGGCTGGTACATCGCGAGCTCGCCGAACTGCGCGAAACCCTGGTTGACCACCAGGATCGCGCCGATCAGCGCCGCGACGACGCCGATCCGCATCGAGCGGCGGAAGAACTCGATCTCGGTGGTGCGCTTGAGGAAGTGGTACGCGCTGACGCCGGCCACGAAGAACCCGCCGGTCAGGATCGCGGCGGCGACCACGTGTGGCAGCGACGCGGCCAGCGCCGGGTTGGTGAACAGCGCGCCGAAGTCGTCGAGGCGCAGGGTGCCGTGCTCGACGTGGCTGCCGACCGGGTCCTGCAGGAACGAGTTGGCCAGCATGATGAACAGCGCCGACGCGTACGCCGTGAGCGTGACCAGCCAGATCAGCGTGAGGTGCAGCCACTTGCCCATGCGCCCGAAGCCGAAGATCCACAACCCGAGGAACGTGGACTCGAGGAAGAACGCGACGAGCGTCTCGATGGCCAGCGGGGCGCCGAAGACGTCGCCGGCGAAGGCGGAAAGACCGGTCCAGGTCAGCCCGAACTGGAACTCCATCACGATCCCGGTGACGATCCCCAGCGCGTAGTTGATCACGTACAGCCGGCCCCAGAAGCGCGTCATCCGCTCGAGTTCGGGCTTGCCGCCGAGTGCCGAGCGCGTCTGCATCACGGCCACCAGCGTGACCAAACCCAGGGTGAGCAGCACGAACAAGAAGTGGAACGAGGTCGTCGTCGCGAACTGGAGTCTCGCGACCGGGAGTGCGTTCATGTAGCCAGGCTACACATAGTCTGCCTACATGTAGCCAGTCGACGTGTAGACTGCGTACCCATGAAGGCGGACTCCCTGCGCGGGCACCTCGACGCGTTGCTGCTGGCGGTCCTCGACGGCCGGAAGCTGCACGGCTACGCGATCATCGAGGCCCTGCAGCTGCGCAGCGACGGCGCGCTCGACCTGCCGACCGGCACGGTCTACCCGGCGCTGCGCCGGCTCGAGCGGGCCGGCTGGCTGGCCAGCGAGTGGGACGTCGTCTCCGGCCGCAAGCGCCGCACCTACCGGCTCACCCGCGCCGGCCAGCAGGCCCTGGCCGCCGAACGCACGGAATGGCGGCAGTTCACGGCCGTCATCGGGGGAGTGCTGGGCGCATGATCGACGAGTACCTGGCCGACCTCGACCGGCGGCTGCACGGCTGCGGCAAGTTCAAGGCCGACCTGCTGGACGAGGCGCGCGACGGCCTGCACGACGCCGCCGACGCCTACCGCGCCGGCGGCCGCGGCGACGAGGACGCCGAGCGCCGCGCCGTCGCCGACTTCGGCCCGGCGGCCGTCGTCGCCCGCGACTACCAGGCCGAGCTCGGCATGCTCAGCGGCGTCCGCACGCTGTGGAAGCTCGTCATCGGCGTGCCGCTGATGCAGGCGTCCTGGGACTACGCCCGGATCCTCACCTACGGCGCCTGGACGAACCTGCCGACGTCGACGCCGGAGTGGTACCGCGTCGTCGCGCACCTCACCCACGGCGCGGTGTTCGTCGTGCCGGTCATCGGCCTGCTCGCGCTGCTCGGCACCCGCTGGCTCAGCCGCCGCCTCGACGCCGTCCGGCTGGCCCGGTTCTGCGGTGTCCTGCTCGCGGTGGCCGTCGGCGTCAACCTCGCCTCGGTCGGCCTGCTGATCGGCTCGACCGGCGTCGTCGACGCGTCGAGGTTGTTCCTGAGCGTCCCGTGTGCCGTGCTGATGGTCGCCTGGGTGCTTCTTTCCCTGCGGCTCGTCGTGCTCGCGAGACGTTCCTGGGGCGGGTATGCCACGATCGTCGCGTGACGACCGCGCTGATCTACCTCGTAGTCATGCTGCTGGTGGCCGCCGTGGTGTTCCTCCTGGCCGCCGTCGTGTTCGGCCGGGGTGAGGAGCTGGCCCCGCTGCCGCCGGGCAGCTCGCCCACGCGGCTGCCCGCCGAGGACATCACCGGCGAAGACCTGGAGGACGTGCGCTTCCAGCTGGTGCTGCGCGGCTACAAGATGTCCGAAGTGGACTGGGTGCTGCGCCGCCTCGGCGTCGAGATCGACGAGCTGCGCACCCGGGTCGCCGAGCTGGAGCAGCGTCAACCCGAGCTTCAACCGGAGCGCGAAGCCGAGCGGGAGACCGCACCGGAGAGCGCCCAGTGACGGACCTCGTGCTGTCCGTCGACGTCCGCGCGCCGGCCGGGACGACCTGGCTCGCGCTCACGGACTGGACGCGCCAGGGCGAGTGGATGCTGGGCACCGACGTCGAGGTGACCGAAGGCAACGGCCGCAGCGTCGGCTCGCGACTGGCCGCGTTCACCGGCGTCGCCGGGATCGGCTTCACCGACAAGATGGAGATCACCACCTGGGAGCCGCCGGTGCGGTGCTCGGTGCGGCACTTCGGCAGCGTCGTGCAGGGCACCGGCGTGTTCCAGGTGGTGCCGAAGGGCGCGCAGCGCTCGACGTTCGTCTGGGCCGAGCACCTGCGGTTGCCGTTCGGGCCGCTGGGCCGGCTCGGCTGGCCGGTCGTGCGGCCGGCGTTCGCGCTGGGGGTGCGCCAGTCGCTGCGGCGGTTCGCGAAGTTCGCGGAGGACTATTCGGTGGGCGGGTTCGGGGGCTCGGATGACTGAACTGATCGGCACCGACGGCGTCCCGCGGTGCAGCTGGGGCAACTCGACCCCGGACTACATCGACTACCACGACAAGGAGTGGGGCACGCCGCTCCACGGCCAGGACGAGCTGTACGAGCGCCTGTGCCTCGAGGCGTTCCAGTCCGGGCTGTCGTGGATCACGATCCTGCGCAAGCGCGAGAACTTCCGCAAGGCGTTCAAGCAGTTCAAGCCGGTGAAGGTGGCGAAGTTCGGCGACGCCGACATCGAGCGGCTGATGCAGGACGCGGGGATCGTGCGGAACCGCGCGAAGATCCTGGCGGCGATCAACAACGCCCGGGCGATCGCCGACCTGGACGTCCCGCTGGACGACCTGCTGTGGTCGTTCGCACCCTCTTCGCACCAGCGGCCGAAGACGATGGCCGACGTCCCGGCCATCACGGACGAGTCGAAGGCGATGGCGAAAGAGCTGAAGAAGCGCGGCTTCGCGTTCCTCGGCCCGACGACGTGCTACGCGCTGATGCAGGCCACCGGCATGGTCGACGACCACATCCAAGGCTGCTTCCGGGCCGGTTGACCCGGAAGCAGCCCGGCGCTTACTTGCCCTGGAAGGCCGGCTTGCGCTTGCCGACGAAGGCCTCGACGGCTTCGGCGTGGTCGGCGGTCGCGCCCAGCGCGGTCTGGGCGGCGTCCTCGGCGTCGAGCGCCTCGTCGAACGTCGACTGCGCGGCGAGGTTGAGCACGCTCTTGATCTTCGCGTACGCCACGGTCGGCCCGGTCGCGAGCTTCGCCGCGACCTGCTGGGCGCGCGCCGCCAGCTCGTCGTCCGGCACGACCTCGCCGACCAGGCCGAGCCGCTGCGCCTCGGCGGCGTCGACGGTGCGGGCCAGCAGCATCAGCTCGGCGGCGCGGCCGTAGCCGACCAGCCGCTGCAACGTCCACGACGCGCCCGAATCCGGGCCCAGCCCGACGTTCGCGAAGGCCATCAGGAACGACGACGACTCGGCGGCGATCCGCAGGTCACTGGCGTAGGCGAAGGCCGCGCCGGCCCCGGCGGCGGTGCCGTTGACCGCCGCGATGACGGGCTTCGCCATGGCCACGATCGCCTTGACGATCGGGTTGTAGTGCTCCTTCACCGTGTGTAGCGGGGCGGGGTCACCCGCTTGCAGCAACCCGACGTGCTCCTTCAAATCCTGGCCGGCGCAGAACGCCTTGCCCGAACCGGTCAGCACGACGGCCCGGACGCTCTCGTCGCCGGACGCCCCGCGCAGGGCCGCGAGCAGTGCTTCCTTCAGCTCGACGGTCAGCGAGTTGTACGCCTGCGGCCGGTTGAGGGTGAGGGTGCGCACCCCGTCGGCGTCGGCGATCAGCAGGACGTCGGATGTGGTCACGTCTTCTCCTTGCGCTGAAACATCGGTCGTCCGAGACTCTCACACCCCTCGCGGGCCGCATACCAGCACCGATACGGCAGCAAAAGATCGGTCCGCTGATGCGCCGAGGCGCTGATAGGGGACAATGGACGGTAAGACCCGGCTGGCTTTCACGCGAGCGCGACCCGGGCGCGCCGGTTGAGACGGAGGGAGCACGCTATGGCGGCCATGAAGCCCCGGACCGGAGATGGTCCCCTCGAAGTGACTAAGGAGGGGCGGGGCCTCGTGATGCGCGTACCGCTCGAGGGTGGCGGGCGACTCGTCGTCGAACTCTCCGCGGAGGAAGCGAAAGACCTCGGCGCCGCTTTGCAGGAGGTCACCGGCTGAACCGGCCCCCCAGAACCGTCCTTCCGTCGCACCCCGGTCTCCCTTCGGAGGCCGGGGTCGCGGTTCCTCTGCGCCCGAAGGTTGCTCACTGTGCGTAATCCGCTACCCCCCGTTCCGACTAGTCTCCTCGACATCGAGGTCGCGGGCGACCTTCGCCGCGGCACCCCGACCGTCCGGCTCGTGACCGCGCCGGCCGACGACGTCGAGGCCGAGCCGGTCGAGGTCGGCGGCGTCCGGATCACCGGCAAAGCGGGCGACGTGCAGACGGTCCCCGGCGACGGCCCCCGCTGGGTCGCGGGGCTCGGCGACGGCGAGCCGAAGCAGTACCGCAAGACCGGTGCGGCGCTGGTCCGCGCGGTGAACGCGGGGCTGGCCGGCGACGTCGAGCACGGCGGGAAGGCGTTCCGCGCGGTGCAGCTCGTGCTGCCCGAGGAGGCGTCCGGCGAGCACGTCACGGAGCTGGCGCTGGGGCTGCTGCTCGGCGGCTACCGCTTCAAGGTGTCCACAGAGGACCCGAAGCCGGCCGTGCGGACGGTGCGGCTGGTGACGCACGACCGCGCGGTGGCGAGCCACACCGAGCTCGTCGAGCGCGCGACGGCGCTGGCCGCCGCGACGGCGCTGACCCGCGACCTCGCGAACACCCCCTCGAACGTCAAGTCCCCGGCCTGGCTCGCGGACACCGCGGCGAAGGTGGCCGGCCCGCGCGTCGAGGCGACGATCCGCGACGAGCAGTGGCTCGCGGAGCAGGGCTTCGGCGGCGTGCTGGCCGTCGGCGGCGGTTCCGCGCGGCCGCCGCGGCTGATCGAGCTGTCCTACAAGCCGTCCGGTGCTTCCGGTGCGGTCAAGCACCTGCTGCTGGTGGGCAAGGGCATCACGTTCGACACCGGCGGCCTGTCGATCAAGCCGGCCGACGGCATGCACTTGATGCGCACGGACATGGCGGGCGGCGCGGCCGTGATCGCCGCGACCCGCGCGATCGCCGCGCTCGGGCTCCCGGTGCGGGTCACCGCGCTGGTGCCGGCGGCCGAGAACCACGTGTCGGGGTCGGCGTACCGGCCGGGCGACATCGTCCGCCACTACGGCGGCAAGACGACCGAGGTCGGCAACACCGACGCCGAGGGCCGGATGGTCCTGGCCGACGCGCTGGCGTACGGCATCAAGCGGTACGCCCCGGACGTCGTCGTCGACGCGGCGACGCTCACCGGCGCGATGAAGGTGTCACTCGGCCTGCGCACCGGCGGCCTGTTCGCCACGGACGACGCGCTGGCGTCATCGGTCGTCGCGGCGGGTGCGCGGGTCGGCGAGGCGTGGTGGCGCATGCCGCTGGTGGAGGACTACGCGGAGAACGTCCGAGGCGAGTTCGGCGACGTCCGCCAGACCCCGGGCGGCCCGGGCAGCATCACGGCGGCGCTGTTCCTGCGCGAGTTCACCGAGGGCCTGCCGTGGGCCCACCTGGACATCGCGGGCCCGGCGAGGTCGGAGAAGAACTACAACGAGGTGGTCCCGGGCGCGACGGGCTTCGCGGCCCGGACCCTGGTGGAGCTGGCCGCTTCACTGGGCTGAGTTCGCCGGCCATGTGGCGGCGGCACGTGCTGTCCGTGCGGTTGTCGGGCTGTCCGCGCTGGTGCCGCACTGTCGCCGCCGTCGCGCCGCCCAGGTTGTCCACAGCCCGGCTGGATTGTGGACAACTCGCTGCTCACGACCGTTTTCGCCGGGCTTCGTCGGGGGCCGCCGATAGACTGGACCCGGGGACGCCCCCCAGGGAAGGGTGGGGGAGTTTCTCGGCGGCGGCCGGATTATTTGCGCCCCGCCGTCGTCAGCACGTGGTCGCGGAAGACCGTCACCGCCGGTGTTGTCGGCTCGCCCGCGCGCCACACCAGGCCGATCGTGCGTGACGCCGGTGGGTTCAGCGGTACTTCCGCCACTCCCGCCGGCGTGCCCGGGCCGAACCGGGGCAGCAGCGCCACGCCGAGACCGGCCGCGACCAGGCCGCGGACCGTGTCGGACTCCTGGCCCTCGAACGCGATGCGGGGCGTGAAGCCCGCCGCCGCGCAGAGTTCGTCCGTCAGCGTGCGGACGCCGTAACCCGGCTCCAGCAGCACGAACTCCTCCTCGGCCAGCTCGGCCACCCGCACCTGCCGCCGGTCCGCGAGCCGGTGGCCCGTCGGGACCGACAGCAGGATCTCCTCCTCGGCCAGCCCCGCCGAGACCAGCGAAGGCGCCTCCGACGGCAACGGCGCGAGCAGCGCGAGGTCCAGCTCGCCACCCGCGAGCCGGTCGAGCATGTCCTGCCGCGAGCCCTGGACCAGCGTGAACCGCACTCCCGGGTACCGCGCCCGGTAGCCGCGCAGCAGCGTCGGCACCAGCGTCCGCCCCAGCAGGTGCAGGAACCCGAGCACCACGTGCCCGGACTCCGGCGCCACCTCCTCGCGCGCCAGCCGGACGCCGGTGTCGACCGCGGCGAGGGCCCGCTCGGCCGCTTCGGCCAGCAGTTCCGCCGCGCGGGTGAGCCGGATGCCGCGGCCGTCCGGGACGGTCAGGGGCGCGCCCAGCGCGTCGGCCAGTGCCGCGATCCGGCGGCTCACCGTCGGCTGCGGGACGCCCAGCAGTTCGGCCGCGCGTGTGACGTTCCCCGTAGCCCGCAGCGCGACGAGGAGCCGCAGGTGCGGTGCGACCTGCGCGGACAGCGAGTCATACGTCATCACATGGATTATGGACCAACTGCGTATTGGACGTATTGGTTAGCCCTGCTTACTTTCGGCTGGTGACCACCACCCGCCGAGTCAAGACCGCCGTCGCCGCGGCCGGGATCTCTTCCTTCGCCCTGCTCTACGCGCCGCAGCCGGTGCTCCCGCAGCTCGCCGCGCAGTACCACCTCGATCCCGGCGGCGCGGCGCTCGCGGTGAGCGTCGCGACCGGCGCGCTGGCCATCGCGGTCCTGCCGATCGCCGCGCTGTCCGAGGTGGTCGGGCGGCGGCCGGTGATCGTGACTTCGGTGATCGCGTCGGTCGTGTTCGGGCTGCTGCTGCCGCTGATGCCGACGTATCCGGCGCTGCTCGTGCTGCGCGCGCTGCAGGGCATCGCGATCGCCGGGTTCCCCGGGGTCGCGGCCGCCTACCTGGCCGAACGGCTCGGCCGCGCGGGCGTCGCCGCCGCCGTCGGCGCGATGATCGCGGGCAACACGGTCGGCGGCATGCTCGGCCGGCTGTCGGCGGGCTTCTCCGCCGGGCCGCTCGGCTGGCGCGGCGCGCTCTACGTCGTCGCGGGCATCGGCGCGGTGTGCGCCGCGATCACCGTCGTGACGCTGCCGCCCGGCACGGCTCGCGGGAAGGTGCAGCTCAAGGCGGTCGCGGCGGGCCTGCTGACGGCGGTGCGCCGCCCGGTGCTGCTGGCGCAGTACGCCGTGGCGCTGCTCGCGATGGGCTCGTTCGTCGCGCTCTACAACGCGGCCGGGTTCCGGCTGACCGGCGACCCGCTGAACCTTTCGCCGGCGATCGCGTCGCTGGTGTTCCTCGCCTACGCGACGGGTTCGGTGTCCTCGGCGGCGGCCGGACGGCTGGTGGCGCGCGTCGGCCGTCGTCGCGCGGTGATCGGCTCGCTGCTGCTGATGGCCGCCGGGGCGGCGCTGACCCTGCCGGACTCGCTGCCGCTGGTCATCGCCGGTTTCCTGGTGCTGACCTGCGCGTTCTTCGCCGCGCACGCGGTCGCCAACGGCTGGGCGGCGGCCGACGCCCCCGAGGACGCGCGAGGCCAGGTGGGCGGCATGTACACGGCGACGTACTACCTGGGCAGCAGCATCGGCGGCGCGGCGGGCGCGAACGTCTACGGCCACGCGGGCTGGGGCCGGCTGATCGCGCTGGTGACGATCTGGCTCCTGCTGGCGGCGGCCGCGGTGGCCGCCGGAACCCGGGTCCGCACCGCGCACCGCGAGCTGGTCCCGAGCTGAGCTCAGATCGCCGCGGCCACCAGCAGACCGCCGCCCACCGGCAACAGGGCTGGGACCAGGCGTTCGTCCTCGCGAAACGCCCGTGCCACCTCGCGCAGGGCCAGTGTCTCCGGGTCACGGCGGGACGGGTCGATCACCCGGCCGCCCGCCAGGACGTTGTGGAACGCGATGATCCCGCCGCGGCGCAGCAGCGATACGCCCAGCTCGTAGCACCCCGGGTACTCGATGTGCGCCGAGTCGACGAACACCAGGTCGTAGCCGCCCGGCGTCAGCCGCTGCAGGACGTCCAGTGCGCGCCCGACGATCAAGCGGGTCCGGCCCGGTGCGTAGCCGGCCTCGCGGAACGTCGCGCGTGCGGCCCGCTGGTACTCCGGCTCGAGGTCGATCGACGTCAGGATGCCCTCCGGGGCCATCCCGCGCAGCAGGCTCAGCCCGCTCACGCCGGCGCCCGTGCCGACCTCGACGACGGCCTTCGCGCGCAGCGTGGCGGCCAGGAACCGCAGGGTCGCGCCCGCGCCCGCGCTCAGCGGGCTGCAGCCCAGGTCCTCGGCCCGTGCGCGCGCCGAAGACAGCACCTCGTCGTCGGGCAGGTACCCGTCGACGAACCCGGAGTCGGCCGGTGCGGCCGCAGGGGTGGGCGTGTTCACGCACGGAGGTTAGCGTTGGTTGTCGATAAATCCGCGCAGGCTCCCTGGTAAGCACCCCGGAAGAACTTCTCAGCCTGTTCTCAGTCCAGTCTCACTAGAACCATAAGGAACGCCGACAGACTCGAATCCAGACGCACGGGAACACCGTGCCCGTGGCCCGCGTTGGGTGGAGCAGACAGGAGAAACACAGATGGAGGTGCCTGCTCCCGCGATGCAGAACGCCGATACGGCCGTCGACGCGGCTCAGCCCGTGTCCCTCGACGAGGCGGCCTGGACGCCACCGTCGTGGGACGAGGTCGTCCGCGAGCACGGTGACCGGGTCTACCGGCTCGCCTACCGCCTGACCGGCAACACCCACGACGCCGAGGACCTCACCCAGGAGACCTTCATCCGGGTCTTCCGGTCGCTGGCGTCCTACAAGCCCGGCACGTTCGAGGGCTGGCTGCACCGGATCACCACCAACCTGTTCCTGGACATGGCCCGCCGCCGTTCGCGGGTGCGCATGGAAGGCCTGCCGGAGGACACCGACCGCATCGTGGGCGACGACCCGAGCCCCGAGCAGGTCTACACCGACACCCACCTGGACCCGGACCTGCAGGCCGCGCTCGACGAGCTGCCGCCGGAGTTCCGGGCCGCCGTGGTGCTGTGTGACGTCGAAGGCCTCTCGTACGAGGAGATCGGCGCCACGCTCAACGTCAAGCTGGGGACCGTCCGCAGCCGGATCCACCGCGGCCGGCAGGCGCTGCGCGCTTCGCTGGAGCGCCGGCGCAGTCACGCCCCGGAGTCTGCGAAGGTGTCGGTATGACCGCACCGCGAGGCTGGGGACTCCCCGAGTCGCACCTGCTGCCGGACGCCGTGGTCGCGTTCGTGGACGGCGAGCTCTCGCACGGCGCGCGTGACCGCGCGGCGTCGCACATCACGCGCTGCGCTTCCTGCGCCGGTGACGTCCAGGCCCAGCGACAGGCCTGCGCCGCGATCCGCGGCGCGGGCGCGCCGTCGATGTCGGCCGGGTTCCTGGCGAGCCTCCGGTCCATCCCGGAGCACACGGACCTGCCCAGCAGCCCCGACAACCTGGCGATCACCGCCGACGGCCAGCTCGTCGCGGTCCAGCGGCCCGACCGGGTCGCCGGCCTGCGCGACTCGGGTGTCCTGGGCGGCGTGGCACCGCTCGGCTCGTCGGCCCCGCTCGGCCAGTCCCCGAACGTCCTGGGCGGCGGCCGCTTCAAGCGCCGCGCGGCGCAGGGCGCGGGCGTGGTCGTGTCGGGGTTGGTGCTGAGCGCGCTGGCCCTGGTGGGAACCACGGCGGACAGCGGTGACGGCACCCCGGACACGGGCGGCCAGGTCCCGCAGAACGCGAACCTGCTCCCGGCCCAGATGGCGGTGCCCCAGGCCCCGCGCCTGGAGCCGGCCCCCTCGGTGACGTCCACCCCGGTGAGCTCGCCGATCGCGGTGCCGGTCGGCGTTCGCTGACCGGATCCGCGCACGTTTCGTTCTGAAGGCCACCTCGATCTCGAGGTGGCCTTTCCGTGCGTTTGGCTCATCCGCGGCCCGGTACGCAGACTCCTGGCGTAGCCCAGTGCGCGGCCCGATCAGACCAGGTCCCGGCGGCCGCAGAACTGCTCGGGGCCGGGCCTGCCGATCGAAAGCGCCCCCCGCCCGTCCCTGGGGGGCTGCCCCGAGTCCAGTCTATCGGCGACCTCCGACGGAAATGACCATTCGCGAGGGG
Source organism: Amycolatopsis sp. WQ 127309 (assembly GCF_023023025.1). Lineage (NCBI taxonomy): Bacteria > Bacillati > Actinomycetota > Actinomycetes > Pseudonocardiales > Pseudonocardiaceae > Amycolatopsis > Amycolatopsis sp. WQ 127309. The sequence continues at coordinate 3,764,234 of NZ_CP095481.1, forward strand.
CGACGGCGATTTGTCCACATTGCGGTTCTGCCTGTGGGCAACCGGCCTTTTGCCTGGAAATCGCCCGGTTCTGACTGAACTCGGCTGGCTCGGCCTGGGGGAACCGTCCCGCTTGGCGCGGGGGCTCCGCCTGGGAACCGACCTGCCTCGCATGGGCAACTCGGCTTGCTCCGCCTGGGAAACCGCGCCCGCAGAACCCGGCGTGCTCCACCTGGTCAACCGGCCGCTTCACCCGACGACTCGGCCAAGAAACAGCCATTTCACCGCCGTACCGGCAGACTCGGCGCACCGGGCTTGGGTATCGTCACGCCCAGCCACCTGATCTTCAGCACCGGGGAATGATGACCGAGCCGAACGTGAATCCCGAGCAGCCCGGCGCGCGTGATGCCGACCGGCTGGGGCCGCGCCCGCTGGCGCGGCCGGCCGTCGATCCGGGGCAGGCCGCGGTGTTCGGCCGCCCGCAAGGGGTCGACGGGGCGTTCGACAAGCTCTACACCCCTCAGCAGGCCAACGGCGTCAAGCTGACGCCGCCCGCTCCCGAGTCGCTGGCCGAGGCGTTCAGCCGGCCGCCCGGGGCCGAAGGCGTTCTGCTGGAACGGCCGCGGGAGGCTGTCGGGGATGCGTCGCAGGCCGAGCCGCCGTTGTGGACCGGGACGGGTGATCCGTGGCGCGATCCGGGCGCCGGGGCCGTGCTCGCCGGGCCCGCGATGCCCGCCGAAGACGAGGAAAAGCCCGCTCGACGTCCGCCCGGGGCGTTGCTCAGCCTGCCCGAGGTGCTGTTCGGCCGCCGGGTGCAGCCGAAGGCGCTGATCCTGCTCGGGGTCGTCGCGCTGCTCGTCGGGGCCGTCGGCGGGCTCGTCGGCTGGTGGGCCGCCGACACCGGCACCGAGCTCACCGGCTCCGCGACGATCTCCGAAGCCGAGGCCGCCAAGGAACGCCCGGCCGGCTCGGTCGCCGAGATCGCCAAGCGCGTCTCCCCGGCCGTCGTCTCGCTCGAGGTGTTCAAGCCCGGCGCCGAGTCCGGCGAACAGGGCTCCGGCGTGATGATCGACCCGCAGGGCTACATCCTCACCAACGACCACGTGATCAGCTCCGCCGCCGCGGATCCGAGCGTCAAGATCACCGCGATCTTCATCGACGGCACCCGCACCGACGCCAAGCTCGTCGGCACCGACCCGAAGACCGACCTCGCGGTGGTGAAGGTCAACGTCACCAACCCGACAGTGCTGCAGATCGGCAAGTCCTCGGACCTGCAGGTCGGCGACACCGTGATGGCCATCGGCTCGCCGCTGGCGCTGCAGAACTCGGTCACGGCGGGCATCGTCAGCGCGCTGAACCGGCCGATCACCGCCGGCGGCGACAACGGCGCCGCGCCGGTCACCTACGAAGCCATCCAGACCGACGCCGCGATCAACCACGGCAACTCCGGCGGTGCCCTCGTCGACGCCACCGGCGCGCTGGTCGGCATCAACTCGTCGATCCGCTCGTCCAGCGCGGACGGCGGCAGCATCGGCATCGGCTTCGCCATCCCGAGCGACTACGCGATCAAGATCGCGAAGGCGCTGATCAAGGACGGCAAGGTCCAGCACGCCGACATCGGCATCAACGCGTCCTCGACGGTCGCCGGCTCGTCCACGATGGGCGCGCAGGTCAAGAACGTCGCCCCCGGCGGCCCGGCCGCGAACGCGGGCATCAAGGAGGGCGACGTGATCACCAAGATCGGCACCCGCTTGGTCCGCGACTCCGCGGAACTGACGGTCGCGGTGCGCGCGCACGACGTCGGCGAGGTGGTCCCGGTGTCGCTGGCACGTGACGGTGCCAGCTTCGTCGTGGACGTAACTCTGGCTTCGGATTGAGTTCGGACGTTCGGCCTGCTTGAGCGGGGCCGGTGGCGAGTACCCTGAGCCAGTAGGTTCCGAGCGGAGGTTGACGGTGTTCGACAGTGTCGGATGGGGGGAAATCCTCGTCCTCATCATCGCCGGTCTTTTCATCCTCGGCCCGGAACGGCTGCCCGAGGCGGCGTCCTGGATGGCGAAGAGCGTGAAGAAGGTCCGCGACTTCGCGACCGGGGCGAAAGAGCAGCTCCGCGAGGAGATGGGCCCGGAGTTCGACCAGCTGCGCAAGCCGCTGGAAGACCTGCGCGGGCTGCGCAACTTCGACCCCAAGCGGGTGGTGACGCAGCACCTGTTCGACGGTGACAGCGACCCGCTCGGCCTCAAGGGCATCACCAACGGCGGCAACGGGACCAACGGCACGAACGGCTACACCGCCGCGCAGACGAAGCCCCAGCCGGAGCCGCTGAAGCCCGGCGAGCGTCCGCCGATCGACCCGGACGCCACGTAGCTCACCGAAAGTCCGTGAATGCCACATCGAGGGACTTCAGGTCCCTCGATGTGGCATTCACGGACTTAAGGGGTCAGCGGCCCGCGGGCGTCACGTTCAGCATCATCCCGGCCAGCCCGCGCGCCCGGACCGTCAGCTTCTTCGCCGCTTCCTTCAGCACCACGGACGCCGGCGCGTCGGGCGCGGACAGCACCAGCGGTGTGCCCGAGTCGCCCTGCTCGACCAGGCGCGGGTCCAGCGGCACCTGGCCCAGCAGCGGGACCTCCGAGCCGATCGACTTCGTCAGCGAGTCCGCCACCGTCTGGCCGCCGCCCGAGCCGAAGACCTCCAGGCGGGACCCGTCGGCCTGCTCCAGCCACGACATGTTCTCGATGACGCCCGCGACGCGCTGACGCGTCTGCAGCGCGATCGCGCCCGCGCGCTCGGCCACCTCGGCCGCCGCCTGCTGCGGGGTGGTGACGACCAGGATCTCCGCGTTCGGGATCAGCTGGGCCACCGAGATCGCGATGTCGCCGGTGCCCGGCGGCAGGTCCAGCAGCAGGATGTCGAGGTCGCCCCAGAAGACGTCGGCCAGGAACTGCTGCAGCGCGCGGTGCAGCATCGGGCCGCGCCACACCACCGGGGTGTTGCCCGGGGTGAACATGCCGATCGAGATCACCTTCACGCCGTGCGCCTGCGGCGGCATGATCATCGTGTCGACCTTGGTCGGCTTCTCGCGGGTGCCCAGCATGCGGGGGATCGAGTGGCCGTAGATGTCCGCGTCGACGACGCCGACCGAGAGCCCGCGCTGGGCCATCGCCGCGGCCAGGTTCACGGTGACCGACGACTTGCCGACGCCGCCCTTGCCCGAGGCGATGCAGTACACCCGCGTCATCGAGCCCGGCTGGGCGAACGGGATCACCGGCTCGGTGGCCTCGCCGCGCAGCGACTTCCGCAGCTCGGTGCGCTGCTCGTCGTTCATGACGTCCAGCTCGACCCGGACGTCGGCGACGCCGGGGAGCTTCGAGACGGCGTCCTGCGTGTCCTTGGTCAGGGTCGCTTTCAGCGGGCAGCCAGCCACCGTCAGGTAGATCCCGACGGTGACGACGCCGTCTTCGCCGACGACGACGTCCTTCACCATCCCCAGGTCCGTGATCGGTTTGTGGATCTCGGGATCTTGCACGCTCTTCAGCGCGCTGCGGACGTCATCGACGCTGGGGAGCTGCTGAGTGCTGGTCACCCCGTCGATGTTACGACCCGGTAGGAGCGCGGTTCGGTTTGGCCTTCCTGGGCTGGACGTCGAGGTCCTCCCGCAGCCGGTCCAGCTCGCCGCGCAGGTAGTCCCGGGTCGCCACCTCGCCGACCGCGAGCCGCAGCGCCGCCAGCTCCCGGGCCAGGTACTCGGTGTCGGCCTTGGTCTGCAGGGCCCGGTTCCGGTCCTCCTCCAGCGAGACGCGGTCGCGGTCGTCCTGCCGGTTCTGCGCGAGCAGGATCAGTGGCGCCGCGTACGCCGCCTGGGTCGAAAAGGCCAGGTTGAGCAGGATGAACGGGTACGGGTCCCACTGCAGCGACACGGCGGTGAGGTTCATCGCGATCCAGATGATCACCAGCAGCGTCTGCCAGAACAGGTACTTGCCGGTGCCGAGGAACCGGGCGACGCGCTCGGTGAGCCTGCCGAAGGTGTCCGGGTCGATGTTCAGCTTGAACCGGTTCTGGCTGCGGGGCTGGTCCAGCCGCCGTCCGGACGTCAGCTCAGGCACGTTCGGCCTCCAGTTGTTCGCCGGTCTCGCCGGTCGTGTCGTGCAGGCCGGTCTCGCGCCAGTCCTCGGGCAGCAGGTGGTCGAGGACGTCGTCGACGGTCACCGCGCCGATGAGGTGGTCCTCGGAGTCGACGACCGGTCCGCAGGTCAGGTTGTAGGCCGCGAAGTAGCGGGTGACCTCGGGCAGCGTCGCGTTGGGCCGCAGGGCGGCCAGCCCGGTGTCGACGGCGCTGGCCACCAGCTCCGCCGGCGGTTCGCGCAGCAGCCGCTGGAAGTGGACGACGCCGACGAAGCGCCCGGTCGGCGTCGCGGTCGGCGGCCGGCAGACGAACACCATGCTGGCCAGCGCCGGCGGCAGCTCGGCGTTGCGGATGTGCGCCAGCGCCTCGGCGATCGTCGTGTCCGGCGTGAGGACCACCGGCTCGGGGGTCATCAGGCCGCCCGCGGTGTCGGAGGAGTAGGCCAGCAGCCGCCTGACCGGCGCCGACTCCTCCGGCTCCATCAGCTCCAGCAGCCGGCTCTGCTCGGCCGGGGCCAGCTCGGCCAGCAGGTCGGCGGCGTCGTCCGGGCTCATCGCCTCGAGGATGTCGGCCGCGCGCTCCTCGGCGAGGTAGGACAGCAGCTCTTTCTGGTCGTCGTCGGGCAGCTCTTCGAGGACGTCGGCGAGGCGCTCGTCGTCCATCGCGTCGGCGACCTCGTGCCGGCGCTTGAGCGGCAGGTCGCGGATCGTCGCGGCGACGTCGACCGAGCGCATGGTGTCGAACAGCATGAGCAGCTGCCCGGCGCCCTGCTGCTGGCCGGTGATGTCGGTCAGGCTGAGCCCGGCCACCTCCGCCCACGGCAGCACCTGCATCGCCGAGCGGCGGCGGCCCAGCCCGACCCGCCGCTCCCGGATGGCGAGCTTGGCCAGCACCCAGTCGCGGGTGCGGGTCGGCTCCATCCCGGCGTCGACGACGGTGACGCGGGTGTCCGAGCCGGCCAGCGACGCGTGCGCGTCCAGCAGCTGGCCGAGGACCAGGACCTCGTTGGGCCGCTGGTTGAACTGGCGCATGTTGACCGAGCCGGTGGCGAGCGTGACGGCGGTCGGCTCGATCGCGGTGACCCGCAGCATCGGCACGAAGACCCGCCGCCGGGTGGTCAGCTCGACGACCACGCCGAGGATCCGCGGCGGCTGCGTGTCGAGACGCAACCCGGCGACGAGGTCGCGGACCCGGCCGATGGATTCGCCGTCCGGGCCGAACACCGGCAAACCCGACAGCTGAGCTGCGAAAACCCTGTTGACCGCCGCCATGCCGCCGACCCTATCGGCTGGTCGCCCAGGCTGCGATTTCCGGCACTGTGACGAAGGCCGGGTCGTCGCTGTCCACGCCGTGTTCGGCGGACTCCTCGACCCGCCAGAGCCAGTTCTGCACGGCCCGCACCAGCGTCCAGGCGCGTGCCTTCCCGGCGTCCAGCTCCTGGGAGGCGACGATCAGGTCCAGCCGTTCGTCTAGTGTGGACTCGGTGAACCGGTTCCAGAACAACGGGATCACGCCGTACTCGAGGTCGCCGGACAGCGGCTTGGGGTCGATGACCAGCCACGGCTCGCGCTGCCCGGCGAGCACGTTCTGGAAGTGCAGGTCCTCGTTCACCAGCAGGTCGCCCGCGGACGGGCCCAGCTCGCGGCAGATCGCGACGGCGTCGTCGACGAGCCGCCGGTCGAACGGCTCGCCCAGCTCGGCCCAGTGCCGGGGGAGTTCCTCGACCAGCCCCGCGGCCTCGGCGCGGACGCTCCGGGTCAGCTCCGGCGGCGCGGGCACGGCCAGCCGCCGCGCCAGCCCGCCCAGGATCGGGACGGCTTCGCGCAGCGGGAGGTGATCGAGGGTGCGCCCGGCGTCGAGCCGCTCCAGCAGCAGGACGCCGTCGTCCGGTGCGGAGTCCAGCAGCAGCACCGCACCCCGGCCGGCCCATGTGGACAGTGCGACCGGCTCGTCGGTGGACTCGTCGTTGCGCCAGCCCAGTTTCAGCACCACCGGCGTGCCGTCGGCCCGGCGGGCGGGCTGGACGACGCCGACGTAGCCGTGCATCGCCTCGCCCTCGAACGTCAGGCCCCACTCGCGGGCGTACGCGGTGGCGAGAGCAGGCAGGGCGGCCAGCCAGGGGACGGCTTCGGGACCGAGCACGCGGGGTGCGCGGGCGGCGAAGACCGGAGGCACGCGAAGGTCGGTCACGACCTCAGTCTGGTCGCCGCGTCCAGCGCGTTTCGCCCTGGTGGCCACGGGCGTACGCTGGGTTTTCAGGGGAAATCGCAACCCCGGGAGCAGCCATGGTGGTGGAGATCGTCAGCGCCGTCGTCGTACTGGGCGGAGCTTGGCTCGCGGCCGGCGTGCGCGTGGTCAAGCAGTACGAACGTGGGCTCGTCTTCCGGTTCGGCCGGGTGCGGTCCCGGGTGCAGGAACCCGGCCTGAAACTGCTGGTCCCGTTCGTGGACCGGATGCAGAAGGTCAACATGCAGATCATCACGATGCCGGTCCCGGCGCAGGACGGCATCACCCGCGACAACGTCACCGTCCGGGTCGACGCCGTCGTCTACTTCAAGGTGATCGACCCGGTCGTCGCCGCGGTCAACGTGCAGGACTACCGCGCCGCCGTCGGGCAGGTCGCGCAGACGTCGCTGCGCTCGATCATCGGCAAGAGCGAGCTCGACGACCTGCTGTCGAACCGCGAGCACCTCAACGAGGGCCTGGAGCTGATGATCGACAGCCCGGCGCTCGACTGGGGCATCCACATCGACAAGGTCGAGATCAAGGACGTCGCGCTGCCGGAGGCGATGAAGCGCTCGATGTCCCGGCAGGCCGAGGCGGAGCGGGAACGCCGGGCGCGCGTCATCTCGGCCGACGGTGAGCTGCAGGCGTCGCACAAGCTCGCGCAGGCCGCGGCGACGATGGCCGACACGCCGTCGGCGATGCAGCTGCGGCTGCTGGAGACGGTGGTCCAGGTGTCGTCGGAGAAGAACTCGACGCTGATCCTGCCGTTCCCGGTGGAGCTGCTGCGCTTCCTCGACGCGCACACCCCGAAGCAGGCCGCGGCACCCGCGGCCCCGCCGGCGCCCGTCGCGCCGGCGATTCCCGAGGCCGCGCCGGAACCCGATGCGGTGGAAGCGAAACCGGAGGCGAACGGGCACGCGGCCCCGGCGCCGCGCACCCCCGGCGACGCGGCGCTGCCGACGTCCGACTAGCTGTCGAACTGGCCGTTCACGCCCAGGATGATGAACGTCGTGAAGAAGCCGACCCACAGCGCGACGACGACGTAGCCGATGATCACGGCGGCCGTGGCGACCCCGCGGCCGCCGCCTTCGCCGCGGTTGGTGCGGCTCAGCGCGATGTGGCCCATGATCAGCCCGGGCAGCGCGGTGATGCCGGAGCAGAAGCCGAGGATCGAGCAGACCAGCGCGCCGATGGCGAGCGCGTTGTCCTGGGTGCGCGGGGCGCCCGGGTACGGCTGCGCGTACGGCGCCGGCGGCGCGTAGGGCGCGCCGTACGCCGGCGGGTACGGCTGCGCGTACGTCTGCTGCGGGTAGCCCGGGGCCGCGTACGGCGTGCCGGGGATGTGCGCCGCGGGCGTCTCGAACGCCCCCGGCGGCAGGCTCCCGGCGGCCGGGTACGGCGGCGGCGCCGTGGCACCGGCGACCGTCGTGCCGGCGGCCGTACCGCTCGCGACGGTGTGATCCGTGGCGGTGCTGTCCGAAACGGTGCTGTCGGCGATGGTGCTGTCCGGGACCGTGCTGTCGAACGTCGGGTCCGCGGTCGCGGGCGGTTCGTAGGACCCCGGGTCGTACGACGACGATTCGGTGGTCGACGGCGGGTCGTACGACGTGGACGGGTGGTCCTTGTCGCCGGACGGGTCGGTCATCGCGGGCCCCCTCGGTGCGTGCAGGACCTCAACTTAGCCGGTCAGCGGAAGAGGCCGTTCGCGGCGCCGACCCCGAAGAAGAGGAGGAACCCCAGGATGTTGAGCGCGATCGCGGCGTAGCCGACGATGAACGCCGCCATCGCCAGGCCCTGGCCTTCCGCCTGACCGGCCTTGGCCTTGTTGTAGGCGATGTGGCCCATGATGATGCCCGCGACGCTGATCAGGAAGCACAGGAAGATGCCGGCGATCGAGCAGATCAGCGCGCCGACGGCGAGCCCGGAGCCTTCCTTCGGCTGCATCCCCATGCCGCCGGGGTACTGCGGGTAGCCGGGCTGCTGGTAGCCGCCCGGCGGGTACTGCTGGCCGTAGCCCGGCTGCTGGTAACCGCCCGACTGGGGCTGCTGGAAACCACCCGACGGCGGCTGCTGCTGCCCGTACGGGTCGTTCGGATCCTGCGGATAAGTCATGGTTCCTCCCCTTCCGGTCGCACTTTACGGTGCTGAGGGGCCCGGGCGTGAGCGCCCTCATAGCAGGGTCGCCCGTTTCGGGTCATACTCACCGGTAACCCAGCGCCGGGAGCGGCGTCGTAACCGGAAAGGGAGCCGTGATGGCCCGTCTCGCCCAGACCGCCGGCCTGTCCGACGTGCAGTCGGAGATCCTCGCGACCGTCCGCCAGTTCGTGGACAAGGAGGTCATCCCGCACGCGCAGGAGCTCGAGCACTCCGACACCTACCCGGCCGACATCGTCGAGGGCATGAAGGAGATGGGCCTGTTCGGGATCACCATCCCGGAGGAGTACGGCGGGCTCGGCGAGTCGCTGCTGACCTACGCGCTCGTCGTCGAGGAGATCGCGCGGGGCTGGATGAGCGTGTCCGGCGTGATCAACACGCACTTCATCGTGGCGCACATGATCACCCGCCACGGCACCGAGGCGCAGAAGCGGCACTTCCTGCCGCGGATGGCGACCGGCGAGGTCCGGGGCTCGTTCTCGATGTCCGAGCCGGACCTCGGCTCCGACGTCGCCGCGATCAAGACGCGCGCCAAGAAGACCGACGACGGCTACGTCGTCGACGGCGCCAAGATGTGGCTGACGAACGGCGGCTCGTCCAACCTGATCGCGCTGCTCGTCAAGACCGACGAGGGCGCCGAGAAGCCCCACCAGAACCTGACGGCGTTCCTCGTCGAGAAGCCCGAGGGCTTCGGCGAGGTGGCACCGGGCCTGACCATCCCCGGCAAGATCGACAAGATGGGCTACAAGGGCGTCGACACCACCGAAGCGGTGTTCGACGGCTACAAGATCGGCGCGGACATGGTGCTCGGCGAGGCGCCGGGTAAGGGCTTCGCGTACATGATGGACGGTGTCGAGGTCGGCCGCGTGAACGTCGCGGCGCGGGCGTGCGGCATCGCGATCCGCGCGTTCGAATTGGCGGTGGAGTACGCCCAGCAGCGCAAGACGTTCGGCAAGGCGATCGCCGAGCACCAGGCCGTGGCGTTCAAGCTGGCCGAGATGGCGACCAAGGTCGAGGCGGCTCACTTGATGATGGTGAACGCGGCCCGCTTGAAGGACTCGGGCGAGCGCAACGACGTCGAGGCGGGCATGGCCAAGCTGATCGCGTCGGAGTACTGCGCGGAGGTCACGCAGGACTCGTTCCGCATCCACGGCGGTTACGGCTACTCGAAGGAGTACGAGATCGAGCGGCTCATGCGCGAGGCCCCGTTCCTGCTGATCGGCGAGGGCACGAGCGAGATCCAGAAGACCATCATCAGCCGCGGCCTGCTGCGCGAATACAAGTCCCGCTCCTGACCCGCCACTTTCTCCAGGAAAGTGCGCCCGAAGGTCCCGAGGGCGTCACTTTCCCTAGGAAAGATGCGTCCGAAGGGCCCTCGGACGTATCTTTCCTGGGGAAAGTGCAAAGCGACTTGTCGACATGGTGGCGCGTCCGGCCTTTCGGGGTAAGCGGCTCGCACGGTCCGGGTGTTCTTGACAAGATGGACGCCCAGGACCCACGACTGCGCAGGTGATGATGGTGAGTAGTCCCTTTGGCGGGGGCCGGGCGCCCGGCAACCTGCCGCGGCTGCCGACGCCGCCGACCGGCTGGCCGATCGGGTCGTACGCGACCTACGGCGAGGCCCAGCAGGCGGTCGACTTCCTCGCGGAGAACGAGTTCG